>CAYRIY010000069.1:0-19408 GCA_964424335.1 uncultured Clostridia bacterium
ATACTCTGGAAAACCAGGTGCTCAATCCGACGCACTCCGATTTTGTCGGAGGGGTTCAAACAGTGACTCTTCGCGACGAAGAGGCGAGAAAGCGCGGCACCCAAAAGACAGTCCTCGAACGCAAGGCGCCGCCTACATTCGACGTGCTGATCGAGATTCAGGAGAAAGATCAATTGGCCGTCTGCAAAGACGTGAGCAAGGCGGTCGACCGGTTGCTCCGGGGAGCGACGCCCAAGCTCGAAGTTCGGCGTCGCGCATCGGACGGATCGATCGAAGTGGTGGAGCACGAGGAGATCCACGCCGGCATCGGCGACGTAAGGCACGAAAACGAGCCGTCGAACGATCCCGTGGGTGAGCGCTCCAGGAACGGCCAAATGAAGGCCTTGCGGATCTTTCCCTACGGTGTGAGCCGAAATCGACTCGAGCGTGCCGTTCGGGACATGCGGGCGCCGGTCCTGATTACCAAGACGCTTCAAGACGCGGACATGGTGTTGACGCTGAAAGGTCAGTACCGCAAGATGCCAAAGCGGCTCAAAGATGCGGAAGAGCGAGGGCTTCCGATCAAGATCGTGCGCTCAAACACAGTTCACCAAATCGAAGGCATTCTGTCGGATATCGTCGGGGGAAAGGGGACGCCGGATGCGCTGCAAGAGGTGGAAGATGCCATCCTCGCAGCAAAGGCGGAGGCGCGACCGATTCAACTTGCCCCGCAGAATGCGGCCGTCCGGAGGTCTCAACACAAGTTGGTCGAACGGCATCGACTTCAATCAACGAGCATCGGCACAGGCCCCGAGCGGCGGGTCGTCGTATTACCGCACCCGCTTAGAGAGGAGCGCGTGTGATGAGCTGTTTCATCACATTTGAAGGCATCGACGGTTGCGGCAAGTCGACACAGGCGTCACTCCTTGCCGACTATTTCAAGACCATGGGGCGGCGTGTGCTCCACACCTTTGAACCCGGCGCAACGGCGCTTGGGCGAGAGATTCGGGAGATTTTCCTAAAAGGCGCAAAAGGAGAGCTCGATCCAGTCACCGAGACGCTCCTCATGGCGGCTGATCGAGCGCATCACGTAAACAGCGTCATCAGGTCCGCGCTCGCAAATGGGACCGTCGTCATTTGCGAGCGGTACACCGACTCGATGGAGGCATACCAGGGCTATGGCGACAAGATATCGCTCGATGTGGTTCGCACGGTGAATCAAGTGGCGACGGGCGGCCTCTTGCCCGACGTAACCTTCCTCTTGGACATTTCGCCCGAAGCCGCCTTGGGGCGCAAAGGCAAAGATCCGGACCGCATCGAGGCGAGAGGGCTTCGATTTTATCAGGACGTTCGGCAAGGGTATCTCGACCTCAGCGGCCGATATGCGGATCGCATCAAAGTGCTCGACGCGACGGAAGCGGTGGAGCTCGTGCACCAACGCATCGTGCGCCACCTTGAGGAGCGTGGCGTGGCAAGCGTCGTCGGGCCAGCGGGAGGCGCCGGCAAGTGAGAATCGGAGGCGCCCCTAGTCGCCGAAGGCTATCGCGTGGGACGTCGGGTCTCGCGTCAAATTCGAGGAGCTCTGCACGCACTACCTTCGCTGAGGCGCTGAGTGGCGCCGAAGCAGACCTGGCGCAAGCGCGTGTGCAGGCCGACCTCGAGTCGATCGACAATGCGGCTTTGGCACTGCGGGACGCACCGACCCGCGAAAACTTGGATAAGTATCGACGGGCGATCCGAGATGTTCTATACGGGCTGCTCCAAGCGTACGAAGTCGAAAGTGTGACGGGGTTTAATCGGTTTGGCAAGCGCACGTTTCACGTGCTCGTTCGCGTCGTCGATCAAGAATTGGACCAACTTGCTCGCCTTGTGCTTTCAAAGGCAAAGGACTCCCTTGCGATCGCGGCTAAAATCGACGATATCCGAGGCATTTTGCTGGACTCGATTCGATGATGTCGACGTGGGATGAGGAATCACCGATGCAAGTGAGCGGTTGGAGCAAGTTACTAGGACATGCAATGCCTGTAAAGTTTTTGCGCGCGAGCCTGGCCAAGGGGCGAGTCGGTCACGCGTACGCTTTTGTCGGCCCCGAAGGGGTGGGCAAGGCGACGACGGCGTTGGTGTTTGCCCAAGCGTTGCTCTGCGAGGCGACGTCCACGATCGGCGATCCGTGCGGTATGTGCCGAACATGCGGTCGAATCGAGCGCGGGGTGCACCCGGATCTCCACGTCCTGCGCTCGGACGGCGGATCGATTGGGATCGACCAGGTGCGGGAGTTGCAAAATGCTCTCTCCCTAAAACCGTATGAGGGTAAGCGAAAAGTTGCGATGATCGACGATGCCCACACCATGACGGTCGCCTCCCAAAATTCCCTGTTAAAGGTGCTTGAAGAGCCGCCGGGCGATACGGTCATAATCGTGATAGCGACGAATGCCTCCGCGCTCCTTCCCACGATTCGTTCCCGCTGTCAATTGATTCGTTTTCAGCCAAACGCTCTGGACGACGTTGTGGGACGCCTATTGGAACACGGCGTGCCCGAGGACCGCGCAAAGCTCATCGCGGCGATCGCGGAAGGGCGTATCGGCATCGCCTTGAGTATGGCAGAGAGCGATATCGTGGCCTTGAGGGACCGAGTCGCGGTCTGGATCGGGGAACTCAAAGCCGGAGCCGCCGGTTTGCGATCCGTCATCCGCATCGGACAGGCGCTCGAAGAAGAGAAAGACAGGATCGGCGAATACCTTAACCTAATGTTCTTATGGCTTAGGGATCTCATATTGCTGAAGGAAGGCGCCGACGAGGCGATAGCGAACCACGATGCCAAGGACCGGCTAAGTGATCAGGCGGCCCGCATGGGCGTACCGGAGATCGCAAAGGCCATGCGCGCCGTGGATGACGCGGTGGGAGCGCTGCGCTCCCATGCAAATCTGAGGCTCACGCTGGATGTGATGTTGACGCACATGCAAAGGAGTCTTTCGCCATGATTCGAGTCGTTGGCGTTCGTTTTAAGAAAGTCGGCAAAGTGTACTATTTTGACCCGGGCAGCCTCGACATCGAGGTGGGAGACTGGGTCGTGGTCGAAACTTCCCGGGGCATCGAGATCGGAGAGACGGCGGTAAGGCCCAAAGACGTCCCGGACGACGACGTGACACAGCCTTTGCGGAAAGTGCTCCGCGTGGCGGAGGAAGCCGATCGGCAAAAGCACCGCACCAACCGCGCCCGTGAAAAAGAGGCGTTTGAAACATGCCAAAGCCGCATCGCAAGTCACGAGCTCCCGATGAAGCTCGTCGACGTCGAGTACACCTTTGACGACAGCAAGGTGATCTTTTACTTTACCTCGGAAAAGCGCGTCGACTTTCGGGAACTCGTAAAAGATCTGGCGGGGCGGTTTCGAACGAGGATCGAATTGCGCCAAATCGGAGTCCGCGACGAAGCGAAAGTTGTTGGCGGCGTGGGCATTTGTGGTCGACCGCTCTGTTGCTCCACGTGGATTGCCGACTTTGAGCCTGTCTCGATCCGACATGCCAAGGACCAAAACCTTTCACTCAACCCAAGCAAGATATCGGGCGCATGTGGGCGGCTCAAGTGCTGCCTCCGCTTTGAGGCCGATACCTACCGGGAGATCAAGGCCGAATTGCCCAAGATCGGAGACTTGGTCCAAACGCCCAAGGGAAAAGGGAAAGTCGTCGATGTGCTGATCGTGAAGGAGTCGGTCGTCGTTCGCATCGAGGAGTCGAACGACCGCGTCGAATTGACCGCCAAACAGTACAAGGCGTTGAACAAGGAGGCCGTCGGTGCCTGAGCGTGGGACGCTGTACGTGTGCGCGACCCCAATCGGCAACATGGATGACATCACGCTTAGGGTCTTGCGTGTGCTAAGCGAGGTCGATCTAATCGCTGCCGAGGATACGCGCCACACAGGGAAACTTTTGCGCCACCACGGGATCGATACCCCGATGATCAGCTACCACGACCATAATGAGACGGGTCGAGCAGAAGAGCTGGTCGGGCGCCTGATTGCGGGGGAGCGCGTTGCCCTTGTTTCGGACGCGGGAACGCCGGCGATCAGCGACCCCGGCTACGCGCTGGTCAAAGGGGCGATCGATGCCGGGATCGACGTGGTCGCGCTTCCGGGCGCTTCGGCGTTTTTGACGGCGCTCGTGGCCTCTGGCCTTCCGCCTCATCCGTTTTATTTCGGTGGTTTTTTGCCGCGCAAAGGGCAAGAAAGGCGCAGGCTTTTCCAGACTCTCGCATCGCTCGAGGCTACGCTCATATTCTACGAGGCTCCGCACCGTATCGTGTCGACGCTCAAAGATGTCGCTGCCGTGTTCCCAGGCCGAGATGTTGCGGTGGCGAGAGAGTTGACGAAAAAGCACGAGGAAATCGTGCGGGGTGTTGCCGAGGACGTTTGCCAAAGGATCGCCCAATCGCCGCCAAGGGGAGAGTTTGTTTTGGTGATCGCTCCCGCAACCGCATCTGAGCGGCAAGAGGTCTCTACGGCGCAGATCGTGCAAATGCTGGAAGAGAGTTTAAAATCGGGCAAAACTAAAAGGGAAGCCGTACTCGAGGTGGCTTCCCTTTTGGGTGTGAACCGAAATAGAGTTTACGACGCTGCTATTCAATTGTCGACTACAGATGTCCCCGACACCCCGGACCCGTGACGTCCTTACGAAACGCTGCGCATCTCCTCGAGGCAGCTCGTGCATATGTTCTTGTCCTTGTAGATATGCACGTGGTCGGCGTTGCCGCAAAAGATGCAGGCAGGTTCGTACTTTTTAAGGATGATCTTTTCGCCGTCTACGTAGATCTCGAGTGCGTCTTTTTCGGCGATCTGCAGCGTCCGACGAAGCTCGATTGGAATTACGACCCGACCGAGTTCGTCCACTTTCCGGACGATCCCTGTGGACTTCACGTCCATCCCCACTTTCGACATCGTTCGACAATGTTTGCAGGTCGAGTATACTAAAATTTCCAGAACGCGTCAACGGCAGGATGGATGTTTTTTTCTCTTGTGGAAGCGTTATCCACCTGGGAGGCGCCCAAATTCGGCGGCCGCCCCGAGGCTGCGTACGAATCAAAGGCGCAACACATAAGAGACGAGGGCGACCAAACCGGCGGCGACAAGCGGTCCCACGGGAATGCCGCCGAATGCCGAGACGCCCACGATCGTGCCGATGACAAGTCCCACGAGGACCTCGGGATGGACGACGAGCAGCTTCACGCCGTCGGCGGCCAGGTACGACGATGCCGCCCCGACTGCGATGGCGATAAAGCCGGACGGACTAAGGAGTGTGCGGGTGACTGCGGGGAAACCGAGTTGGCCGTTGGCAAAGGGGACTAGGAGTCCGATCGTCAGAAAGATGACGCCGACAGGCACAGCGAAGCGGTCGAGCATCGTGAGGTGGGTGGGCGATCCGATCACGGAGAAAAGCAAGGTGCTACCTGCGGCGATCGCCACGAGGTCGTTTCTCCAGATTACCCCCGCCACTGCAACGGCCAAGAGAATCAGCTCACCATCTTTCATGGTCGGTCCTCCCAGGTGGATAGGTTCCTATGATGCTTATGTAATCTTGACACTGCCGAATCCATTCGCTATAGTGATGAAAAACTGTTCACGAAGTGACGCCATCAAAGTTGATCGGCAATGATGGGGAAGAGTAGGCGACGAGCTCTGCCCAAAAGAGAGCCGGGGCGACCTTGACGAAAGGTCCATAGGTGAAAGCCGGCGGCAAAGCGACTCGTTGAACATGGCCCCTGAGCTTTGCGCTGAAAGCCCTGGTATGGGCAAGTAGGTGGCAACGGGATTTCCGTATGCAAATTCTCCCCCGTTTTGCAGCGGAAAAGAGGCGCCCGTTATAGCGCCAGGGTATGAACCGGCTACCTTTGCTATGGTGGCTGGGAGTACTCGGTGAGGCCGCGCTCCGTGAGGAGCCGGCAAATTAGGGTGGTACCGCGAGACCTTCGCCCCTTGTCTGCAAGGGGGAGGGTTTTTTCTTTTTATATCACATCTTAAGCACGGTGAAAGTGGGGGAACAGGAGAATGAGCAAAGGTACGTATTACATCACGACGCCGATCTACTATCCGAGCGATCGGCTCCACATTGGGCACGCCTACACGACGGTTTTTTGCGATGCGGTGGCTAGGTGGCGTCGATTTTTGGGCGAGGAGGTGTTTTTCCTCACCGGCTCCGATGAGCACGGCCTCAAAGTTCAGCGAGCTGCTGAGGCCAAGGGGAAAGACCCCAAGACACACGTGGACGAGATCGTGGCCACGTTTCAAGAACTATGGCGACGCCTCGACATTTCCTACGACGACTTCATCCGCACGACCGAACCGCGGCATAAGGAAGTCGTGCAACACATCTTTCAAAAGCTCTACGATCAGGGCGACATCTACAAAGGCTCCTACGACGGCTGGTACTGTACGCCCTGTGAGGCATTTTGGGCGGAGAGCAAACTCGAGAGCGGAAACTGCCCCGACTGCGGTCGGCCGGTGGAGTGGGTGGAGGAGGAGAGCTACTTCTTCCGCATCTCCGAGTACGCCGACCGGTTGCTCGAGCACATCGAGGCAAATCCAGAGTTCATTCAACCGGATAGTCGTCGCAACGAGATGGTCAGTTTCATCAAGAGCGGGCTCGAGGACCTATCGGTCTCCCGGACGACGTTCAAGTGGGGAATTCCCGTTCCGTTCGATCCCAAACACGTGACGTACGTGTGGATCGATGCGCTGACCAACTATTTGACCGGCATCGGCTACTTGCACAACGATTCGGAGTATCAAAAGTGGTGGCCGGCCGACTGTCACGTGGTCGGCAAGGACATCTTGCGGTTTCACACGGTGATCTGGCCCGCGATCTTGCTCGCAGCGGGGATTCCGCTGCCAAAGCAAGTGTACGCGCACGGCTGGCTTCTCTCGGACACGGGCAAGATGTCAAAATCCAAAGGGAATGTCGTCGATCCGAACAGGCTGATCGACCACTTCGGAAGCGATGCGATCCGCTACTTTTTGCTGCGGGAAGTGACGTTCGGTCAGGATGCCCGCTACAACACGCAGGCGCTGGTCGAGCGAATCAACTCCGATCTGGCCAACGACCTCGGCAACTCGCTGCACCGCAGCATTGCGATGCTCGGCAAGTTTTGCAACGGCACGATTCCTGAGCCGGGAGAGCCTGAGCCAACGGATCTCGCATTGCGGGAGCTCGCCGAAAAGACCGCGATCGCCGTTGACAAAGAAGTCCGCTCCCTTCACTTGAGTCAGGCACTGGTGGAGCTATGGCATCTCGTCCGGGCGATCAACAAGTACATCGACGAATCAGAGCCGTGGGCCCTCGCCCGCGAGCAGCGGACGGATCGACTTGCGACCGTGATGTATTACGTATTTGAAGCGCTTCGCATCGTGGGCTTGCTCATCGCTCCATTCCTGCCTGGTATCGGGGCGAAAATCTTCGATCAGCTCTCGATCGATCGCTCGCCGACGGAGTTTGCGTTTGCCGATGCCGCCTGGGGTGCGACTACTCCGGGTGTCAAGGTAAAGGGCGGGGCGCCGATCGTCCCTCGCCTCGACGTCGAGGAGACACTCGATCGACTGGTTGCGGAAAACGAGCGACTAGAGAAGGAAGCGGCAGCGCCGGAGGCGGCCGATGCCAACGCGAGCAGCGCAAATCACGGCGACGAAAACGAACTCAAAGTCAAGGAGACGAAGCCAGTGGAAGAGAGCAATGGCTTGATTTCGATCGACGATTTCAGCAAGGTGCAATTGAAAGTGGCGAAGGTGCTCGAAGCGGGCAAAGTTGAGGGCGCCGACAAGCTTCTCAAGCTAAAAGTCGACGTCGGGGGAGAGCAACGGCAGATCGTAGCGGGCATCGCCAAGCACTACGAGCCTGACAGCCTCGTCGGAAAACTGATCGTCGTCGTGGCCAACCTCAAGCCGGCAAAGCTGCGTGGCGAGATCTCGCAAGGGATGCTCCTTGCGGCCTCCGACGAGAGCGGGGAGTTGGCGCTCGTCACGGTAGAAAAGGATCTCCCTCCTGGAAGCGCGGTGCGGTAATGTGGATCGATACCCACGCTCACTTGACGTCGAAGGCCTTTGACGAGGACCGCGACGCGGTGATCGATCGGGCTAAGGCTGCCGGAGTCGGCCGAATCCTCTGCATCGGGGATTCGGTCGAGGCTTCGGCGGCTGCGACTCGCCTTGCGCAAGAAAGGGAGGAAGTGTGGGCGAGCGTCGGGATTCACCCACACGAGGCTGTAAGGGCGCCAGAAGACATTTACGAGGCGCTTGCTCCTTTGTTGGACCATCCCAAGGTCTGCGCCCTCGGTGAGATCGGGCTCGATTACCACTACGACTTTTCGCCCGCCCACGTCCAGCACCGCGTCTTTCGCGAGCAGATCAGGATCGCAAAAAGAGTCGGGCTTCCGCTTGTCGTTCACAATCGCGAGTCGGACGACGATGTGATACGCATCTTGCGGGAAGAAGATGCGGGCGAAGTCGGCGGCGTATTGCACTGTTTTTGGGGGTCGGAACAGACGGCCAAAGCCGCGCTCGACATGGGTTTTTACCTCGGCGTCGGGGGCCCCATAACGTTTAAGAACGCAAACGAGCTTCGTGCGTTGCTGTCAGCAATGCCCCTGGAACGCTTGATCGTGGAGACGGATGCTCCCTATTTGGCCCCCGTGCCGTTTCGAGGAAAGCGCAATGAGCCCGCCTACGTCGTTGAATCCGGAAAAGCGCTTGCGGGTCTTCTCGGCCTCGAGGTTGCCGAGTTAGCGGATGTAACGACACGAAATGCGCACGCGTTGTTTCGGTTTGGTTTGCGATAGCGAGGCCTGGTGATATACTTAAGTTGTGCCCAGATTCTCCGCCTTTAAAGGCGTAGCATCGCTCGTCTACTTTGTACCTCCGGCCGGTCCCATTATTTGAGGGCGTGGGATCGGCTTTTCATTTCGTGGGACGGAGGTAAACGCAGACGATGAACATCTCAAAGGTTAACGCCTTGGTGGAGCGGGCCGCAGACGTGCTCGCGGAGCTCGCGCACGAGTTGAGGCAGGCCGCAGGCAAACCTGATCCGACCATGGTCCATCTGTGGGGCTCCGCTGACGAGGACCGCGCGGGCAATGCGAAAGGCGATCCCCCGGCGTGTGCATGTGGCTTGGGAGAGGAAGCGGGCGACGCGAGGAGCCTTGATCCGCTTGGTCGCATTCGCTCCTTTTGGGACGGCGTTTGGATGGCTCCGGTGATGGCGCTTGGCGATGCGCGGATCGACCTCTCAACGGCTGAAGGGCGATGGGAGTTGCTCGTGGTTGCGGTCTTGCTCGGCGCTCGTGTGAGTGACGGCGTTGTCCAACAGACCTTTGCCAGGTTGCGAGAGGCCGGACTGACGGATCCCTACCGCCTGGCGGAGTCCCCCGAACATGCTAAGGAAGCGTTGCGCAAGATCTTCGACGCGCATTACCGGGCGCTCGGAAGCAAAGAGGGCAAAATCGACGCACTGATTTACAATGCAAAGCGCATCGTCGAATGCTGGCAAGGCGACCTTAATGCGATCTACCTCCAAGCCGCGATCGATGACGGCGGCGAGGAGCCCGTGGCGCCTGTCGATGAGGAGGCGTTGATTCGAGCGCTGCAGTCATTTCGTCACGTGAAGCAATTGGCGTTTTGGGTATGCCGGACGCTCAAGGCTCACGGGATTTGGCGGGACTTAAGCGATTGGGCGACGGGCTACCATGATCGCTACACCCGGCTGCCGCTCGAGCGACTCAAGTTGCTGAAACCGGGGAATCTGGAGATGCCAAACGTCGGCGTCATGCCGCTTTACCTGCAAGGCCTCAACCTTTGTGCGCAAAACGATATCAAGACGTGCCTTGCGGAGTGTCCGGCCTATTTATCATGCCCGTGGGCCCGAGATCTCGGACGCATTCAAGACGAGACACATTCCGAATAAAATTTTAGAACTTAGCGCCAATGTTCGTGTTTCGGTTTGACACTCCCAACCGCCTCTGCTATGATTTTACCCGTCAACCGGCGGCTTACTAGGTGGCGAAAGGCCCCTTCGCGGCGACTTGCGGAGGATCTGCAGATTGCAGAGTGGGCCCCATCAATCGCGGCCGGCCTTGGCGCGCGTCAATTTGTGGAATGGAGGGCATGGCTATGCCCAGCGTTGCGGTGATCGGCACCCAGTGGGGCGATGAGGGCAAGGGAAAGATTACGGACTATCTTGCGGAACGAGCAGATCTCGTCGTGCGGTATCAAGGTGGGAACAACGCCGGACACACGGTGATCGTCGGCGACGAAGTGTTTAAGCTTCACTTGATCCCGTCGGGGGCCATCCACCCGGCAACCCAATGCGTTATCGGAAACGGCGTTGTGGTCGACCCGTTGGTCTTGGTGGATGAGATCGATCACCTGGCCGAACGAGGGATTAAGGACCTGCCGCTCCACGTCTCTGAGCGCGCCCACGTGATCTTGCGTTACCACAAGCTTCAAGACGAGTTGGAAGAGAACGAACGAAGCGAGAAAATCGGCACCACGGGTCGAGGGATCGGGCCGGCGTATACGGACAAAGTGGCCCGCTCCGGGATCCGGATGGTGGATTTTGTCGATCCGGATCGCTTTAGGGAGCGGTTAAACGCCGTGCTCCCCAGCAAAAACCGGATGCTCGAGCGATACTACGGTCACCCGCCCCTTGGCGTGGAAGAGATCATCGAGGAGTACCGTGTCGTTGCAGAGCGGCTTCGTCCCCTCGTCACAGATACGTCGCTCCTTGTTCACGACGCGCTCAAACGAGGCAAGAATGTGCTATTTGAAGGCGCCCAAGGGACCATGCTCGATGTCGATCACGGGACATACCCCTTCGTTACGTCGTCGTCGCCGACCGCGGGTGGAATTGCACAAGGCGCAGGGGTCAGCCCTCGGTTGGTTGATCGCATTTTGGGCATTTCCAAAGCGTACACGACTCGTGTGGGCACGGGACCTTTTCCGTCTGAGCTACACGATGCGATCGGAGATCAGATCCGGGAGAAGGGCAAGGAGTATGGCACCACGACCGGACGTCCCCGGCGTTGCGGCTGGTTTGACGCTGTGGTCGTGCGCTATGCGGCGAGGGTAAACGGTTTGACCGACCTCGCGCTCATGAGCGTCGATACGCTTGCAGACCTTGACGAGGTCAAGGTTTGCGTGGCGTACAACTATCGCGGCGAACGACTGGAACATTTCCCCGCGCGCCACGACGTGCTCGAAGAGTGCGAGCCGATCTACGAAAGCTTTGAGGGCTGGAGCGGCGATCTGAGCGGCGTCACCGAATGGGAGCAGTTGCCTGCCGCCGCCAAGAGGTATGTAGAGCGAATCTCGGAGTTGGTCGATGTGCCTGTCTCGATCGTTTCAATCGGCCGGCCGCGATCGGCGACCTTGATGCGCAGTACGCTCTTTTAGATCGAAAATCTCGATACGGTCCTTGGGGGACGAGGCGCATAATGGATTCGCCGCGTTCCCCACAGGACTTCTGGATCTCGGGACGCGGCCTTGACAGCGTCTTAGACTTCGAGGTATATTGGGATGGCTAGGGATAATCCGGGCAGATAGCTCAGCCGGTTAGAGCGCTACGCTCACATCGTAGAGGCCGGGGGTTCGAGTCCCTCTCTGCCCACCAAAGCAAACGCCCTCCGGAAGCCAGTTTCCGGAGGGCGTTGTTTATTTCGGACTCAAGTTTTCACTCAAGTACCTGAGTAACGGCGCCGGCCGCCCCTTCGTACTTCGAGGTCTTCGCTATTTCAGCACCCCCCCGCAGTCTTGCCCGAATACGTCGTAACGAATGTCGTATCGTGGGCAACGTTTAGCTCCGGCGAATTCTACCATCTTTCCCTCAAAGCAAATTCTAGCTCCCTGGAAAAAATCCGTCCATCGTGCGACAGGAATAGAGCTTTGTGCAAAGAATCAAGCAGTCGATGATGGTTTGTGTGAACAAAGTGATGCAAAAAGATCAATTGGACGCAATTGGGCACGTGAACGGAGTGATGCTATCGTAGCGTTTTCGGCATGTGCGGTTGCGGCGTAGTACATTGCGCCGCCCTTCAAAGATTTGCTAGAGGTTTGCTAAAGACCAGGTAGAAGCAAGTATGACCCAACGCCGATAGGAGGAAAACCTGATGTTTGTCGCTCGTCGTCTCATTCCTGCGTTGTTGCTCGTTTTGGCGCTTGCGGTGTCCGTTCAGGCGCAAATAGAGATTACCTACACATCGTGGCAGTCCGGCGGCGCCGGCCGTGAGGCGGAAGAAGAGATCGTACGCCGGTTTAACGAGTCTCAATCGGACATTCGCGTCACGTTCGTGCCCGGTCCATGGTCCCAAGCGCTCCTTGAAGAAGTGATCGTGCAGGTGGCCGGTGGCGTTGCCCCAGATGTCGCTACGCTGCGGGGCATTACCGTAGGCCCCAACTTGGAGCAGATTGCCGTGGACCTAACGCCCTTTATCGAGCGGGACGGGTACGATATGAATCGCTTCATGCCCGTAACCCATTCGCTGGCCGCGCGAAACGGCAAGATTTACGGGGTGCCGTGGGCATTTGGTTCCATGTTGCTCTATTACAACGATAATATCTTCCAAGAAGCTGGGTTGGCGGCGCCTCAGAAGGGCTGGACGACGGACGAGTTTGCGCAGTATGCTCGTTTGCTCACCGTAGATCGCGACGGTGACGGAAATCCTGATCGCTGGGGGCTTGACCACATTCACGACGGTCACCTGTACCTTTGGGGTCAACTCTTTGGCGGTTCGTTCCTAAGCGACGATGGGTCGTCGGTCGCGATTCAAGACGCTGCCTTTGTTGATGCTCTCGATTTTGCGACGCGGCTTGCCAACGATGACCGTTCGGTGCGTACGGTGGGCCCCACAAACTCGGTGTGGGAGACGGGTGAGACCGCCATGGTCGTCAACTGGGAGCCGTACATCGGTTCGTTGATGACCATGAAGCATCATGAGACGTTCGATTGGCGGACTACGTACATGCCTCGAGGCGGTGGAGCGGAGACCTCGACGTACGCCCAGTGGCACGTGATGGCCGCGATTAAAGGTACGAAGCATCCCGAAGCAGCGTGGGAGTTCATCAAGTTTTACAACTCTGACGAGATCCAAGCGTACCTCGGCTCGATGGGCGTAGAGCCCGCGACGGTGGTTGGCCGGCGCACGTTTGGCCTCGAAGGGCCGCTCCCTCCTGGCGCCGACCGCATGGACATTTACGGACCGATCCTCGATCCTCCGAGCTTTAGGACCGTTGCATGGGAAGTGGAGTCCATGTCCGAGATGTGGCCACAACTCGTGTCGATGTTCGCAGGCGTGCTCAAGGGTGAGGAGGCGCCCAGGGCGGCGGTAGACCGGCTGGCTCCGGTGCTCAATGCGAGGCTCGCGGCGCAAGACAAGTAATCGTCGCCTCGCATGCCGCACACGTTTCAAGGCTGATCATAAGAAAGCTGCACCTAATCTTTAGGTGCAGCTTTTTTTATGGTGCATTCTCGATTTTAACTTGGCATCAACGCCCACACTTGGTGCATCGCCGAGCGGCGTATCGTCCACAAATTCGTCGACAATACAAAAACCATCATCCAAAGGTGAGCGCCATCAGGGCAATGATCATCGTGCAGGCGCCGGTGAGCCTCTTCCAAGTGCCCCCTTCATTGAGGAAGCGAGCGCCCATCACGGTTCCCACCAGAATGCTCACTTCGCGGGCAGGAGCGACGTAGCTTGCCGGGGTGAACGACATGGCCTGCAAGACCAAGATGTAGGCCAAGGGGCTCAAGATGGCAACCACGACGGCACGCCGGCCGTTCTCGAACCATTCCTGCTTCGCATCCGCCCAGCGAGGCACGACGTAGGGTAAGAGCATGAAGGCGCGAATCACGTTGGATCCCCAGTCCAAGAGGATTGGCGAGATAAGTAGGACGCTGACGGCGTTCTTGTCCCACAGTGTGTATGTGGCGATCATCACCGCGATCAACAGCCCGTACCGAATCGCCCGGTTGGTGGACGCGCGGTCGCCCTTTGCGCCCCGGTCTCCGGCCAGCAAGAAGATGCTGGCCGAAACGAGTAGGGCTCCGAAGAATGCCATGAGCGAAGGGCGCTCGCCAAAAAGGACGATCGCTCCGACCGTGGCAAGAAGCGGCGCCGTGCCGCGGGCAATGGGGTAGACCAACGAAAGGTCGCCGACACGATATCCCTTCTGCAGCGTGAGGTAGTAACCAAGGTGAATCGCGGCGCTTACGCAGATCGCTGCGATTTCGGCGAGGCCCAGCCTTACGTTGACCGAGGCGGAGAGCAAGAGGTAGAAAGCGATGGGCGCGTAGATAAGGGACGCCAAGACGGCTATGAGCCAAACAAATAGCGGGCCGCCACCCGACTTTTCTGCTTGCTTCGCCACCAAGTTCCATGTAGCGTGAAAGACTGCCGCGACGAGGATCAGCGCGATTGCTAGTACGGTCATGAGTCGCTTCCTTCCTCTGCCCTGCCCAAACCGCACTCGCAGCTAACCCTGGACCAACTGCTGGCTGTTTGCGGTATTTTGACGTGTCATATTGTGCATGTGCGTGTATTTTGGTGCAACTTCCTCGGTGACGGGCAGGATCCTGCCCGGCGTATTGGAAAAAAGAGAGTGTGAAAGGGGGTATGTGGGACGGATGCTTGCGGACGAGCGCTATGTAGAAATACTCGAACTGCTCAAGGGGAGGACGATCCTCCGGACTCAAGACATCATCGAGCATCTGGGCGTCTCCAGGGAGACCGTCCGCCGGGACCTCAATCACCTGGAAGAGAAAGGCCTGGTCAGGAGGGTGTACGGAGGCATCACCAGCGTGCGTCGGGCGCTTGACGAGCCTCCATACGACGCTCGCGAGTCAGCGAACGCAGACGAAAAGAGGGCGATCGGCAAGGTGGCGGCTGACTTGGTGCGTGACGGCGAGGTTGTCATTCTCGACGGCGGCACCACGGTGATGGAAGTGGCCCGCAACCTGCATCGGCTCTCCCAACTCACCGTGCTCACCAACTCGTTGCGGGCCGCGCAGGAGTTGACGCCACACCCCTCGATCAGCGTGTACATGTTAGGGGGGCGCGTGCGCCAAGGAGACGTCTCCACGTCGGGCTATTTGGCCGAGTCCGGGCTTAGAGACTTCCACGTCGATAAGGCAATCATCGGAGCAGGGGGAGTCAGCCCGGAAGAGGGCGTCACCGATTACCACGAGCCGGAAGCCCGACTCCGCCGAATGATGACGCAGCGAGCCGGCCAAGTGATCGTCGTGGCCGACCATACCAAGCTGGGTGTGGTCGCTTTTGTCAACTGTTGCGAAGTAAAGTCGATCGACGTGTGCGTCACGAGCCGACTCGCGGACGACCAGACCGTAAAGGCGCTTAAGGCGAAAGGCGTCGAGGTAATCTTCGCCGATTTCCCGAAGCCATAAAGCCTAGTCTGACCCATACATGCACGCAAATACACATTGCTGTGAGACACACGCGCGGACCAGTATTTCCAAAAGGGGTTTTGACGAGACATGGCGACGCAAGGAAGGGCCCAGAAGATCTTCGGAGACGTAAGCGGCAGTTGGTACAAGGGAAATCTGCATTGCCACTCGACGGAGTCGGACGGCAAGAAACCGCCTGCAGACGTGGTCGCGTGGTATAAGAGCCGGGGTTATGACTTCCTTTCCCTCACGGATCACCGCAAGGTGACGGAGGTAAACGGTGATTCGGAGTTCTTGACGATCCCTGGAGTCGAGCTAAACACCCGCGACGTGCGCGAAGGCCGCGTCGGACTCTATCATGTGGTGGGGATCGGCGTCTCTTCAGATTGCGATTGCCGGGTAGACGACGATCCGCAAAGGTTGATCGACGCGATTCGCGAGGCCGGGGGCTTGCCTTTTGTCGCCCACCCAAAGTGGTCGGGCAACATCGTTGACGAAGAGTTTCTGCAATTGGAGAACTATATCGGGATCGAGTGCCTCAACTATGCGTCCGCGGTTGAAAACAACACGGGTCAAGGCGACATTTACTGGGATATGCTGAGCCTTAGCGGGAAGCGGGTCTTTGGGATTGCGACCGACGACTCCCATTCACTCGAGGGCGATGCGGGAGGCGGATGGCTCATGGTGAAGGCAGAAAGCCTGACCTCACAGGCGATCTTGGAGGCCATCGAGAAGGGGCATTTCTACGCGTCGGCAGGTCCCGAAATCCACGAGGTCACAATTAGCGACGGCGTCATTTCCGTGGAGTGCTCACAGGCCGCGGCGATTCATTTTATGACGGGCGGCCCGCGTGGGAAAAGTGTGTGGGCGGACGGCGTCTTAGAGCACGGCGCAGCAACCGGAGACTTGCTCGAACAGGCGTCGTATACATTGCGGGGCACGGAGAAATTTGTGCGGATCGAAGTCGTCGATAGCAGGAATCGTGTGGCTTGGACGAACCCGCTTTACTTTGAATAGCGATCATTTAAGGCGCCAGAATGATAGGCGAAGATCAGGGCCCTTATATAGTAAGGGCCCTTTCTCATTCGTGGTGTGTAGATCGTGGCGATCGAGTGGACAAGTAGGTGATGTGTGGGTAATATAGAGGAATTCTGATATATTTTGAAGTAACTTGTGCTCTAAGGGTCATCGCGTCTCGAGCATTGTCGAGAGAGATT
This sequence comes from uncultured Clostridia bacterium, assembly GCA_964424335.1. Taxonomy (GTDB): domain Bacteria; phylum Bacillota; class Limnochordia; order DTU080; family RSA5; genus CAYRIY01. The sequence goes on from CAYRIY010000069.1 coordinate 16,628, forward strand.
TCCCACAACTCAAAATAAAGGGAATCGCAGAAAAGGGGGCGGTAAACGAATGAAGCGGTATCGACGGACGGCATGGATGAGGATATGGTTGACGGCGTTGGCGCTCTTGTTTGGATTAAGTAGTCTCGCCTTGGCGCAAACGATCGAGCTTTTCTGGGACACGCCGGGATCGGCTGAGGAGCAGGCGGGCTATAGAGCGGTCGCCGACAGATTTGAAGAGCTGCATCCGAACGTCAAAGTCCATACCAACCTGGGGCTCAGCCACGACGACGTCATCGTGCGGATTGCCGCCGGCACGCCGCCGGACATCGTGTTCTCGACGATTCAAAATGCGGCCGGCTTCATCAAGCAAGGGCTCCTGATGCCGCTGGACGCGTGGATCGAGCGAGACGGATTTGACATCGACGACTTTTTCCCCGCAGTGCTCACGCCCTACCTTTACGATGGGTCAAGCTTTGGGCAAGGTCAGCTCTACGGATTTCCAAAGGAGAGTGCGGTTCGCGGCACGTTCTACAATGCGACGCTCTTCGAGGAGGCAGGTCTGGCTCAACCTCCAGAACTTTACAGCCAGAACGCGTGGAATTGGAACACATGGCTAAGTTCGGCGCAGAAACTGACGCGCGTGGACGGCAGCGGAGCGACGCAGCAGTGGGGCTTTGTACGTGACACGCGCCTGATGTACCAAATGATGTGGGTCTGGGCAAACAATGGGGACATCGTCGACGACCTGCTCAACCCGACCCGCTTCACGCTCGACTCGGACGAGGCCGTTGAGGCGTTGGAGTTTTACGCGGACATGGCGCACGTCTACAGGGTCTCGCCGGCAGAATACATCGAAGGATCCGCCGCGGCGGCGCCCTTTGTCGAAGGCCGAGCGGGCTTGCTGCAGGATGGTCCATGGCGAATGAGCTCGATGAACGCCAATCCCTCACTCGAGTACGGCGTTGTCCAAGGACCGGTCGGCGCAAAGCGCGCCAACTTGCTTTCGGGCTCCATCTTCGGCATTCCCAAAGGGGTAAAAGATCCTGAGCTATCATGGGAATTGTTGAAGTTTCTCGCAAGCCGCGAAGGCCAGCAAATCCTAGTCGAGGTGGCTTCGCTTCAGCCCGCGCGCCGGTCGCTTGCCAACGTGTTCATCGAGACGGATCCCAGCGTCAACATGGCGGTGTTCCTCGAAGAGGTCGATTTTGCACAGCCGCTCTTTGCGATGCCGGGCATGGATGAGATCGATGCGCTTCTCGTTCCATACTTGCGGCAGGTGGCCGAAGGAACGATGTCGGTAACTGCGATGTTGGACACAGTAAAACCACTCGTCGAGGGAATCATCGCCCGAGTGACCAAGTAAGTTCTCGGATAAGTCCAGGTTGACGGCGTGAAAGGAATTTGAGTGACTCTAGGGGCGGAGACCGTACGGGTTGCGTACGGTCTCCGCCCCTGGTGCGTTTAGGGTTTGGGAAAGAGAAGGTCCGCACTCTTTGCGGCTTCGGGCCATACGATTTCTTTTACAATCGATCCGTCCGAGTCGACCTGTAGCTGCACGAGCAACATGTCGTGCCCTACTTGCATGCCGTGCCGCTCCGGCTCGGCGGCAAAGCTCACCTCGCCGTAGAATGTGACGATGTCCGTCTCATCGAGCGCGCGGTGCACGGCGTCCGGATCCAGCGTGCCCGCTTGTTCAAGCGCGTGCTGCAATACGAGCCCGGCGTTGAATCCGGAGGCGGCATAGTAATCGGGCGTTGCACCGAACTGCTCCTCGTAGGCGCGCACAAATTCCGCAGGAGTCGGTCCAAAGGTCGGTCGATATTCAACTTCCGGTTCCCACTGCGACGGGTAGATTGCGCCGATTGCTCCCTGGCCGATTTCGCTGAACTCCGGGAAGGACGGCGCAGATAGGAGCGCTAGAAACTGGATCCGCAGATCCGCCGCCGCAAGTTCCTTGGTGAGCGCAATGCCGTCATAGAGGTGTCCGCCGCCGATTACGGCGTCGGGGAGCGCGGTTTTGAGGTCTCGTACCAAATCGCGAAAATCGGTCTCCGCCGCGGGGTAGGCTCGGTCAAACACGACGGAAAGCCCGATTTCACGAGCAAACTCTCGAGCGCGGATGATTGCGTTGACTGCGAACGGGTCGTTCTCGTAGACCAGTGCGACTCGCGCCCCAGGCGACCGGTTGGCGAGCACCTCGAGAGCAGGCGTCAGGTAGCGGCTGCTGGGGGTGTAGATCTGGTACACGGCCTTGTAGCCGTTTGAGAAGATCTCATCGGCGCCGGATCCCGGGAGAATGATGATCATGTCGTGCTCGTCGGCGACTGCGGCCGCTGCGAGGCCGATGGCCGATGAGTACGACGACATGAGAAAGTTCGCGTTGTCATGGTGAATGAGTCGCTCATAGAGGGCGGGGATGCGAGCGGGATCGGAAGCGTCGTCGTAGACCGCAAGTCGCACAGGGTATCGCGTGCCGCCGATGAGGATTCCGCCTTCCGCGTTGACGAGGTCGCGCCAAAGTTGCAGGCCGGCATACTGGGAAGCAGACGCCGATTGGTATGGTCCGCTGAGCGAGACGGTCGTGCCCACGACGATTTCACTCTGGGCGCCTACGTGCGTGGGGAGCATGACGAGCAGTAGCATCGAGATCAAGATTAGACTTCGCAACATTTGCCGCACATCGTTCATTCCTATCACGAGAGATTTCGTCGCCGAAAGCGCTTACGGACAAACAAATTAGGTAAATATTCGGGGATCCCTTCCACGATGAAAAAAGCCCTCCGGACGATCCCGAAGGGC
>CAYRIY010000070.1:0-8422 GCA_964424335.1 uncultured Clostridia bacterium
ACGTAGGAGCTCCCGTCCCTTGGTCGAATACTGTGGGACGAAGGGGGTCCCGACGTGGTCGACCTTCTGTACAAGGCGGTCGCGCGGGAGCGCAGCCGTCTCTTTGTCGGCCGAAAAAGCGAGCTCGAGTCCGTTTCACAGCGGCTCTCCGACCCAAACACTCCGACCGCGGTCATTTCAGTCACCGGGATGGGGGGCGTCGGCAAGTCCACGCTGCTTTTGCGCATCCAGGAGCTTGCTCGAGCTCACGGGGCATTGCCGATCTGGGTGGACGGCGGCGCCTGCGGCCGCACGCCTTTGGGTTTTTTAAGCTATCTCGATACAGTCATTGACTCACAGGCGCAGTCCGCCGAAGCAAGCGGGGGCGCTGCCCGATTCGTTCCACGTCGGGATCAGCGCACGGTTTGGTGCATCGACAATTTTGAGGAGCTCGAGCCGATCGATGGTTGGCTCCGGGAGCGGTTTTTCGCCGCGTTTCCGTCTACCGGCCAACTCATCGTGGTCGCTTCGAGACAGCAATTGTCTGAACGATGGCGTGACGATCCTGGTTGGAAAGTGCGCCTTCACCATTGTCCCTTGGAGCCGCTCAGCCGCAGCGAATCCAAGGAATACTTGGGGCGCGTCGGCGTCGCCGACACCGCCATCGAGGACCTCATCCGACGCACCGGTGGATTGCCGCTCGCACTTTCGTTGGCTGCGGACGCTTTTTTCCGCCGCCCCGATGCAATCGACCACGAAGAGAGCGACCTCACCCTCGCCGTAACCGTCAGACTGCTGCGGGAGACGGCTGGAACCTCACTGCAACCCTTGCTCGATGTTCTCGCCGTCGTGCCGGAAGCGGACGCGGCGCTCATCGCGCACGTCGCCGGGGAGCGACTCGGGCCGGAGCGACTCGACTCGCTGGCCCGCCTCTCCTTTGTCCAATCCTCGCGCCGCGGGTTTCGGTTGCACGATGTCGCCCGCCAATACCTCCTTGCCGAACTGCAAAAGCAGGACATGGAGCATTATCGCCGGATTCGCAAGTTGGCAGCCTTCGCCCTCCTAAAGCGACTCGACTCGGCCCCGCCCCAAGAGGCCGCGGCGTATGCGCGAACGCTCCTTACCGTCTGTTCGGATGCCCTGCCGTCTGCCGAGAACTACGCCATACTATCGTCCTTGCCGCTGTCATTGATGCGATCGGCGCGCCTAGAGGACTTGCCGGAGCTCCATCGCCTCGTAGACGAGTGGGGCTCCCAGCCGTTCGTCTTTCATCAACCGGAATCGTACCATCAACTTCTCGATTGTATCGTTCAGGAGTTTCCGGAGATGTGCCGAGTCGCGCGCTCGGAGGAAGGGGAGTGTCTTGGCATGCTCGCCACGGTTCTTCTGTGGCGGGACACGGCAGAGCGCATCGAGGCGATCGAACCGGGGGCGCTCGCTCGGCATCTCCCCGTGGAGCACGAGCGAATCTTGGCGCTGCCTGCCGAGGAGGCGGACACGTACTTTGCGGTGATGGTGGGCGCGGCCCGGCAGAGCGAGGCGTTCTCCTTGGAAGAGATCATCGGCGGACTGATCCGAGACGGCCTTGCTCGCCTGGGGGAAGGCACCCGGGCTTTGCTCGGCGCCGGACAACCCGCGCTCGTGCAACTGCTCGAGAGCCTCGGGTTTCAGATGTATCAGGACGGCGCCCGTGTCTTGTCGCACCTCGGGCTTCGGTGGATCCTCTACGAGCTCGACCTTCGCTCGGGTCGGTTCGGCCCCTGGGCGCTCTCCTTTATTGACGACGCTCGTGGCCGAGAGCCGCACGGCCTCGTGCGAGCGAATGCCCTGGCGCTGGCCGACCTGCGCACACTGCTTGCCAACTTTAACGACCCCGATGTGTGGGAGCGCAGCCGGGCTGCGACCGCTATTGGCGTTAATCCCGACCAGTTGAGGACCCAACTAAAGAACGTCCTAGTCGATGGTGCGCCCCTCGCGCCTCCGTTTACGGAGGAAGATCGAAAACTCCTTTTTGAGACGTTCTTTCTGCGCCGACCTCCCCTTGCCGTCGCCGACGACCTCCATGTGAGCCGGGCCACGTACTACCGCCACCTTCGGCGGGCTCTTGATCGCCTGCGCGAAGCGCTCATCCATGTAACGGGCTGACACGCGCCCTTTTGTTTATTTCAAATCAACATGTCCCGAGCCATGAGATTAACGACCGTTTGAGCGGCGATCGCCTCAGTTTCCATCGTGGAAACGGCCGACTCCATCGCATTGACGTAGTAGAGCCCGGGTCCGAGTCGAAAAGGCGGCCATTTGGCCATCGGCTGCAGGACGGGGTACGCCTTCCACACCAAGCGGAGCGTATCGGCCCGCTCGGTAAAGAGGGTGTCAAGCGTTTCGTCCTCGAGCTCTTCTCTTGAAAACAGTTTGTAAACAGGCAAGGCGCCGTCGTCCGTCTCGCCCGCAAGGCCAATCGAAGAGAACGGAATCTCCGGGTTTTCGCGGGTAAGCACGACATCCGGAATGATTTGATCCGGCGCCAGTCCAAAGTAGGCGGAGTTAGGCCTTCCTGCCACAAACGTCGTGTGCGTCACCTGAAACGCTCGCTTGTCTTTGGCCTCGTCCGGGACGTGAATCCCTGAAAACCGGATGTCCGCAAACTCGAGCGGGGTGGCGATGACCACAGCATCGCACGGAAAAGCGCTTCCATCTTGCGCTCGCACGACGTAGGCCGCGTTGCCAAGAGCCGCGGACGTCGACGCTTCGATCCCCGCAACGGACGTTTTGAGGTAAAGGTCGGCGCCGGATCGCTCGATCATGCGCTTAAACAAATGCGCATTTCCCCCAAAGACGGAGTAGAGATAACCTCCACCGGCGCCGCCTCCGGCAAGTGAAACCATTGCCGCCAAAGCGTTGATTGCCGTCGACTGACCGTAGTTGGCTCGCGAGATTCCGTCCGACATCTCGAGGAGGAATGCGTCATCGACGTCCCGATCGCGAAAGTAGGTGTAGCCGTCGATTTGGGTCGCCTCGTACAGCCCGAGGGCACGCAGCATTTCCTCCGGTGTATCCCACGCCTCGCCGAGGCGGTGCCGCTCGTATACGGCATCGAGGCGCTGAATCATCTCGCCCACGATGCCGTTCACCTTGACGAGGTTTTCTCCGTATTGGCCAAAGAGGACCCGAGTCTGCTCCTCGCCCGATCCCTTCGCGATGAAGTCGAACGACTCGCCATTCCAACACGCGAGACTTTCGCGCGGTCGTCCTTTGGGCACCACCAGCGTGTAACGTTGAAAGCCGAATTCGTCGGTCGCGTCCCCCATGTAGCGATTGGTCGAGTGGATCATGGATCCGCCTGCTTCAAAGAGCACTCCGGTGAACTCGACTTGGCGCACCCGACCGCCGACCCGATCATTCCGCTCGAAGAGAGCGATACGCACGCCGTCTCCGAAGGTCTTGCGCAAACCATGGACGACGAACGCCCCCGCAGCGCCCGATCCGATGACAGCGACGGTCGCACGTGCATCCGCGTTGGTTCTCACGCTTGCAGGCCCCCTAAACTGTTTGGAAAAGCTTTGATGTCCTTGGAGCCATTATAGGTCGAAACCGAGCGCCAAGCGTCTCAAAGCTGTCTCATTCATCGCCCCTCACGCCGGTTGAAGGGCGCCTTGCGAGCGCAAACCCTTGTGCACTCCAGCCGAAGATCGTGTACACTTTATGAGTACAAGAACCAATCGCTTGGAGGCATGAACATGCTCGTTGCCGAACGGCGCGCCGAGATCCTAAAGCGCATCGAGTCGCACGGAAGCGCCAGGGTCGCGGACTTGAGCTTGGCATTCAACGTCACGGAGGAGACAATTCGCCGCGACCTCGAGGAGCTCGAACGTCAAAAACTCGTCAAACGCACATACGGCGGCGCGGTGCGCGCAGACGGCACGGGCTTCGAACTCCCCCACACCAAGCGACGGGAGACAAACGCCGCGGAAAAGGGGCGGATTGCCAAGGCGGCGGCCGAGCTGATTGCCGCAGGCGACACGATTTGCCTGGACGCGAGTACGACGGCGCTGCGGCTTTGTCAAGAGCTGCAAAACGTCGGTCGGCTCACGGTGCTGACCAACTCGGTGCACGTCCTGATCGAGCTCGCCGGCAGGAAGGGGATCGACCTGATCGGCACAGGCGGCGTTGTCCGGGAGACTTCGCTCTCATTTGTCGGGCCGCTTGCCCAGCGCGCCATCGAAGAGCGCCATGTGGATCGGGTGTTTTTGTCCGGCCGAGGAATCACGGTGGAAAAAGGGCTCACCGATTCGAACGAGCTTGAAGTTGAGCTGAAAAGGCGAATGGTCCACGCAGCACAACAAGTCGTTGCACTGGTGGACCATACGAAGTTTGGTTACATCGGTTTCTCTCGGGTGGCGCCGATCTCCGAAATCGACGTGCTCATCACCGATTCGGGCGTCGACCCCCAAGACGTTAAGCGCTTTGAAAAGGCGGGCGTCGAAGTGATCGTCGCCTGAACGCCGGCCTCGCCTAAATGCCGGCTTCTACGCCTTGCGCGAGCGTTTCGCGCCTCTAGCACGTCCATCCACGGGCTCTTGCAGCATCCACGATGCGCTGAAGCGCTACCATGTACGCGGCGAGCCGCGGCGTCTTGTTTTGGTTGGAGTGGACCTCATACATCTTCTCGAAGGCGCCCACCATACTCGCCTTGAGGCGAGCGTTCACCTCATCCTCCGTCCAGGTCAGCCGGGTTAGGTTTTGGACCCATTCAAAATAGGAGACGGTTACGCCGCCGGCATTGGCCAAGATGTCCGGAATGACGAAAATGCCGCGATCGAGGAGCACTTCGTCGCCACGGGGCGTCGTAGGGCCGTTCGCAGCTTCTGCGACAATCTTGGCCTGGATGCGGCGCGCCACCTTGGAGGTGATGACGTTCTCGAGCGCCGCGGGAATGAGGATATCGCACGGAAGGGCCAAGAAGTCCTCGGCGGGCACGTTCTCGCTGCCTGGAAATCCCTGGACACTCCCGGTCTCTTCTTTAAACTTTACGAGCGCCTTGGCGTCGAGACCTTTGGGATTATAGGCGCTCCCTTTGGAGTCGTTCACGCCGACGATGCGCACGCCGATCTCAGCGAGCAGGGTCGCAAGATAGCTGCCCGCGTTTCCAAACCCTTGGATCACGGCCGTGGCAGATTCGAGGTCGATCGAGAGCTTGCGGGCGGCCTCTTGAATGGTGTAGACGCACCCACGGGCGGTCGCTTCCGCCCGGCCGAGCGATCCGCCGAGCACAAGCGGCTTTCCGGTGATTACCCCTGGGCTATAGCGCCTTTCGATCCTACTGAATTCGTCCATCATCCAGCCCATGATTTGGGCGTTTGTGTATACGTCCGGCGCAGGGATGTCTTTTTCGGGACCAATGTTGTCCGAAATCGCCCGGATGTACCCTCGGCTCAGCCGCTCGAGCTCCCCCAGGCTCAGCTCCTTAGGGTTGCAGACGACGCCGCCCTTTCCCCCTCCGTACGGAAGGGAGAGCAACGAACACTTGAAGGTCATCCACATCGAGAGCGCCTTGACCTCGTCCAAGGTTACGGACGGGTGGTACCGAATACCCCCCTTAGTGGGGCCCATTACGTCGGTATGTTGGGCGCGATAACCGATGAAGGAGCGGCACTCGCCCGAGTCCATCTCGACCGGAATCGAGACGACAAGCACCCGTTGCGGCTCCTTGAACCGCTCATACACACCAGGCCCAAGGCCTAAGGCCTCGCAAGCGTGGAGCAACTCCGCCTGGGCAATCCGAAAGGCGGAGACCGAATCGTCCAAGTTGGCATCAACCACGATCGACATCACCAAATACCCCTTTACGCACACACACGAATGACCGATTCATCAATGCGGTCAGTGTCGGATCACAATCCTCTGAACACGGCATTGTCCGCCATTGAATCCACTTTATGCAACAAAACCTGACACATACATGACACGAAAGTGCATAACGAGTTAATATTCAAGGGTTTTGCGCACGTGTCCTTCTTATCGATGCAGATTTTCTCTCAGCCATTTGACACCAGTCAGAGCAAGTTCACGAAAAACCCCTAGGCGAGGTAGGAATGCAGGGACGTGAATTGTCATATGGAGGTCATTCGACGAGCTCTTTAAGGGCATTGCGGTCCAAGATCCGGATGGACCCGCGCTTTACCTCGACGGCGCCCGCCCGCTGCAGTTCCCCAAGACTCCGCCCGAGCACCTGACGCACCGTACCAAGGCGGGCCGCCAGCTCCTCGTGCGTGATGCCGCCGACATTCCCTTTCTCATCGGCCTCTTCCAGCAGATGAGCCGCGAGGCGAGCTTTCACGTCGAGCAGGGCCATCTCGTTCATCCGGCCCATGGCAAAGCGGAGCTTTCCCGCCATGGCCTGCATCATGGCGGCGTCGAGTTCAGGGTAGCGCGTCGCAAGGTCCCGGATCAACGCCCCGGGGATGAGCAGGGCCTCCGTGCCGTCCTCCCCAGAGAGGGTCGTCGCGGCGTTTTCCGAAGCATCGAGCGCGCCCACCTCGTTAAAGGTGTCCCCAGCGCGAAACTCTCGCACGATCAGTTGCCGTCCCTCCGGTGAGTAGCGAACGGCCTTGATCCGGCCCCGGCGCAACCAATACAGGCCCAGCGCAGGCTCTCCCTCGTGGAACAGGACTTCACCGTCGTCGACCGCGATCAATCGAGCGCTTGCTGCGAGCCGCTCGATCTCGTGAGCCGGGAGTCCCGCGAAGTACGAGATCCCTTTGATCATTTCATACTTATCGCGGGCCTCGGTCGACATACAAAAAGCCCCTCCAGCGAAAGACTCCAAAGGTTGTCTCCACACAAACCTCCGGCACGCTCTTGGGGCTATGATACTGAACTCGCGTTTGATCGGCAACCGCGGATTGATTTTCCGATCGGCCTTTCTACCGCTTTCGTCAGTGTCGCCTCAGCGCTTTTAGGGCGTCAGGCGAGATCATCGCGGGCGACCACGGTGGCTGCCAGACGAGGTTGACCAGGACATTGGCGTCGGGAAATTCGCGGCGCAGCACGGCTTTCGCGGATTCCACGATGTACCCGCCCATTGGGCATCCTTGCGTCGTCAGCGTCATTTCGACCTGAACCGAACCGTCGGGCCACACCTCGACGCCGTATACGAGCCCCATTGACACGATGTCGAGGCCCACCTCCGGATCGATCACTTCGCCCAAGGCGACCCACGCCTTTTCGATCGCGTCGGCGTTCGACTCTGTGTCTGCGCCCTGTTCCTCTCGGAGTTCCAACTCCTTGTCGCCCATCGCCATCCCCTCCAAACCCGTCGCGTCGCCACGTTCAAAACGGGAACGATTGCCAATCACAAGGCCTTTAGCTCAAGGCTTGCCGATTCGCACTCGCCAGACTTCCGGCCCCTGTTCGATCGGCTCCCAGGTGAACTGATCCTTGTGTTCAAAGGCGAACTGGTAGTACAGGGGCTTGGGATCATGGTCGTTGATGAGGATAAACCCCTGTCCGGGTTCGAGTTTGTGATAAGTTTCAAAGATCAACTCATGCCGCCTCGCGGGGACCAAATCCCGCACCTCGAGATCGAAATCTTTCGCCACGACGTCGGACTCCTTTCTACTGCACTTGTTGGCCGTCAAGTAGTGAAGGACACCGTTCATGCGCTCCGCTTCCTTCGGGTAATCGGCCCGAAGGACCGACCATGCCTCGGCCGCCAGTTCGCAGGCCTTTTCCTTCTCCCCGGCGTCCCCAAGCATCCTAAGGGCTCGCGCCGTCACTTTCGCAAACGCCGTGATCGGCTCCGTCTCCTTGGAGCTCATGCGCTCTTGCGTATCGCGACCCGCCATACTTCCGGACCTTTCTCGACGTACTCCCACCCGTATGCTTCTCCGTAAAGCGCCCTGAGTTGGTAACCGAGTGGCGCAGGATCGTGGTCATTGGTGATGACGAGGGCCTGACCAGGCGAAAGCCGCTCGATCAGTGCAAAGATCGTCTCGTGCCGCCTGACGTGAGGGATCGTGCGCACGTCGAGCGCCACGTCTTCAGTGCGTCCGGTCTGATCGCCGTTTGAATGAGTCATCGAGGTTCCTCCTTTTTGCTTAGCATGACGCCATTCCAAGCCGCGTCCTGGCACATTCAAGTCTAGCGAGACCAGGACTAGGCGGTCTGCGATTAAAGTTGCAAAGGAAGATAATCGACCAGGAGACGTTACGACTTCCGGCTGATCTCGAGCTTTACGCCTCCGCCTTCCAAATCGGAAATGTCGTAGACAAACCCCATCTGATCGAGCTTTGGAATGAGAAACATCGGCCTGCGGTCGTAGTATCCTACGATCCGGCCTCCAGGCTGCAATTGATTGATCGCCTCGAGCGTGTTTACCATTGGCATGGGAGGCTCCAGGCCGCGATTGTCGAGCTCGATGACGTCGCCGTCGGCTTGTGCGCCG
>CAYRIY010000070.1:8522-18969 GCA_964424335.1 uncultured Clostridia bacterium
GCAATCAGCGGCACAGGCTTAAAGGTCGCATAGAGCGTGAGCGCGCCCCCCGGGGCCACTTGAGCGGCAGCCGCCATAATCTTGGAGAATGGTTCCTGCCCGTTGCGCAGGTCCTCCCGTACATCGAGCTCGACGTTTACACGGGACTCCGTCGCTTCACTCATGTTCGTCCTATCCCCTTTCATGCGGCGCAGCGAGCGCGCCATGGCAATTAGTGACCTCGCCTCTTTCACACTTCGCATCGTAACGACATAGCTCCTTACCCCGCCGGCAACTTTCGCAAGGCCCCCAGCAGGCGAGCCCAGAGCTGCTCGATCGGGAGAATCAGCCAAACCAGATCGTGCGCCAACATCGCACAGGCGAGCACCAAAGCGATGGCAGCATACTGTGCGAGGGGCACCCAGTCAAAAGCGGCGCCGACGACGATCAATGCAACCGCCGCATAATAGATCGGGAACACATACTTCCCGACACCTTCGTGCACCAGATCTTTCATCGCAGGCGTCCGGCCCCGTCCGACCGTGCCGCTAAAGCGGTGGTACCAAACGAGAAACGGCACGATCTTGTGCAGTAAGGTCAAGACCATCGTGCTCACGAAACCGAGTGCAAACAGCGCTCCCACGGCCAGCATTGCGCGGGGCGGCACCACGCCTCCTAGTGCATCCCAAACCCCGCAGCCGACCGCGCCAAACGCCGCCACGACGAGGAATGCGATCGAAATAGGCACTTGGCGCATCCACACGTCGGGTTTTCGATTTCGCTTTTGCCACATGCCCCGCATATCCACCGCCCACATGATGACGGCTGCGAGGATGAGCAAGATGCCAAGCAGGGCGCCCCCGGGTCCGCCCCATATCGAGCCGGCGACCCCAAGCGCCACGCCGGCGTAATGAACCGCCAGGAATCGATGGGCAAACTTCTCCTCATGCCCGTGTACCAAGAGAAACATCGGAACGAGCCGGTAGGAGACGGCGATGACGATCCCCGCGAACCAGCCGGCTCCTCCAAGGAACAAGTGCGACAACATCAGGCCCTTGATGAGATCGTATCCGGCGCCAAGTCTGAGCGATGCCGCCATGGCAATGCCAAATAGAAGCGTGCCGATGAACGACACCAGCGAAGCGACCAAGTACCTGGACGTGACGCTGCGATCGTCCGAGGCCCTGAGCGTACGGGCGATGTTGTACATGAAAAGGAGCGCGCCCAAGACGACCAAAACGCCGCCCGCAATCACACCGGCAAGCCAAAACGTACGAAACGAGAGCGCCAAGAAAAAGCTCCCCGGAACAAAGAGCGCGAGCGTCACCCAGCCGATCCTCACGCTAAAAAGCTGCGCCGAGAGAATGACCGGCGCCATCTGATGCAGAACGCCGAGCGTGACACCGCTCCCCCACACGAGCGTAAAGAGGTGGACCAAGACCAGCAGATGAGCGTTGTGCCTGACGTACACCACCGATGATGGCAACGCTCCCCACAGCTCCGATGCCAGCAAGAGCAAGCCCAAGATGCCGGCGCCGATAAAGCCGAGCGGCAGATAGACCGGGACAGCAGTGGCCGTCGGGTTTGGCATGATGCTCCTCGGTGCGCTCATATCGTGGTCGCCCCTTCTTAAAAGTCGCGCTCTTCACCTATGAAAAACGCTACACGAAAAGAGGGAGTCTTTTCTGCAACCTGGGTTGCGGTACGAAGGAGATAGAGACCAGCGAAGCGTTTTTCCCACCGGGAAAACGAGGCCCAAATCCAAGCCATCAATGCAGCGCCCCGATGAACGCCATTAACTCAAAACCACGTTGAAAATTATGAAGGAGTTATTGCCATCTCAGCGAAACGTTTTCCCCAGTCTGAATCTTTAGGGAGGAACGGATCAATGGTGTCTCTTCGCATGCCATCGTCAGCCGTCGTCACGCTCGTGCTCATGCTTGTCGTGTCGGGCTTTGCTCTTGCCCAAGAGCAAAGGGTCATTTCCGTCGTGCTTCAAGATTTCCACGAACAGGGGCCGCGCCACGTCATTGAAACCATCCTTGTTCCCGAGTTTGAAAGGCTCAATCCCGGCGTCAAGGTCGATGTGACCTGGATTCCCTGGGGCGACTACATCGAAGCTTACGTGACGCGCCACGTCGCCGGCATACTGCCCGACGTCGTTTCGATCGGCGCCTCAGGATTGGGCCAATTTGTCGAGCAGGGCCTGATTCGATCAATTGACCCGTACATGAGGGAGTGGGAGGCCCTTTCGGACTTTGTGCCCGCCGCGCACGAAGACTCGATGATCAACGGCGAATTCTATGCGGTCCCCTACCGTCTTGACGTGCGCACGCTCGCCTACAACCGGACGTACTTCGATGAGTCCGGCCTCAATCGCGACGCTCCGCCGCGAACCTGGGAGGAGCTCGAGGATTACGCGATCCGCCTCGCCCGCCATGACGCCGAGGGCAACCTCGTGCGCGAAGGTTTCGACGTGAGGGCCGACATCCAACACGTGTTGCCTTTCGTCTTTCAATCCGGCGCGGAGTACATGTCTGCGGACGGCAAGGAAGTGCTGCTCGCGTCGGACGAAGGCATCGAGGCAATCTCTTTCCTCCACAAATTGATCTATGAGCGCAACGTGTCCAATCCGGCCGCATGGAGCTTTGTCCGGGGCGACACGGCTATGGTCTACGACGGCACGTGGCTGATGCAGGATGCGTGGGCACATGTGGACACAGGCATTGCCGAACCGCTTCGCCACCGCGAACAAAGCACCCATGTCCACATCAACCGTTTTGGGATCTCGAGCACGTCCCGCCACCCGGACTTGGCATGGGAATGGATCAAGTTTATGATGGAGCCGACCAACCTGCAGAGGGTGATCTTGGAAAGCCGGGCCTTCCCGCCGGTCCTCCCGGTCTTGCAGATGGAGCCGTACAACCAGGATCCAAGATGGAACCAGTGGCTGACCGCAGCGATGGTCGCTCGCCCCGTGCCCGGATTTGTACCGGAACTTGCCGAAGTGGTCGGCAAGTACAACGCAGCGCTGCGAGAAATTCTCAACAACCAGGCGCCGGCGGCTTCCCGCCTTGAGGCCATGGCCGAGGAAGTAAACACGGCCGTGCTCAAGCGAGACAACTAAACGCGCAAGTCACCGTATCGCGCAGTCACCGTTTTGAGGAGTTGCCCACTTGCCGCTCGAAAGGGCCAGCACTGCTGATCCTTTTGAGCGGCAATTTACGGCGCCGCAATGAAAGTTGCAACGGACCGCAGTAGGCGCTGCTCATTTATGTGACTAAAGGAGCGTCGCAAAATGAACAGTGTCTGGAGCTTGCAGAGGAGTACGAAGTCGTGGCAGTAACGATCAAAGACGTTGCTGAGCGGGCCAAAGTATCGATTTCCACCGTCTCTGCCGTCGTCAATGATTCAAAGTACGTCTCTCCCGGCCTCCGAACAAAGGTCGAGCAGGCCATCGAGGAACTCGGGTACATTCCAAGCCGCGTGGGCAGGGCGCTTTCGTCCAGGCGTACGTCGATGCTTGCCCACATCATTCCAACGATCGCGAACCCGTTTTTTGCTGCGCTGATCCAGGCTGCCGAATCGGCAGCCTTTCAATCCGGCTACAATCTGATGGTGTGCAGTTCGGAGGGGAGCCCGACCAAAGTCAGACAGTACCAGGAGTTTCTCATTGGCGCCGGCGTCGACGGCGTGATCGTATCGCCAACGACGCGCATGTCCCTCGAAGACCAGTGCGCCCCACTGTTGGAACGGGGGATTCCGGTCGTGATCACGGCCGGTTCTCGAGGGCTGCCCGGAGTCGACGCAGTGATTTCGGACGACACCAAGGGCGTCCGCCAACTGACGCAGTACATGCTCGACCTTGGCCATACGCGAATCGCTTACCTTGGGCGACGGCAAAGCCAAAGCAGCGAAGAGCGTCGCCAAGCGATCGCCGCTTGCATGGCCGATGCCGGGCTCACTCTGCCGGAGGAGTGGTGCAAGGCGGCGGCGCCCTATACCGAGTTTCAGGCCACCTACCACCTCGCGAAGGCGCTGATCTCGGCCAACCCCAGGCCGACTGCGATCATGTGCTACAACGACGCCCTCGCGATGGGGGTCTTGCAGTCTTGCTACGACCTTGGACTGCGCGTGCCGCAAGACTTGAGCGTAACCGGATTCGACGATTCGCTCGGACACTTGACGTCGCCCCCCCTTACGACGTTGTCGATTCCTGCCGCGACGATGGGGCGCCTCGCGATCGATGTACTCCTCAGCCGGGTGAACGCGAAGGAACAAGAAGGAGAAAGTCGAACGCCAGAGCATCACGTCTTTGATCCTGAGTTGATCGTCCGGGCGTCTACAGGCCCCGCAGTCGACACGCGCTGACATGTGTCGCCGATCGATATTGAGCTCGAGATGGTGTACGGCAGAACGGAGTGAAGACTAATGGCGGCATTGCGATTTTCGCTCGTAACGTACAACCTCTGGGCCACGGCAAGGTGGCCCGAGCGGGAACCGGCTTTGCGAAAGTTTGCCCAAGAGATCGCCCCGGACGTCCTTGCCGTCCAGGAGTTTCGCCCGGAGACGCAAGCCGTGCTCGACGAGGAGCTGACAGGGCACGAGCGCGTCCAAGACCCTTTCGAGGGCTGGACGCGGGAAGGGAATATCTACTGGCGCGCCGACCTATTTGACCTGGTCGAATACGGCGCGGAAGACGTTGAGATCAAAGAGCCGCTCAGAAGGCTCTTTTGGACGCGCTTAAGAGCGCGGGACTCCGGGAAAACCCTGGTTGTTTCCACCGCGCACTTCACCTGGCCCGGCCACAAAGACGAGGTGGAGACCGGGGTTAACCCCCGCCCCCAGCAGGCAGGGCGCGCTGCGCAAGCGCTCGATCGCATCGCTCGTGACACTGAGCCTGTCTTTATCGTCGGCGACTTCAACGAGCCGACCCACGTCGTGAGGACGCTCCGCAACGCCGGCTTCAAAGACTCGTTCCGGGGAAACCCGCACCACCCGACCCACCCTGCGGTCCCGACAGCCAAAGGGACGCCCCAAGTGCTGGACTGGCAGTTTTATCGAGGGCCCGTGCGGGTGATGGCAAGCGAAGTCGTGGAGTTTTTCGAGGGCGACCTTGCGCCTTCGGACCACAAACCGGTACTCGCTGTCTACGAGTGCGTTTGATAATGCAAAAACAAGGCCTCCGATCCCGACCGAGGTCACAAGTCGAGATCGAAGGCCGCCCATTCACACGCTCGGACTAATACCAACCCGTCGTCTCAAAGTCCGCGGCTTCGCCGGCGCGGGCTTTTCCTTCTGCCGCCCAGCGAAAACCGCGCCGCATCAATTCGAGCACTTCGGGCATCTCGACGATGTCGGCCTTGTGACCGAGGGAGCAGTAAAAGACCCTGCCGTCGCCCCAGTACTTGATCCAGACGACCGGCATGTCGACTCTGCCGTTCCTGCTGTGGGGGCCGTCGACGGTCGGAAACTCGGTCGTCGCAAGCACTTTCACGGCCGGATCGACGTGGAGGTAGTACTGCTCGCTCGCCACCTTGAAATCGCTTAAGCCCTCGACGATCGGGTGCGCGCCGCGCTTGATGTTGACGGTGTACTCCACGCCGTCGCCGCCCGGGTGCGCAACCCAATTGCCGCCCGTCATGAACTGCCACTCGACCGCGTTGCGAAAAGCGTCGCACATGCCGCCGTGGCAGCCGGCCATGCCAACGCCTTTCGCGACGGCCCCGGCGACCGCTTTCTCCTGCTCCTTCGTGATCTGCCCCATCGTCCAGACGGGCACGATCAGGTCATACGTCAGGAGGTCCTGCTCGACGAAGGCGTCAAGCGAGGTGAAGACGTCGGCCGTGCCGCCCATCCCTTTGATTTCGCGGGCAAAGATCGCGGCGACCTGCTCAGGTTCGTGACCGTCCCAGCCGCCCCATACAATCATCGCTCTCATGCTCGTTAGCCAGCCTCCCGCCTACTTCGCCCCGTTACACACCGTTACACACCAGGCATGTGTTGCACGTCAAGCCATGTGTTACCCGTCAAGCAAAGCTAAAAACCGCTCGTACGCCTCGTCCCACGCGTTCGTCTCCGCCGGACGGTACTCCTTTAAGGAAACCGAGCGCCGCACCAGAGCCCTACCTTGAGTTACATCAGCGAGCGCCCCCGTGGCTACCGCCTGCATCATCAGGTTTCCAAGGGAGGTAGACTCGGCCGGACCGGCGAGCACAGGCCTACCGGTCGCATCGGCCGTCATTTGATTGAGCAACTCATTGCGAGAACCCCCGCCGACCACGTGAATCACGTCGATCTTGCGGCCGGACGCCCGCTCCATGCCCTCTACGACGTACCTGTACTTGAGCGCAAGGCTCTCAAAAACGCAGCGCGCCGTCTGGGCAAGAGAGCTCGGCGGCTGTTGCCCGGTCCGCTTGCAGTACGACGCGATCTCGGCGGGGGCGTCATCGGGCCTAAAGAACGCCGGGTCGTCCGGATCGACGAGCGCCTTAAAGCGCGGCGCCTCCTTGGCCAAAGCTGCGATCTCGCCGTACTCGAGCGCATTGCCGCCCTCAGCCCAGCTCCTGCGGCACTCCTGCAGGAGCCACAGGCCCATCACGTTTTTGAGAAAGCGGTACGTGCCGGCGACCCCGCCCTCGTTGGTGAAGTTGTACTTGAGGCTCTCTTCGTCGATGATCGGGGAGGGTGTCTCCATGCCCACGAGCGACCACGTGCCGGAGCTGATGAACGCCCAGTTCTCTCCTTGGGCCGGCACTGCTGCCACGGCGGAGCCCGTGTCGTGTACGGCGGGAACGACGACCCGCACGCCTCGCGCCCCGACGTCGTCGGACACCGAAGGCAACAAGGGGCCCACCACCGTGCCCGGGGCCACCACGTCCGGCATCAACGCCCTGGGCAGGTCAAATGCGCGGAAGAGTTCGTCGGACCAGGCGCCCTTTCTCGGGTCGTAGATTTGCGTGGTCGTCGCATTGGTAAACTCGGCGACCGCCTGACCCGTCAAGAAGTACGTGAACAACTCGCCGATCATGAGGAGTCGCTCTGCGGCTTCAAAGAGGCCCGGTTCTTGATCTTTGACCGCCAGGAGCTGATAGAGCGTGTTGAAACCCATGAACTGAATTCCCGTCCGCTCAAAGATCTCGCGCCTCGATACGGTCTCAAAGGCCTTTTCCATGAGCCCGTCCGTGCGAGGATCCCGGTAGTGGCGGGGGTTTGCGACCAGCGTCCCGCCCTGGCCGATCAGCCCAAAGTCGACGCCCCAACTGTCGATGCCGATGCTCTGGATCTTATCGGGTCCGGCCGCATCGACGGCTTTGCCGATCGAAGCCTTGACCTCCCGAAAGAGGCCGAGCGCATCCCAGTATAGGTGATCAAAGACGCGGACGGGCCCGTTGGGAAAGCGGTGAATCTCCTTCACTTGCAGGCGGTCGCCTTCGATCGTGCCGAGGACCGCCCTGCCGCTCTCTGCGCCAAGATCGATCGCGAGATATCCCGGGTGAGCCATCGCCAGCCCGCCTCCATTCTTTTTAGGACGCCCGGTCTGCCCGGATCTTGTCCATGTACCCGCTCTCCCGGAACGCCTTGAGGGGTTTGGCCGGAACGCCCATCTCCTCACGGACGGCCTCGAGCAGCGGCGAGACGTCGCGGTTGAACGCTTCGACCAGGCACTCTTCCGCCTCGATCAGGTCTCCCGCCTCTTGAGCGGCTTTCAGCCGGGGTCGGTCGACGAGGAGCGCCTTGGCGTACGCCGTCTGGATGTTGACGACCGACTGAATCATTGCCTCGATGTTGGGCTTGATGTAGTGGCACTGGTCGATCATGTAGGCGATGTCCGCTTCGACGCTGGGATCGTCCTCCGCAGCGACGATTTCGTTGAAAATCAAGAAGAGCTCGTACGGGTTGATGGAACTCGTCGTCAGGTCGTCGTCCGCGTACTTGCGGTTGTTGAAGTGAAAACCGCCGAGCTTACCCTCGTCCAGCAAGATTGCAATGATGTACTCGATGTTGGTTCCTTGAGGATGGTGCCCCAAGTCGACGAGGGTCTGCGCCCTGGGCCCGAGCTTTTGGGAGTACAGCGTGGCAAGGCCCCAGTCGGGAATGTCGGTGTGATAAAACGCCGGCTCGAAAAACTTGTACTCGATCAGCATCCGCTGCGAGCCCGTGAGCATGTCGTAGGTCTGTTTGAGGCCCTCTTCCATCCGGCGCTTGCGCGACCTGAAGTCGTCTTGGCCGGGGTAGTTGGTCCCGTCGGCAAACCAGAGCGACAGGATGTCCGATCCGGTCTCGTTCATGATGTCGACGCACTCGCGGATGTGCTCGAGCGCCCGCGCCCGCACCTTTGGATCGTGGTGGCAAAAGCTCCCGTGGACGTAGTCGTCTTCTTGAAACAGGTTGGAGTTGACGGCGCCGATCCGCATGCCGAGGCCTGATACGAACTGCTTGAGCGCCCCGTAATCGTCGACCTTGTCCCACGGGATGTGCACGGCTACCGAACCCGCAACGCCCGTGTACTTGTGCACCTGAGCGGCGTCCTCAAACTTCTCGTAGATATTCCTCGGCGCCCCCGGCTTGTTGAGGGTGTAAAAGCGCGTGCCCATCGCGCCGTACCCCCAGGAGGGCGTCTCGATGTTTTGCGCCTTGATCTTTGCCTTTACCTTTTCTAAATCGACCGATCCAGGAATTTGTTCACAAAAGGAGTCGTAGCGCGCTCTGATCGAATTGCTCACGTTCACTGCCCCCTTTTAGTTTTGACCTTGAAGTTTTGACCTTTATCTCATGTAAGCCGCCGCCACGCCGCCGTCCACGGTGATCGTGCACCCCGTGGTCTTTAGCGCCCGGTCGGAGGCGAAAAAGAGAATTGCTTCCGCGATGTCGGCCGGGTACACGTTGACGCCCAGCGTCGTGCGTTTGCGGTAGTACGCGTCCAGCTCCTCGGGCGCGATGCCGTACCCTTTGGCCCGCTCTTCCCGCCAGCGACTGTTCCAAATGCTCGACCCTTCGAGCACCGCATCGGGGGCCACGCAGTTGACCCGCACCCCGTGGGGGCCGGCCTCTTCCGCCAATGAGCGGGCGAGATGCAGCTCGGCCGCTTTGGCGGCGTTGTACGCGGCGGCGCCCCTACTTGCAACCATGGCGTTCTTTGACGTCACAAAGACGATGCTCCCGCCCGTACCCTGCTGTTTCATGATGCGGTATCCTTCACGAGCAATCAGGAAATACCCTTTCGCAAGGACATTGTGAATTCGGTCCCAGTCGTCCGCCGTCGTCTCTTCAAACGGCGTCGCTGAAGCGAGGCCGGCGTTGGAGACCAAGATGTCGATGCCGCCATAGCAAAGGACCGCCTCGTCGAACGATCGCCGAACCGCAGCTTCGTCGGTCACGTCGACATGGACCGCAAGGGCGCGGCCCTCGCCCCATTCCTTTTCGATCTCTGCTGCGACGCTTCGCGCCCCTTCGGCGTTGATGTCGGCGATGACGACGTGCGCGCCTTCGGCTGCGAGCCTCCTGGCCGTCTCACGCCCGATGCCGCTTGCGGCGCCGGTGATGTATGCCACCCTCCGTGCGAGCTCTTTTTCGGGCGGCGCAAGCGTCAGCTTGTAGAGCTCGAGCGGCCAGTACTCGACATCGTAGGCGTCTTGAGGGCTCATCGAGGCGAAATCGCCCGTGGCGTACGCCCCGCGGATCACCTCGGCGGCACGATGGTACAGACCAGCCGTGTTCTCCGCCGCAGACTTGTCTTTTCCGGTCGCGATCATTCCAAGACCGGGAACGAGCACCACCCGCGGATACGGGTCCATCTTGGGATCTTCCGGCTTGCCGCATTTGGCGACGTACTCGAGGTACTCGTCCTTAAACCGCTCCGCCCCTTCGGTGAGGAGTTGTTTGAGCCTCTCTGCGTCGTCCTGCTCCGGGTCGAAGTCGATCCAAAGCGGCAGGGGCTTTGTATGGACGAGGTGGTCGGGACAGGCCGAGCCTCGAAGGGCGAGCTCCTTTCCCTCTTTCGAGTTGACGAGCTCCATGATCCGCTCGCTGCGATCGACGTGGAGAATCGCCCGATTCTCGCTGCTTACCGCGCCTCGTAGGGCGGGCAGCGTCAGGGTGAGCAGTTCGCGCGCCTTTTCGTCCGAGAGCGACGAAAAGCGAGCGCCTCCAAGAACCGGTTTCTTGGCTACCCTCTCATCGATCCAGCGTTGCGCCTCGTTGATCAGATCGAGCGTGTTCTGATACGACTCGGTATGAGAATTGCCCCAGGTGACGAGCCCGTGGCTGCCGAGGAAGACGGCGCGCAGCGTCGGGCGCTCCCTGACCGCCTGCCCGACGAGCTTGGCCAGGGTGAAGCCGGGCCTGATGTAGTCGATCCACGCCACCGTATCGCCAAAGATCTCCTCGGTGACCGCACGCCCGTCCCGCAGGTTGCAGATCGTGACGATCGAGTCAGGGTGCGTATGATCGACGTGCGGAAACGGAA
>CAYRIY010000071.1:0-4420 GCA_964424335.1 uncultured Clostridia bacterium
CTCCTTTGAAATTGCTTCCCCGGGCGCTGTTCGTATACGTGTCGCAGGGACGTACACGAACAGCTCCTTCTAACCTCAGTCTCACCGTAGCTCGCGAAAGGGTGGTATCCGTCAAGCTTCGGCGAGCAACAGGCGCAAGTCGTGGACCACGTCGTCGTTTGGCGTGTTGTACAGGTGAATCAAGCGCAAGTCGCCTTTGGCGTCGACGACGTAGCTGACGGACGAGTGGTTCATCCAGTAGCCGACAGGCGAATCGGGCGCTTCAACCCGCTCCACGTAGACGCCGTAGTCCCGCCAAACGGCCTGCAACGCCTCGGCGTCACCCGTGAGGCCGAGAAACTCTCGATCAAACAGTGAGATGTACTGGTTTAGACGCTCCTCGTCGTCCCGTTCGGGATCGACGGTGACAAAGACAAATTGGACCCGTTCAGCGTCTTCGCCGAGCAGGTTTTTAACCTGCCGATACTGCGCCAGCGTCGTCGGGCACACGTCCGGACAGGTCGTATAGCCAAAAAACAGCACGACGACGTCGCCTCGCTGCTCGCTCAAGCGGTACGTCGCACCGTGTTGGTCAGAGAGGGTGAAATCGGGAGCGGCTCTGGGCGGATCGAGAGTTCCGCCGAAAAAATTCTGGCCCCCGGCGACTTCATTTGTCGAAAGAGAGCTGGATGAACGGGCGCCCCACTCTGTGACGGCCCACCATCCTGCGCCAAGCGCTATTGCAAGGACAAGCGTGATGGTTGCAAAACGTCTCATGGGAGGAGGTCACCTCGATGCTACTTTAATTTAAGTCTCAATCGGACTGTAGTTGGCATTGTCCCGGGCGGGAAAGGACATATGTCCTGCTCACCGTGGGACAAAGTTTTATCAATAACTAATAACTGATAATTGGCAGGGCATGGGCGGCTGCCGACGAATGTGGTGATATGCGCGAGACCACGCTTGTGGGACAGGGTTTCACGGCGGCCTTTCGCTTGGCAATTAGGAGGGTATCCATGACAAACGGTACATTGCGCTTTGCGGCACTTATGGCGGCATTGTTGATCGCTTTTGGCACAGCGGGGGGCGTGCTTGCCCAAACCGCCCGGATCAACTCGATCATCCCGGCGGACCGCGTGTTTTATCCCGGAGAAGACGTCAAACTGCGGCTGGTCTTGATGTTTGAACGCCCCCTTCAACTCGAAAAACCGGAAGTCCGCTACGAGGTATCCGAGGTGGAAAGCGGCACGGTCGTGGCAAGGGGCGCGGCGCCCTTTAACCCCACGGTGGCTGCGGGCGGTTGGGCGGAGCTCAGGCCCGACTTTCCGCGTGACTCCACGCCGCGCTGGTATCGCGTCGATCTCTCCTTTTGGAATGGAGACCAAGCGATCCCATTCATCGGCGCGGAAAGCCCGGGCGCACGCATCAGCTTTGGCGTCCTGCCGGATGGGTCAGAGGCCTACGAATGGAGCGTGGAGCAAGTCGAGCCCGTCGATCCGTCCCGCAAAGTGATGGCCTTTTATTATCCGTGGTACGGCAACCCTTCCGTCACCAACCAGTGGGTCCATTGGCCGGAGGGTGGCCACAATCCTGACGCCTATGATGAACACGGCCTCCCGGACGTCGGGGCCACGCATCACCCTGCGCTCGGGCCGTACGACTCCAACGACCCTCGCGTGATCAAGCAGCACTTGGCGTGGGCCGAGGCAGCGGGAATCGACGTCTTGATCGCGACGTGGTGGGGCCAAGGCGAGTTTTCGGACAGGGCGCTCAGGCCTCTGCTCGACGCCGCAGCGGAGACGAACGTGCGGATCAGCCTCTATTACGAGACGGTCCCCGGCGGCAGAGAAGACGGCGCGCTCAAGGACTTTCGTTACATCCTTTCCCGATACGGGGAGCACCCGGGGCTTTTCAAACATGAGGGCGAGCCCGTGATTTTCGTTTACGGCCGTGCGATGAGCCAGATTCCGAGGATTGCGTGGCAGCGGGTGATTCAGACCATCAAGTCGGAGTACGGCGTCAAGCTGATCGCAGACAGTTTGGACGGTAGCTGGGCGGACATTTTCGACGGCCTGCACATGTACAACCCCGTGGGTCCGGTGGTGGGCGGCAGCGACATGCGGCGGATCTACGACTCGTTTGTCTGGGCAGCCGAGTCTCGCGGCAAGGTGTCGTCGGTGACGGTGATCCCGGGTTACGACGATTCGAATATTGGCCGCACGGCTCCGATCGTCGCGCCTCGGGAGGATGGCGCGCTTTACGACGAGCTTTGGGAGCTTGCGATCGAAAGCAGGCCTGAGTGGATCTTGATCACGTCGTTCAACGAGTGGCATGAGGGGTCGGAGATCGAGCCAAGCGTCGAATACGGCGACCAGTACCTAAGGAGCACCGCGTCGTGGGCGGCCAAGTTTAAGGCGGCCTCGGAGCGAACGCTGTGGGTCGAGCGAAGCTCGATGCCTGCCGTCGTCTCCCCGGGCACGGAGCACTCCATTACCATCGACGTGGTTCGCCGGGACGGGGAGGGCTCGATCGGGATGCATTGGGACCTGCCCTCGGGTTGGACGACGGAGGGGCAGGAAACCGGCGACGGCGAGGAACGTTCGATCGTTGCGCGGCTTTTCGTCCCCGACGATGCGGCGCTGGGGGAGCAGGCGCTTCAGTTGACGCTCTCCTGGCAGGGATTCGACTTGAAACTTCCCGCCGCGGTGACGGTAGTCGAAAGGGCGCCGTTTGAGGGCGCCGGAGTCTGGGTGGACCTCGGAGCCGAAAACAGGGCGCACGGCCTTGACCAAAGAGACCAGGCCGACGGGGTGACGGCCCCTGCGAACGTGGACGGCATCGAGGCGCGCCAGACGGCGCCGGGCGTCTCCTCGAGCAAGTACATGTACTTTGACGTCGCCGACCGGTTCCTTTTTGACGCAAGCGGAGTCGAAGTCGAGATCGGCATCGAGTACCTCGACAAGAGCCTTGGGACGTTTCGCGTGCAGTACGACTCGAGCAACCCGTGGGCTGGACCCTTGGACGGCGCGTACACGGACGCGCCCGCAATCAGGATGCTTGGAACCGGCGAGTGGAAGACCGCGGTCGTAAAGATCCCAGATGCCCGCTTTGCCAACAGGCAGAACGGGGGCGCCGACTTCCGACTCGCAGTAGGGAGCAATGACCTCACGGTGCGCCGAGTGTGGGTGCGCATCCCCGGTGAAACGCTCGATTGAGGCCAGTGGCGATGGATGCCGACGTTTAGGTGGGAGGAGACGTGAAAATGACCAGAGTGTTGATCGGTCTTGCAGCCTTGTGCGTGATCTTAGCGTCCCTGGGGGGCGGAGGCGCCCTGGCGTCGGACGCCCATCCCGATGCGTTTACGGTCATCGTGCTGCCCGACACCCAAAACTATTCTCAAAGCTACCCGCACATCTTTATGGCGCAGACGGAGTGGATCGCGGCCATGGCGGACGAGCTCGACATCCGCCTCGTCCTCCATGCCGGCGATGTCGTCAACACGGGCGCGCGCTCTGAGGAGCAGTGGCAGAACGCAAAGGCCGCCCTCGATGTCTTGGACAGCGCCGGCATCCCCACCGTCATCGCCATCGGAAATCACGACTACGACGACGAGGCGAGGACGCGGGGGGCCGAAAAGTTCAACGAGTACTTCGGCATCGAGCGCTACGAAGGGGCTGCGTGGTTTGGAGGCGCCTTTGAGGAGGGAAGGTCCGAAAACGTCTACGCGCTCATCGACGTGGGCGACATCTCATTTCTCGTCATGGCGCTCGAGTTTGGGCCCCGAAAGGCGGTCGTCGATTGGGCCAACGAGGTGATCGCAAGCTTCCCCGAGCGCGACGTCCTGGTGGTCACGCATGCCTACATGTACTTTGACGACACGCGCATGAGCCCGGGCGATCACTGGAACCCCAAAGACTACGGCGTGGGCGGCGACGCTGCGGATGGCGACGACCTGTGGCACGACGTGTTCAGCCGGCACGACAACGTGCGCATGATCCTTAGCGGCCACGTGCTGGAGTCGGGCGTCGGACGCCGCATCGACGTCGGTGAGCGGGGCAACTCAGTGCACCAGATCCTCGCCAACTATCAGATGAGGGCGCAAGGAGGCGAGGGGTACCTTCGCATCATGCGGTTTTATCCGTCGGAAGGGATCGTGGACGTAAAGACCTACTCGCCGTACCTCGACCGCTACCTCGAGGACGAGACGCAGCAGTTTGTCCTCACATACGATCGGACGAATCGGGAACAAGTCGCCATCTTGGGGCGCGTCAGCGACGCCGCCAGCGGCGAGGAGATCGCCGGAGCGGTGATTTCAACGAAAGGCCCTGGGAAAGGTCCTGATGGCGGGTACTACGGCATTGAAAGGTCGGGGACGGACGGCGAGTTTGCTCTGCGTGTGACGCCCGGCGCCTATCGGCTTCACGTGACGCGTGAGGGGTAC
>CAYRIY010000071.1:4520-18937 GCA_964424335.1 uncultured Clostridia bacterium
GGCGGCAGACGTGGCGGCTGATGTATTGGTCGACGCGGGAGTCCGGCGAGTCGACATCGCGCTCGTCCCCCTTCCCTATGCCCGCATCGCGGTCGGCGGGATCGTTCCGCAAATCGCTGATTGGACGGACCGGTTTGCGGGCGTCGTCGATGTTGTCGTCGAGCTCGGGCCGCCGGCGCTCGCGCCATCCGCCCGCATCGAGCTGGCGCGAATCGTGGAGGGCGAGCGTCATCCGATCCGAGAGCTCCATCGGGGATCGGAGCCGCCCGATCAGTTTCTCATCGACACCACGGCTTTGGAGGACGGGACGTACGAAATTGCGGTCGAGGTGTACGGGATCGAAGGGCTCACCGCCGTGTCGACGGCTCGGTTTGGCGTGCGCAACTGGGAGGTGCGAGTCGACAACCTCTTGCCTCCGGTGCAAAATACTTGGTTTGGCGAGCAAAGTCGCAAGCAAACGGCGCTCGAGTCGCCGGGATGGGCGTACTCGACGGATTTGCCGAATGCGTACTTTGGGGATGCAGACCGCCTCATCCGCTCGCAGCAGGGCGAAGCGTGGCTCGTCTGGGAAGCGCCCCAGTTGCACTCTTTTGAGGCGACCATCTACGCTCTCGAGCCTGGCGACGTTGACGCCGTCCTGTCGATCGCCGTTTCTCCCGACGGCGTGACGTGGACGCCTATCTCGTTTGAGCACACTGCGTCGGACACGTCGGGCGCGGGGTGGCATCGAGTCGAGGTCACAGGTTTCGTGCCAAGGGAGATCGGAGCGGCGTTCCTCCGTCTTGCGATTGCGGGGGATGAACCGTCCGGAACCGGGATAGAGCTTGGCCAGGTCAGGCTCCGGTCCTACTTCGGAGAGTAGGCGTGGCAGAATGGGGCGCGCCCCTCAAAGGCGCGCCTAAAGTTCGCTCAAGATTGCATTGAGTTGTCGGGCCGCCTCAGGAAGGGCCACGTCGGCGCCGATCTTGCCGCCGAGCACATCGAGGGTGACCTGAGTGAGGACGGTGTACACCTCGGGTTTCAAATAGCGCGGCTGCGGCGTGAGGGTGAACATCGTCTCGTTCCACACGGCCTCGACGGGCGTGCGCTGCTGGCCGTGTTCCGACTGCAAGAGAATGTGCGTGCCCACGAGGCTCCGCTGGTTGGGTATGGCGCCAAGCCGGTGCATCTGGTACTCCGACTGGGCCGCGACGATAAACTTCAGGACCTCCCAAGCCGCTTCGGGGTGCTGAGACCCGGCGTGGATGATCCACGGCTGGAGCGCGGCGATCGAGTGTCTCCCAGCCGGGCCTGACGGTTGGGGGACAAACTCGGGTAGGTATGGGAAGAGGCCCAGGTGATACAGTGTCGGCGAGCCCTGGCCAAAGACGACATCGCCGGCGTTGCGCCGCTCGTAGGTGCCTGTCGGCTCGAAATCGGCGATCACGAGTGCGTCTCGGATCACCTGGTCGACCATCCACTCGTAGGCGGCGATGGTCTCTTCGGAATTGACCAAGGCTCGCTTCCCGTCTGGCGATGTGACCCGGCCGCCAAAGTTCCAAATAAATGGCCACTCGTTGAAAGGCGATGTCGCCGTTCCCATGAACCCGATTTGAATGAGGTCCGCATTGCCGACGCGCTGTGTCACCCGCGTCGCATACTGAGCGAAAACCTCTTGATTCCACTCGCCGGCCTGAAACATCTGGTTGGGGTCGACCAAACCCGCCGCGTCAACCGCTTCGGCATTGTACGCGAGCGGCTGAATGACGATCGACCCGGGAATGCCGTAGATGCCGCCGTTAAACTCGTCAACAAACAAGACTTCCTCGGCGAATGCGGGATCGTTGTCGAGAAACGATCTGAGATCGAGTGCGACGCCCTGACCGTAGACCGTGGTTGCGTCCTTGGGCTCGACGACAAAGAGATCCGGGGCCGCTTCGCCCAGAGTTGCGAGCATGACAAGGATCTTCTCTGCATGCTCTTCAGGCTGACCTGGAATGACGGAGAGCTCTACTTCGATATCGGGATGCGAAAACTCCCGCAGCAGTTGCTCGAGGTTGGGCTGTGGCCCGCCCGTCTCGACGAACTGAGCCCAGACGGCCAAGTGAACCTTCTTTTTGCCTGGGGTCTGTCCAAAGGCCGCGGCCACCGTCAGCACAAGGATGAGTACGGAGATGATCGTGACGGAGGCGAGCCGCCTTCGAAATGCGCCGTTCACAGTCATGATCCTTACCTCCTGTGGTTCCCCCGCGCTGTCCTGCACTATTAAGTTTATCATGGTTTCAGTCCAAGTGCCCGCGTGGGACAATTCGCAACCTTTCTCGATCAAATGACAGTTGCTGACGACAGATGCCTTGCGCTCACCCTTAGACGGAAGGCCGTACGCCTGGATTTCAATAAAAAGAGAAAATTGAGTGTTGTAAGATTGTACTATAATAGGGTAACATTAAAATCAGAAAAATCCATGACCTTGTTACACAGGAGATTGCGTTCTATGGACGGACAACAGCGGGACTTGGACCTGTTTGCCACAATCGAATCTGAGCTTTATACAGCGGTTATCGGAGATATTTTAGACAGGCTCGGTCACGCTCACCAGTTTCTCCCCCCGTCGATCAGACCCCTCAGGCCGGATGCGTTCTTAGTCGGCAGGGCCATGCCGGTGCTTGAAGCCGATGTTTTCGACAACAGCCAGCCATTTGGGAAAATGTTCGAGGCGTTGGATAGTCTCAGACCGGGCGAAGTGTACCTTGTTACAGGGGGAACGGCCAGATACGCCGTGTACGGTGAGTTGATGGCCACGGCCGCGACCGCCCGCGGAGCGCGAGGAGCGGTGCTTTGCGGCTACCACCGTGACACGCGGCAACTGCAAGAGATGGACCACCCGGTTTTCTCTTATGGAGCCTTTGCACAGGACCAAGGAATACGAGGACGCGTTATCGATTACCGGGTTCCGGTCGAAGTCGCCGGAGTTCGTATCGAGCCAGGCGATCTTGTCGTGGGGGACATCGACGGCGTCGTCGTGGTTCCCCACGAAATCGAAGGATTGGTTGTGGAGGAAGCTCGCGAGAAAGCGCGGATCGAGAGCGACGTGAAAAGAAGCATCAAACAAGGAATGGCAACCGTAGAGGCATTCAAAAAGTATGGCGTTATGTAGAGAATAAACGGAGCTTGATGAGTGATGAAAGACCAGCTCAACCGCATGAGTCTCAGCGATCAGGTCAGCGATTTGCTGCGCAAGTATGTTGAAGAGCATCAATTAAAGCCGGGTGATCATCTGCCCACTGAGACAGAGTTGGCGGAGCTATTTGGCGTGAGTCGAACGGTGGTCCGCGAAGGGCTTAGCGCTCTTTCCGCCCTCGATCTCGTGGAATCGGGCAACGGACGGCGCGCCACGATTCGGCCGATGTCCGCAACCCCCTTGAAAAACTACTTCTCAGCTGCCGTCCACATAAACGGCCACATTGTTTCCGAACTGCTCGGGATTCGACAAGCCCTCGAGACCTACTCCGCCGGACTGGCTGCCGAGCACCATCGACCCGAACACATCGTTGCCCTTACAAATCACCTTCAGTCGATGGAAAAAGCCCTCAGGAAATTGGATGGCGAGGCCTTCGTCGATGCTGACATGGAGTTTCATCGCGTGATTGCTGTGTCGAGCGGCAACCGCACATTGCTATTCCTAATCGAGGCGTTGGGAAGCGCGACGCGCAAGAGCATGACGTACGGTCTTGGCGCTTGGCAATCGACCTCGAACGTCCTTCGGATCCATCAGCTTCACGAAGAGATTTGTCGTGCGATCGCGTCTCGGGATGCCGAGTTGGCGTCGTCGGCAATGCAACGACACTTTTCGGAAGCCATCGGAACCCTGGTTTCCAACGAGTCAAGCGGGAGTCGTTGAGTGCTTTTGCTGTTTTGGTGTCTTGGTATCCAGTAGGCCAGACAGATCGTAAACCAAGAGGAGCGAAAGATAATGCTGGGAGTCGGCATCGTCGGAGCGGGCTGGGTTTCCGGAGAGCACATAAAAGCGTACTCGAACAACCCAAACACGCGGATCGTAGGCATTCTAAGCAGAACCCGGGAGGGCGCCGAGCGAAAGCGCGATGAGCTCGGCATTGAATGCCGGGTGTACGATTCTCTCGACCAAATGCTTGACGACGATAAAATACAGATTATCTCGATTTGTTCTCGTTCCGACCTCCATAGTAGCCAAGCTCGTTTGGGAGCCCGCGCAGGCAAGCACTTAGTCATAGAAAAACCCATTGCACTCACACTCGAAGATTTGTGGAGTCTAGAGGCCGATGTTGCCGAGTATCGCGTGAAAACAGTTGTGAGCTTTGTTTTGCGGTGGAATCCATTCTTTCAAATGGTAAAGCGGTTGTTGAACGATGGCGCCTTGGGTT
Source organism: uncultured Clostridia bacterium (assembly GCA_964424335.1). Classification (GTDB taxonomy): domain Bacteria; phylum Bacillota; class Limnochordia; order DTU080; family RSA5; genus CAYRIY01. The sequence goes on from CAYRIY010000071.1 coordinate 8,903, forward strand.
CTTTGTTTTACGCCTCCTGCGACTATTGGAACAATACCAACGAACATTGGCCTGGATTTAAGTGGGGACGAACAAGGCAGGGCGGCGGTAGTAGCATGCTTCTTTCCGGGTGTCATGCTGCTGACGCCGTCCGTTGGTTCGCAGGGGAAGTCGTCGAAGTAAGCGCGTTTGCCGCGGACCGAAACCCGGACTCTCCTTTCGAATTTAACCCAAACGTGGTCGCGTCCTTGCGGTATGCGAGTGGCGCGGTTGGAAAAGTCTCCTCTTTGCTTGAGTGTTACACCCCGTATCGCTTCAACGTAGAGTTGTTTGGCGACCAGGGAACGCTGCGTAATAACCGCCTCTTTTCTCACAAATTGCTGGGTCAAACGGACTATGCTGAGATCCCCACTGTGCTCCCCGACAGCAGTGACGTGTCGCATCACCCGTTCCAGGCTGAGATCGATCATTTTGTTAGCTGCATTTTAGAAGACCGCGAGTCGCACGCGAATGTGGCAGATGCTGCAAAGTCCCACGAACTATGCTTTGCCATTGATCGATCTTGCAAGACCGGCGAAACCATCTCCTTGCCGCTTGCAGATCGACCAAAGTCGGCTTGATGATGGGCGAAAGGGGTATACACATGCCGCTTAACGTCGTAATCGTCGGTTGCGGCCGAGTAGCGCGAGGTCATGTCCCTGGTTGGAGGGCGGCCGGCGTCGAAGTTGCTCTTTGCGTTGACACTGACAAGGATCGAGGCGCGGAATTTGCTTCCAGGTTGGACGTCCCCGAATGGTCGACGGATACGAATGCCGCATTGAATCGGGAAGACATTGACATTGTTGATATTTGCCTGCCGCATCACCTCCATGCTCCCATCGCCATCCAGGCACTCAATGCCGGAAAACACGTGCTTGTCGAGAAGCCAATGAGCACCACGGTTTTAGAAGCGCAAGAAATGAACGATGCGGCCGATCGTAACCAGAGACTCTTGATGGTCCGACACAACCACCGATTTTTTCCGGTTCGCAGCCGTATGAAGCGTCTCATCGATGAAGGCGCCATCGGCAGCCCTTATCTCCTTCGTTCCGCCTGTTTTCAGGGGCCTGAGTACTTTTACGATCGCCCCTGGTACGGGAAGAAATCGGAGGGGCGAGGAGGTGTGCTGTTGGGCAACGGGATTCATCACCTTGATCTCTTTCGATGGTACGGAGGCGAGGTGAAACAGGTCAGCGCGCTAACGCAAAACTCCCATCTAAAGCGGGTTGGGATGGACGCAGAGGATACGTCCGTCTTTATTTGCGAGTTTGAGAGCGGCGCTCTCGGCGAGCTGGTCTTTACCAATGCGGATACTACAAATAAGTACGAGTTGGAATTAATCGAGGTGCACGGCTCAGACGGGTGGCTCTCGTCATCGGCCAAGTACGGGCACTTGGGCGTGTCTAGACAGGCCTTCGGGGACGGCGAGGTTCATGAAATCGCCGGGACACCAGATCAAGAAAGCGAATTTGCACATTTTCGAGACTGTGTTTCGACGGGCAAGACGCCGCTCACAAATGGCGTTGAGGCTGCGAAGTCCGTTGAATTGGCCGTCGCCGCATACCGATCCGCAGAAACCGGCAAAGTCGTGACGTTACCGATCGATCCTGATGAAGTGTATGGGAGGGGAAGTCGGCTTTGAGCCCGTTTACGTTGCTGGACGATGCAACGCGGCACGTCACCGTCTTGTACGAGCAGCGCCCACTGGCGGTGTATCGCTACGCACGCGATCAATTTAAGCCGTACTTTCACCCGATCTACACGCTTAGCGGTCACGTGCTGACAGGAGATCGTCCGCACGATCACGATTTCCACCACGGCCTCTTTTTTGGCTGGACCAAAGTAAACGGATACGATTTTTGGGGTGAGTCGTTTGCGGATCCCGGAAAGCGAGGGGTGATTAAACATATCCGCTTCATCGATCTTTTGCCGAAGGCGGACTCGGCGCTCATAGTCGAGGAGAATGAGTGGCGCGTTCCGGGGAATGGCGTTCTTCTTACAGAGATCAGACGGTTTGGCTTTTGCGTAATTGATGACGATAACTGGATGATCGATATTGAGCAGCAATTAAACGTCCCACAGGAAGGTCTGTACTTCGACACGCCACCGGCGTATCAAGGGCTGTGTTTTCGAGCAGCACGTTCGATGGCGGCAGGGGAGATATCCAATGCCAATGGCAACAGAGGCGTCGAAGAGACGGATGGCACACCGGCACAATGGTGTGACTACACCGGAGCGTTGGATGACGGCGGAGGCGCCGCCGGTGTGACGATTATCGATCATCCTGGAAACTGCAGACATCCCACATTCTTCTTTACCAAGAGCAAGCCTTTCGGGTTCATTGCAGCCGCGCCCGCCTATCATGAGCCGCTTTCGGTGATGCCGGGGGAGACCTCCGTGTGGCGGTATCGAGTCGTTGTACATTTGGGCGAGCCTAAGCGCCAATTGCTCCAGCAGTTGTACGAGACACAGGTAAACTAACTGTGTGCGAGTGAATCGGCCGCTGCCAAAATGGGAGGTGAACCAAAAGTTATCGGAATACACGGATGATTACAAACGATGTCGTCGAGAGATCTAGGGCTCATTGAAGGGAGATCAATATGTACAGACACCATGCCATCGATCGAAAGAGTGTAGTGATCATTACGGTATTTGCGATGTTGGCGTTAGTCGTCTCGGGGGTCTCCGCACAGAAGACCACGTTGACCTTTTGGCATCTTGGTCCGGCAGATTTTTGGGAGCCGCTCATCCGACAGTTCGAAGAAGAGAACCCCGATCTCCAAGTAGAGCTAGCGGACAAACCCGCCGGGGGAACGGGCCAGCAAGACTCTCTGGCGGTCGCGATCGCGGGCGGAGCGCCACCCGATGTGAGCTATATGAACCGATTTATCGTCGCGGAGTGGGCCTTTAACAATCAGCTGCTTGCCTTGGACCCGTTCATTGCGCGGGATGACACCATGAATTTGGAAGAGTGGATACCGGCCGCGATCAACGACGTTACGTGGAATCAGCAGATCTATGCTCTGCCCTTCACCATGGGAACGTACGGCATGATCTACAATAAAGAGCTCTTTGGCCAGGCGGGACTTGATCCCCAAACCCCGCCTCGATACATCGACGAAGTCGACGCTGCCTCACAGAGGATAACCCGAGTTGGCGCGGGGGATGCCATCGAGCAGATGGGTATCATTCCTTGGGTAAATCAAGGATGGATGAATAGTTGGGGTTGGGCTTTTGGAGGAACGTTCTACAATGCCGAGACGCAAGAGATCACGTCTGACGATCCGCGAAACATCGAGGCTTTGGAGTGGTTAGAAGGGTATGCGCAGCGGTTTGGGTTTGAAAGGGTGAACGCGTGGTTTGGCAGCAATTATAGCTGGGATCGATTCCTCGCAAACCAAGTCGGAATGAAGGTAATTGCTACCACCAACTTGGACCGTATGTTTCCCGACCACGGAATTGACTACGGGATCTTTCCATTCCCATCCCCACGAGGAGTGGAACAAAGCACTTGGCAGGCAGGTTTCTCGTACGTCATCCCGCACAATGTGGCCAATCCCGAAGCGGCGTGGCGCCTGCTCAGATTTGTGACAAGTGCTGAAGTTCAAGCGCTAGACGCACTGCGCGGCGGCAACTTTCCTTCAGTAATCGAGGGGATGCGACGGCCGGAGTTTATGGAGGATCCTCAGGTGAGGCCGTGGATCGAGATGGCCATGAACCTGCGAGTCCACAGTCTCCCGCCGCACCCGGCAACTGGGTATCAGTGGGAACAAGTAAACTGGGCGCGCAATGAGGCGCTGCTGGGCAACATGCCGGCGAGACAGGCGCTCGAGGAAGCCACGCGCCGCGTCAGGAGTAGGCTCGACGAGATACTTGAACGTGGCTCTGTTTGGTAGATCTATATCGGTGACAAAAGGGGCGAAAACGAAGGCAGGACCGAAAGCGAAGAATTCGGTCCTGCCAGCTCGTCACATTCGTCGTTGTTGTCGGGTGGCCCTGATAAGCATCAGGGATGCCGGCCGCCACCAAAACCAGGCGTTCAATCTCATCTGACATGTCAATCGTGGGAATCCCATTTGAGCGCATCCGGCAATACCTCTTAAGTATAGGTCGAACAGCAAAGGCAAGCCGTCCAGCAGTCGGCCAAGATGGTGACGACCGCGTCGGGTTATTGATTCATCATGGCTACCAATCGGTCATGAAGCTCCTGCATAGTTGCAGGTCTGGCTAGGCGCACTCAGTTGGCTAAGCTCACGCCCCCTTAAAGGAAACGCTTGGCATTGGGTCTAAATCTTCGACATAAATGTCATCTGACCGAGACCGGATGGGGGACGGCCGGAGTCAAGGATGGGAAGCTCTTTGTGAACGTCATCGAAGGTGAGGTCGAAGTGGCGAAGTCGTGTTTCGTCCTTCGTCCTCGGGTCTAATGTGGGTGTGACAAACCGGTCGTGAACACGGCCGATCGAGGTGACGACCATGAACGCGCGAAAGCTGGCCACGACATTTTTGGCCGTGGCCGCAATTTTGGCGCTCAGCGGCTGGTTTGTCTACGACCGCTACTGGATGTACATTCCGAGCTGGATCGCGGACATTCGCGATCCCATTCGGCCAAACCAGCCGATCATTTGGCAGCGGGGGCCAGACGAGCCCGAGTCGCCGCCTTCCGAGCGCCCGCCCAACATCGTGCTCATCGTCGCTGACGACCTGGGCTGGAACAACGTCACGTTTTACGGCGGCGGCGTTGCAAACGGCACCGTGCCGACGCCCAACATCGACAGCATCGCGCAAGACGGGGTACACCTGACCAACCTCCACTCCGGCAGCGCCACCTGCGCCCCTTCGAGGGCAGCGATCATGACCGGCCGCTACCCGACCCGCTCGGGGTATGAGTTCACCCCAATGCCCCCGAGCATGGCGCAGATCACGGCGCGCATCGGCACGAGCATTCCAGGCGAAGTGAGGCGTCCTTTCCTCACCCATTTCGAGCGTGAAGCAGAGAGCGTCGGCGACGGTGGCATGGGTCTTCCGACCAGTGAGATCACGATCGCCGAACTGCTGCAAGGCGAGGGTTACCACACCATCCACATCGGCAAGTGGCACCTTGGTCACGCAAGCGGCTTTACGCCGAACGATCAAGGGTTTGACGAGAGCATCAACCTGTCGGGACTGCTGTATGCCGACGTCGATGACCCCAACGTGGTTTCCGCGCGCCAGGATTTTGACCCGCTCGATAAGTTTTTCTGGGCATCGGGGCGATTTACGGTCAACTTTAACAACGGCCCTCGGTTCAAACCTGACATCTTCCTGACGGAGTACTTTACGCGCGAAGCCATCGCGGCCATTGAGGCAAATCGCAATCGACCATTCTTTCTCTACCTCGCCCATTGGGCGCCACACACGCCCTTGCAGGCACTAAAGTCAGATTACGACGCGCTCGATCATATCGAGGACCACACCTTGCGTGTCTACGCTGCATCCATTCGTGCGCTCGACCGCGGCGTGGGCCAAGTGCTGGACGCACTGCGCGAGCATGGGCTCGAGGAGAATACGATCGTGATCTTTACCTCTGACAACGGCGGCGCGCACTACGTCGGCCTTTCCGATATCAATCGGCCCTACCGAGGTTGGAAGGCGACCTTCTTCGGCGGCGGCTTGCGGGTGCCTTTCTTTGTAAAATGGCCCGCGGTGATCTCACCCGGCGGTGAGATGAACGGGCTTGCGCATCACTTCGATATTTTCCCGACCTTGGCGGCCGCTGCCGGCGCGCCTGTCCCCGATGACCGGGTGATCGATGGTCGCAGCCTGTTGCCGTACTTGACCGGTGAGGCAAGCGGCAATGTCCACGACACGCTCTTTTGGCGCAGCGGGCATTACCAAGCGGTGATCTCAAACGGCTGGAAGTTGCAGACCGTTGAGGAGCCTGGCCGCACCTGGCTCTTTGATCTCGAGGCGGATCCGCTCGAGCAAAACGACCTCTCGGCCAGCCATCCGGAGAAAGTGGAGGAACTCTTGGCGCTGCTTGCGGCGCACAACGCCGACCAAGCCGCTCCTCTTTGGCCGTCGCTCATCGAGATGCCCGTGCCGATCGACAAATCCATGCGGGAGCGGGAGAGCGAGGACGACGAGTACATTTACTGGCCGAATTAGCGTTCGACCGGACCGCCCCTGCCTGACCAACCGTCGAGCATCGGGATCCGGCTCACATCGACTTGGTAGCCGGTCGCCAAAACGACATGATCGACGGCGAAGACCTTCCCGCTGCTCAAGATCAGCTCGGGTTCAAGACCCAATCGAGGTCGAACCGGGCGAGCGTGAGATGCTTGTCGTCTGCCATGCGCTCGATGATGCCGCATTCGTATAGGCATAGGATGGCGCCGTCGGGGGCGATTGCGAGGTCTGAGTATCCCGACGGGCCTTCCTCGATCACCCTTGAAGCGGTCCACGAACTGCAATCGTCCGTGCTCACTTTGACGGTGAGGCGCTTTCGATCGCGATTGACCTCGCCAAGGCCGGGAAGGGTGCGTTCAAGATTGTCGGGATTGGTAAAGAGGATGTGATTTCCCGCGTCCGGGGGCGTGGCCCGGATCAGACTCGCCATGCACACCGGGTCGAGGAGCTGCTCGTCAAAGCGCGGCTTGGTCCATCCTGTCGCCCCGTCGGGACTGGTCGAGACGACCCGGCGCTGGCGGTCGGACTCGGTCCGCACGTTGATGAGCACGCGCCCATCGCTCAGTTCGACCACGGTCGCTTCGCTGGGAAAGCGAAACTCGTCGTCGGTGCGCACGATGACGTCGCCGGCATGCCAGCTTGCGCCGTGATCGTCGCTGTAGATGACGGAGGCCTCGGACGGGCGGTGGCGTCGCCCACCGTTTGACATCCATATTGGCACGATCAGGCGACCGTTCGAAAGCTGCAGGCCGTGGCCCGGTCCGGTGGCGATCACGTTCCAGTCGTATCCGGCCCTAAAGGTCTCAAAGGCAGCCGTGATGTCGCGGGGCGAGGAAAAGTGCTTGCCATCGTCTGAACTGGACATGTAAAAAGCCCGGCTGTAATTATGACAAAAAAGGGCGTGGACGACCCCGGTCACGCGATCGGGTATCATCACGAAGTTGCTGATCGGCCCCGGTCCGTAGTCCTCATGGCGTACGACCAACTTCGGGGGCTCCCACGTCACCCCGCCGTCAAGACTGCGCCGCATGAGGACGTCGTTGCCGTCCCAGTCTCCGCCCTTGCCCCGGCGCGCTTCCGTCGTTGCGAGCACCACGCCTCCCGGCGTGACCGCGAGTCCCGGAATGCGATATGTCCAGTATCCTCCCTCCCGCGCCGTGAAGAGGTGGGTTTTCGTTATTTGATTCACTTGATCCGCCGGAAGGCTCATGGAACCTCTCTCCTTTAGTCCCAATCGACGATGGCGCCTTGACTGCGCAGATCGGCGCGCAGCCGGTCGGTGTCGACCTTGGCAAATGACGATCCGCGCTCCACGACCTGCACGGCCGCGAGCCCTGCCGCATGCCCCATGGCGTAGCAAGGCGCCTGTTCCCGCAAAGGTCCGAGGACATCGCGCTCGACGCTGATGGCCCGGCCTGGGCAGATGACGTTTTGAATCGGCCTTGGCACGAGGCAGCGGTAGGGAATCGGGGTGTACGGGCGTTTGCGCTTGACGCCGTGCATCGGTTGGTACGAGGGGCGCTTGGGGTCCGGCAAGTCCCAGCCGTAGCCGCTGAATCCGATCGTGTCGGGAAAGTCGCGGGCGGCGACCAGATCGTCGACGGTGTAGATGAAATCTCCCACGATCCGTCGCGTTTCTCGGATCCCCAGCACGGGCGCGACGGTGCGGATCCTGGCGTTCGCAAAGCCTGGAAAGTGCTTTCGCATGAGGCGCATGAGTTCGTTGACCTCGCTTCGCCCCTGCATCATACCCCGGCTGATCGAGAGGCCGTCGGTGCCATCCACGTCGCAAATGCGCGTGGTGTTGATCATCATGGTGCCTTTCTCATGTAGTTGGACACTGATGAAAATTTCATAGGGAAAGTTCCACTCGCCCTGGCTCCGCAATTCCGAAATCAGCTCGCGAAAGCGCGGGGAGTCTTTCGCGTAGATCTCGCTTGCCAATACGTCTTGGTCGACATGATCGACGTGAAAGATGAGCGTGGCCGGCGTCATCAAGCCGTCCTCTTCGCGGCCTTTGACGACCTCGCACCCGCTGCGGGCCGCTACGTCGGCGTCTCCCGTCGCATCGACCACGGCAGCCGCCTCGACGGCAAAGAGGCCGCTCTTGTTGAAGGCGACGACATGCCTGATGCGATTATCTTCGACGAGGGCGTCGACGAACTGGGTGAAGTAGAGGACATCGACGCCGGCCTCCAGCATTTTTCGATCGAGAAGCGATACCATCGCGATCGGATCAAAGGGGACGCCCACGCTGAGGGCTCCCGAACTCCAACCGTGCGGCGGGTACTTTTCCCGGGGAATCGACTTTGGATCGATCGCGCCTCCTTCACGTACGAGGTCCTGGGTAATCTCCTCAAAGATGCCTGCTACACAGGCGCGCTCGTTGTCGGGCGTGCGGCCGCCCAGAAGGTGGCTTACACCAGCCGAGGTGCCTGCACCGCCCAATTGGCCGGTTCCTTCGATCAGGAGCACACTGAGTCCGGCCCTGCGGGCGGCAAGGGCCGCCGGTATGCCGGAGGGGCCTCCTCCGCAGACTACCAGGTCATAGCTCCCTTTGATCTCTAATTCCTTGACGTACTTGATGGCGCGACACCCCTTCATATGGGGTCACGGATCGTTCACGCCCCGCCTGCAACGTGAACGATCCGTGACAATGCGATCTACTTTTTAGCGCTTTTGTTAACGTGCTTCAGGCCAAGGTTGGGCCAGCGTGAGGGAATAAACCCGTACTCGGCCAAGATGGTCTGGCCTTCCACACTGACGACGGTCTTCAGGAGTTACCACGCCAGTTCCTTGTTGCGGGAACCGCTTGGGATCCAGTACCCGTTGTCTCCGATGCCGATTCCCCGGCCGCGCTTCTCCGACCCTGAAGGTGCCATGTCCCCATTCAAACTTGAGCAAGTCGGGGTGTGGGAGCCGTAAATGCGGCACTTCGGCGCCGGTTGTGGATGCGTCGGTACAGCGAGTGGAGCTACGCTCGGAAGTGTGCGGGTGGCGCTCCTCGACCTCGACGGGAGGCCCCACTCCGGGCTTTTATATGGAGGATTGCGAGCCGATAAAGACCAACAATACCTCAGCACGTGTAAGGTGGAGGCACGGCGGCGATCTCGCTGCGCTGAGAGGGCGGCGTGTCGCCATGAGGATCGAGATGCGCTCGTGCAGGCTCTACAGCCTGTGGTTTCGCTCGTAACGACGCCGGAGAGGATCGGTGGGCATGGCCAAAGTGATGAAGAAGCACAACACCCTGGCACAGCGCGTGCAGGAGGAGATCATCGACTACATCGGTGCGCACAAACTGCAAGCGGGTGACCGCTTGCCGACTGAGCCGGAGCTTTGCGAGCTCCTCCAGGTGAGTCGTACGGCGCTGCGGGAGGGGATGAAATACCTCGAGCTCCTTGGCATTGTCAGCATCGAGCCTGGGCGCGGGACGTTTTTGCGGCCCTTTGACGTCGGCAATCTCTTGACGCAGTTGCCGATGCGGCTCCTCTTTCGCAACGAAGACATGATCGAAGTCATTCGCGTGCGCCAGGTATTGGAAGAACTTTGCGTCGAGCAGGCCATCTTGCGCGGGAGCGAACACGAGCTTGCCAAACTCAAGGCGTGCGTTGACGCCATGCGTGAGCGGGCGGCCGCCGGAGAGCCCATGGAAGAAGAGGACATCGCCTTTCACCGCCAGCTTGCGCACATGGCGGATACACGCCTGTCCTTGGTCGTCCTCGAGGTCTTTTGGGAACTCCGCGTCCGGCTGCCGATGGATCACGATCCGGAATCGCTTCAGCTTCGCTACGAGCGTCACCGCAGGCTTTACGAAGCGGTCGCCAACCGCGACCTCCAACTGGCGCGCCT
>CAYRIY010000072.1:0-18829 GCA_964424335.1 uncultured Clostridia bacterium
GTTTGCCGTGCTAGGTGGGGAGGTAGCGGTGCCCTGTACCCGCAATCCGCTGTAGCGGGACCGAATTCCCACCCGAGGTTGTCCCATTTTTGAGCCTGGAGTCCAAAAGAGGCGTTGAGGATCGGGTCTCGTGCAATGACGTCCTGTGAACCCCGTCAGGTCCGGAAGGAAGCAGCGGTAAGCGGGTACGGTCATGTGCCGCGAGCGCGCCTGGTCTGAGTCGACTTTTGGAATATCCGTCAGGGGTGGGCTATCGACGGAGGGTGCACGGCATATTTGATGGGCGGCCCGCACACGTGTAGGCCGCCCCTTTTCGTCTGAGGCGCTTCCAAGGGCTCGTGAAAGGGAATCGATTTCGCCCTGGCGAAAGCAAACTCGATTCCACCTGGCGATGCCGGCACCAACGACTCCCATGGACGTGATCGCTTGGCTTATCTCTCGCTTTACCGCAAGTGGCGCCCCCAAAGTTTCAAAGATGTCGTGGGCCAGGAACACGTCGTACGCACACTGAAAAACGCGCTCGACTCCGGCCGAACGGCGCACGCCTACATCTTCTCCGGGCCGCGGGGCACGGGTAAGACGACTTTGGCGCGCCTGCTCGCCAAAGGACTAAATTGCGAACAAGGCCCTACGGGGGATTGGTGCAACGCGTGCGACAATTGTCTCCGGATCGCCAGGGGCCAGGCTGTGGACGTCATCGAAATCGACGGCGCCTCCAATCGGGGCATCGATGAAATAAGAGACGTCCGCGAGAAAGTGAAGTTTGCCCCGGCCCAGGGACCGTACAAGATCTACATCATCGACGAGGTGCACATGTTGACCGTCGAGGCCTTCAACGCCTTGCTCAAGGTGCTCGAGGAGCCTCCGCGGCACGTGATCTTTGTCTTTGCCACGACCGAACCCCATCGAATCCCCGCGACGATCGTCTCGCGATGCCAAAAGTTCGACTTTCGGGCATTTACGCCTCGAGAGATAGCAGAGCAGGTCCAAAACATTGCAGAGAACGAAGGGGTAAAGGTCGACGGCGGCGCCTTACGGCTCATCGCGACCCATTCGGCGGGGGGGATGCGCGACGCACTCGGCTTTTTGGATCAGTGCATCGCTTTTGCCGACGGGGCGATCACCGAGAGCCTCGCCGCTCAGGTGCTGGGCGTTGTCGAACGAGAGCGCTTAGAGGCGCTTGCCGAGGCGATTAGCGGCAAAGATCTCGCCGAAGCATTGCGACTTGTGAAGTCCGTGTCGGACACAGGACGGGACTTGCGTCAATTTGCAAGCGATGCGGTGCAGTTTTTCCGCGATCTATTGCTCTTGCGGGCAGCCCCGGACGGCGAGGGCCTCGTCGTACTCGCGGACGCGGACCGCGAGCGGTCCCTGGAGCTCGCGTCGAGATTTGAGGTCTCCGAGCTGCTCCACATTGTCGAAAAGCTTGGAAAGGCGGAAGGGGACATGCGCTGGGCGACGACTGCTCAGCTCCCCCTTGAGATGGCGTTGATCGAGGTGATCCGATCTGAGCGGTCGCCGTCGCTGGATGAGATCGTCGAACGCCTCGAGCGGCTGGAAGGGCTCAGTCGGACAGCTCGGTCGGCAGCGCCGGCGCCGACCGAGCCTACGCCCCGTGCGCTTGAACGCACAGAAGCGACACGGACACATCCCGCGCCTCAAACTCATAGGGATTCGCCAAGCCAATTTCAAAGGGCTTCGGGGAGTCCAAAGAAGCCGGAAGAGCAGGCCCAAAAGCCCCAAACGGCGCAACGGGAACCCGCGCCTTCGCCGTCGGGCGCCGAGACGAAAGTCGCTGCGGACGTCCCCGATCAATCACACGTGTCCGCCGCCGCAACATCGAGCCCCCTACTCGATCGGGTGCTCGCATCTTGGCAGAGCGTGCTTGACACGCTGCGCGCCCAGCGGAGCATTCAGCAGGAGGCTTTCTTGCGAGAAGGAAAGCCAGGGGCGGTCGAGGGATCCAACACAGTTGTCATTTACTTTTCGCCAAGTCATAGATTTCATCAGGCAAACATCGAAAACGAGAAAAACCGGGTCATCGTGGAGAAAGCTATGACGAAGCTCCTGGGCCAGGAGATACGGGTCAAGGCAGTCCTTGGCGAACCGCCAGAGCGGGGCGCGATGCAGGCTGGACCTGTCGGCGGGCACGTCGCGGCCCCGGAGCCCGAGCGGGGGAGCGTTCCGTCCGCAGGCAATGATCGAGACGACGTCGCTGCGACGGCAGACGAGGTGACCCATCAACCGATCGATCCTGACGAGATCGACGAACCGATACTCAAAGCGGCGCTCAAGCTGTTTGGCGGAACGATCACCAAGCTCGAGCGCAAGGAGGCGCAGAAATGATGAACATGCAGAAGATGATGAAACAGGTACAGAAGATGCAGGCCGAAATGGCCAAGGCCCAAGAAGCGCTTGGCGAGGAGACCGTGGAGGCTTCGGCGGGCGGCGGCGTCGTAACGGTTGTCGTAAACGGCCATCAAGAGGTTCAGTCCGTCAAGATCGACCCGAGCGCAGTCGATCCCGAAGACGTAGAGATGCTCGAAGACCTGGTGTTGGCGGCCGTGAACGAAGGTCTGCGCAAATCACAGGAGATGGCCGCCGAGAAGATGTCCAAGATCACCGGCGGGATCAACATTCCGGGTCTCCCCGGATTTTGAGGACGAGGCTGACAAACGATGGCGACTCTGGCTAGGCCTATTGCGCGGCTCGTCGAAGAACTGACGAAACTTCCGGGGATCGGGCCGAAGACCGCTCAACGGCTTGCACTTTATATTGTATCGGCTCCGATCGAGGACGCGCACGCTCTTGCCGACGCAGTCGTAGAGGCGAAAGAAAAGACGCGCTACTGTTCGGTCTGCTGCAACTTGACCGATGTGGATCCATGCCGCATTTGTTCGCACGACGGGCGCACACCCGCCATGATCTGCGTCGTCGAGGACCCCAAGGACGTGATCGCCATCGAGCGAACCCGGGAATTCAAAGGCCTCTACCATGTGTTGCAGGGAGCCATCTCCCCCATGGACGGGATCGGGCCCAAAGATCTCAAAATCGAAGAGCTCCTGCGCCGCCTGAGCGGCGATCAAGTGAAAGAGGTGATCGTTGCAACCGATCCCAATCCGGAAGGCGAGGCGACCGCCATGTACCTGGCGCGCCTCATCAAGCCGCTCGGCGTTCGCGTCACCCGGATGGCGCACGGAATGCCTGTGGGCGGCGATCTCGAGTACATCGATGAAGTCACCCTCACCAAGGCCTTGGAGGGGCGACGCGACCTTTAATCCCCGAAATTAGAGTCCGCGCTGTCAGGGCTCTGTCATGAATTCCTGTCATATTCTTCCGCACCCCCGCCTATACTTTAACAGGGTTGTCTCTTTGGATGGCAACCCGTTTCTGCACTTGTCAATAGGGGGGAATCGACCTTGGCACTCAAGCTTAACGAGCTTTTCGATCGAGTTTGGGACTACCTTGTTCCCGAAGACGGCACTGTAAGGGGCAAGGAGCAGGAAAAAGACGACATACTCATCGCCGTCGAGCAGGCACGAGCAGAGTGGCTCGCGGCGAAGACGTACTTCGACAACGTAACCGATCCCGATTTGGTCGACCACGCCATCTATTCGATTGAAGCCTCAGAGCGCAAGTACATGTACTTGCTCAAGCGGGCCGGGGCGCTCGGATATGCGATTTCACCCTCACCGCCCCAGCAGGCCCAAGCCGACGACCCTGAGTTGCAAGGGGCGCTCGCCCAGGCTCACGTCCAGCAGAGCCAAGACGACGACCCGCAGTTGCATCGCGCGCTCGCTGACGCTCACGCCGAGCAGAGCGCCACATAGGCAGTGTGATCGCCTTGGATTTGAGTCTCTTGTCGGAGTTGCGGTTTCCCGTCCTCGATCTTTCGTTTGACTGGAGAGTGTTTCTCGCCTACGTCCTTGGCGTGCTTATTCTTTACATGTCGTTGCGATTGGTGGCAACGCCGCTAAGGGAGACGCTGCGCCTGGTCGTCAACGTAGCGGTTGGAATCGTCATGCTGCTCTTTTTTAACCTCATCGGCGGCTACTTCGGATTGCACGTGCCGCTCAATCCCGTGACCGCGCTGGTCGCAGGGCTGCTTGGGGTCCCCGGAGTCGGCCTCATGGTTGCCCTGCAGTATGTTGTGGTGTGACCGGCGTCTCATAACTGCGGATCAACTCACGCAGTTCATCGAAGGCGAGTCCCACGCTCACTGCAAGATCCACGACGCTCTTCTCGTACTCGACCCGCGCCGCATACGTCTGTACGACCGCGCCGTGAACCTCGAGCTCCTTGGCCGCAACCGAGAGCGGCGTCGCAAGACCGAGCTCGAGGCGGCGTTGCTCCGCGGCCAAGCGGTCTAGGGCGAGCAGAGTGCGCTCACTTTGCAGTCGCAACCGGCGGTGGGCGGTGACTGCGTTGATGTGGCGGTTCGCGACGTCGAGCTCCACGCCCGACTTGGCTTGCTCCCAATCGGAGGTCGCTTGGCGTAGGGCGGAGGATGCCCGTTCCACCTCGATCGCGGATTGCGCGGAATCCCAAAGGTTGACGCTAGCGCCGATCCGCACTTCCCACTGGTCATTGCTCGCTGGGGGATGAGCCAACTGCTCTTTTGTTAAGTCATACGGCTCGTATACGTTGAGCGTGGCGGAAAGTCCGCCTCGGCTGTTCAACGAGACGCTCACGTCACCGTCGAGGGGCTTGGTGTATTTCGCCTCGGTGAAAAACACAGGCCGACGAGCTAGGCGCGCCTGCTCCACGTCGATTTCGGACTGACGTACGCGGGCGTGTGCAAGCCGGACTTCGGGTCGGTTTGCAACCGCGCTCATCTGAAGCTCCTCGAGGGTGGCAGGCCACGGGATCGGCCGCTCCGGCCAGTACTCGGCGCTTCCGCTCGCGATCGCATCCTTGAGCTCATCCAAGCTTGGAACGGGCACTTCGTCGACCGTCGGCAGATCGTCGATCCCAAGTCGCTGCGCCAGGATGAGTCGTGCGATGTCAAGCATCCGCTCAGAGGCGTCGTACTCGAGCTGTGCGGCGACGAGATCGAGGCGGGCCTCTTCGGCGTCTTCCTTTGCCAGCGTTTCAGTCTCCGAACGGCTCATAGCGACGTCCAAGCCCATTTGCGCGACGCGGACGCTTTCAGCCAGCATTTGGCGCTGTATGAGAGCGAGCTCGAGCTGTCGGTACGCTTCAAACACAGTAGCTACCGTCTCGTAGGCGGTGCGTTCAAGCAAGATCAAGGTTTGCTCGGCGCCCAGGTCGGCCTGGCGCAGTTGGTTGGCGACCGCGGGATCAAAGGTGAACGTCCGCTGAAGCGTCAAGCTCGCAGCCGTCTGTGAATCGTCCGTGCCGTCCTCGACGTCTCGCATTTGGCTGTGCGATCCGGCGGCGTCGATGCGCCAAGATAGGGCGGACCGGGCCGCGAGCGACCCTATTTGCGCTTGCTCGACGGTCTTTTGGGCGGATGCCATGTCGGGACCGTTGATGAGTGCAAGGTCGATCGCGTCGAGGAGCGTGGGGATCTCAAACTCAGGATCCGGGAAGGCCGCCAAGCCTTGGGCGGATAAGAACAGCGTTCCGACTGCGCACATCATAGCGATGAAGCGCCCAAGCTTGCGCCGGGGCGCCTCACGCCTTTGTACAGGGTGAAGTCTGAGCATCTTCAAGATCAGTTGCCACCATCCGCGTGGGCCGAGCGCACGACCGCCCGCTCGTAGCGGGCGAGCGCCAGGCTCAAGTCGTAGATGCCGTGCGTGTAGTCGCTTTTGGCCTTGGACAAGGCGACCTGCGCTCCCAAGACCTGGACCAACGGGGCCATGTTGACCTCGTAGAGCCGCTCTGCGACGTGCAGGTCCTCCTGCGCTTTGGCAACGCCGCGTTCCAGCACGGGCACGCGCCGCTCAGCGTCTTTGAGCGCGGCATAGAGCTGACGGATTTCGAGCTCGATACCGCTTCGGGCAACCTCCAATTGGTTTTGCGCCTTTGCAAGTCCGATCTCCGACGCTTCAAGGGAGAGGGCCGGGGTGTAGTCGTTCCGGACGACTTCGACTTGCTTTTGAGCGGCTTCGATCCCTGAAAGGACCTGCAAGATCTCGACGCGATTCGAAAGAGCATGTGCGAGGTCGCGCTCCAGGTCCGCCGAGGCGTCCAAGGCCAGCTCCAACATGGGATCGGGCTCAATCGGTTCGCTGATCGGAAGGCCTAGGGTGCGTCGGAACGCCATGACGGCAAGAGCGTAACCCTCTTCGGCCTGCGCCAGGTCTGCTCGGCCTTGTGCGACTTGGTGTTCGGCGCTCAAGACGTCGGCTCGTGTGCCCGTGCCGCTCTCAAAGCGCTGCAGGGCGACGTTGAGCTGCCGTTCGGAAACGTCGATCGCCTCCGCCGCAATGGCCATGAGATCCTTGGTTCTGAGCACGGAGTAATAGCGCTCTTTCACCTCGAGCTCGATGTCGAGTCGGGCAAGCTCCAAGGCACGTGCAGCGATCTCGAGGCGATGGCGGGCCTGAATGAGCGCGACGGGCGAAGGCTGGACCAAGTTGTTGGCTTCCGCCTGACGCAGGCCGAGTTCGGCCTCTTTCAAGTCGAGGCCGGCGCTGATGATCGAGTAGTTTCGCTCCAAGGCAATACCGATCGCCTCGTCAAGCGTGACGAGGCTGGGCGGCTCGCTCGGAGGGCTCTGGGCGGCGACAACGGGGGTGAGCGAAGCAATGAGTGCAATGACGATGGCCACAAATCGACGCATGGACTTTTATACAACCTCCTGTGGTTTTGCTTTAGCCCGCCGCAGCCAGCTCCCCAAAGTATCGAGGGCGGCGTAGGCTGTGGGCACGACGAGCAGCGTAAGTACGGTGGAGAGCGAGAGACCGCCGACGACGACGATGGCCATCGGAGCCTGGATCTCGGAGCCCTCCCCGATTCCAAGCGCGAGTGGAAGCATTCCCAAAACGGTCGTCGAGGTCATCATCAAAATCGGTCGCAGGCGGGTCTTACCCGCCAGGATCAACGCAGCGTTCAAATCGTGGCCTCGGGCTCGCAATTGATTGATGAAGTCGACCAAGACGATGGAGTTGTTCACGACGACGCCGACAAGCAAGATGACGCCGATGATCGACGCGGCGCTCAAGGTATGGCCACTGAGAAGTAGCGCCCAAACTACGCCGATCAGGGCGAACGGCACGCTGAACATGATCGACAGCGGCTGGATGAACGATTCGAATTGGGCCGCCAAGACGGCGTACACCAACACGATTGCGAGTGCGAAGGCAAAGCCCAAGTCGCCGAAGGCATCCCTCATGAACTCGTCATCACCGCCGTATTTGACCTCGACCCCGGGGGGGAGGTCCATGCGAGCGATCTCGGCGCGAATGTCGTTCATAACGTCGCCGATCACCCGGTCTGCGACATGCGCATACACGGCCACGACGCGCACTTGGTCAGTGCGCTGAATCGTAAGGGGGCTCGCGGTCTCCCGCACGTCCGCGACTTCGGAAAGGGGGATAATCCCAAACGGCGTCGAGACCGGCGTTTGCAGGAGATCGCCTACGTTGGACCGCCGGGCCTCGGGAAGGCGAACGATAACGTCGATTTCCTCATCACCGGTGCGCAGGACCGTGGCGGTCCGACCTTCGATTGCGGTCCGGACGGTCGATGCGATTTGCGCGACGGAGATGCCGTAGTCGGTCGCTCGGCGACGGTTCACCTGGACTTGCAACTCCGGCCGGGTCGCTTCCACGCTCGTCGTAATGTCACGCGCGCCCGGGATTGAGGCGATCAACGCCGCGACGCGATCAGCGGTCTGCTCCAAGACCGCGAGATCGTCCCCTCTTAGCTCTACCTGGATCGGGGCGCCGCTCAAGCCGCCACCGGGCATTCCGCTGACAGCGGCGGCGCGGATCTCTGCGCCCGATACGTCCGAGAACTGCGCTCGAATCGCTTCGGTGACTTCGGCCGTGGTCATTGTGCGCTCAGACCTTGGGACCAGAAGTATTGTGAGGCTTCCGGCGTCGGGGGCCTCCTCGGTGCCCGAGCTGGCAAAGACGGCGTCCACATAGGGCAAGCCTGTGACATACTCCTCGATCGCGGTCACCATCCGGTCGGTTGCCTCGAGGCTCGAGCCACGGGGCATTTCTACCTCGACTTGCACTTGTCCCACGTCAAAGTTGGGAATGAACTCCTGACTGATCGAGCCGGCAAAAAACATGCTGCCGGCGAAGATCACAAGCGCCGCGAAGAGGGTGAGCGCCTTGTGGCGGAGCGTTGCTTGCAACATGCGCTCATACACTCGGTACACTGCCTTGAGTACACGGCCGACGGTCTGTGCGGGATCGACCTCTCCGTCGCTGACGGGCATGCGAATGTGTGTCCCTTTGATCCACTGGGACGCCAGCATGGGAATCAACGTCAGTGCCACGGCGAGGGACGACGCTAGGCTAAATGTGACCGTGAGCGATAGGTCGCGGAAAATCTGGGACGCAAAACCCTCGATGAAGATGACGGGCACAAAGACCGCAACGGTGGTGAGTGTGGAGGCAAACACGGCCATGCCGACCTCCGAGGCACCCTCGACCGCGGCTTCCTTTGGCGATGAACCTAGCTGGCGGTGACGGAAGATGTTTTCGAGGACGACGATGGCGTTGTCGAGAAGCATCCCGACCCCGAGCGCAAGGCCGCCGAGGGAGAGCATGTTGAGCGTCATCCCGGAAAAGTTGATCAGGACGAAGGTGAACATGATCGACACCGGAATTGAGGTCCCGATAATCGCGGTGACGGTGAAATTCCTCAAAAACAGGTAGAGAATTGCCATCGCGAGCAGGCCGCCAAAGACGGCGTTCCCTTGAACGCTGCCGATGGAGTCCTCGATAAACTGAGATTCATCCGCCACCGTGACGAAGTAGATGTCGCCGAGCTCCGCTTCGAGGGCGGCGATCGCCTCGTACACGCGCCGCGCCACCTGCACGGTGTTGCTGCCGGTCTCTTTGAGAACTTCGATTCCAAGGCTCGGCTCGCCGTTCAGGCGCGTGATCCGATTCACATCCGATTCGCCCATGCGAACGGTGGCGACGTCGCTGAGGCGCACAAAGCCGCCCCCGGCTGTCGGGACGCGCACCTCGCCGATCTCGTCCACGCTCTCAAACTCTCCGGTGGTGCGGATGGTGAGCTCCTGATCGCCCGAGCGGATCCGCCCGCCCGGCAGATTGAGGTTCGCGGCTTGCAGTGCCTGCGTTACCGCATCAAAAGAGATTTGATAGGCGCGCATCAACGAAGGATCGAGGAGCACGTGCACTTGGTCGTCCCGTCCCCCGGAAACACTCACGGACGCGACCCCATCGATGCTTTCGATTCGGTTTTTGACGACGTCCTCTGCGATCGATTTTAACTCGGAAAGCTCTCGTGGACCGCCCATGCCAAACTGAAGTATGGGCGATGCCGAGGGGTCGAATTTGAGCACGCGGGGGTCCCCGGCTCCATCGGGAAGGAGCGGCTTGATCATATCGACCTTTTCACGCAACTCGAGCGTGGCAAAGTCCATGTCGGTGCCCCACGAGAACTCGACGAGCACGACGGATGAGCCCCGCGCAGACAGGGACGAGACGCTCGTCGCACCGCTTGCGGTCGTCATCACCTCTTCGATCGGGCGGCTTACGAGGCTCTCCACTTCCTGCGGACCAGCGCCTTCGTAGCTCGTAGCGACGGCGGCAATGGGAAAGTTGAGCTCGGGTAACAGGTCGATTGCAAGGCGGTTCAAGGAGACGAAACCAAGCAAAATCGCAACGAAGACACAGATTGTGACCGTGACTGGGCGGGCGACCGAGACCTCAGGCAGCTTCATTATCTCGCGCTCCCACCGTCGATGACATACCCGTCCTGGATCCCGTCAAAACCGCCTACGACCACGGATTCGCCGACATCCACGCCTGAGAGTACTTCGACCCAGCCGCCGTCGACGATCCCGGTCGAAATCGGCCTTTCGCGAACAACCGAGCCGTCCACGACGTAGACGAATGGAGATGCGCCCAAGTTTCGAATCGCGCTTTGCGGCACTGCGACGGCGCCTTTGGAAGCGGCGAGCACGATCTCTACGTCGCCGGACATGCCCGGCAAGAGCCGCAGCCCAGGATTGGGCACGGAGATCTCGACGCCATATAGCCGTGTGGCGCCATCAGCAGCCGACTCTACGAGCGATACGGCGCCATAAAATACCTCTCCAGGCAGCGCGTCGACGTGCAGGATGGCCTCATCGCCTCGATTGATCCGGACGATGTCGCGCGCTCCAAGTTCGGATCGGACGACAATCGGGTCGAGCTGGAGCAGGCGAAAGGCGGGAACCCCTGCTTGCGCGAACTCGCCGACATCGACATTCCGGGCGACCACACGACCTGCGATCGGCGCGGTGACCTGGGCATAGCCCACCTGAAGCTCGGCAAGGGAGACGCCGGATTGCGCTTGATCGACTTGGGCCCTCGCTGCTTGAATGTCTTCAGGCCGAGCGCCTTGGCGTACGAGACTCAGTTGACTGGTCAACGCCGTAAGCTGGGCTTCGGCGACTTTGACGTGTGTTTGCGCTTGCTCGAGTTGCGAAAGTGTGATGGCGCCGGAGCTGTGCAGCGTGCGGAGGCGCTCGAGTTCATCCGTAGCCTGTTTGAGGTTGGCTTGGGCCTGTTCTACTTGGGCTTCGGCCTGTGTGAGCTCCTCAGGGCGCGCTCCTGCCTCAAGGCGCGCAAGGTTGCTTTCGGCCGACCTCAGGGCGGATACGGCTTGATCCCGCCTGAGCTCGAGCTCGGAACGGTCAAGGTCGAGAAGAATGTCGCCCTCCGCCACGTCGTCTCCGACGCTTGCGTGGACGGCCTGTACGGGCGCGGAGATTTTAGGGGCGATCATGATGTCGCGCGAGGCTTGCAGCGTGCCGTGGGCCCGGACGGCGACCTTGAGATCGCGCTGCTCGGCCAAGGCAGTCTGTATCGCCGGTTGAACAGACCTCGATTCGGACTGAACCTGACGGCTCTGCGCCGCTGTCTGCACAGGCGCTGCTGGGGTGCGCGTCTGCCACCATAACGCCGCGGAAATTCCGGTAATCACAATCACAATCGCGATGATCCCAAGGATGAGGCGGTGTCGAGTCAAGGAATTACCCTCCGAATGTCTGGAAAGTTCGGTACCGCCTGGGTAAGACCGAAAGAGTCGCCAGGCCCGGCGACTTCAGAATAAGAGACCTGTAAAGGCGTGTCAAGCGTGGGAGGGATTCCCTGCGGTGGGAACCTGTACGTATGAGGGATGGGTCCGCTCTAGTTTAGCGTCGTCCAACCGTTCATGATCTCCTGCCAGCTCAAAGCGTGAGACGGGTACACCTTTTTGGCTGCTGGGGTGACGGCGCGAATGAGCAACGGGACGAGAACGAGGTCTCCCGGGCTCAAGCCCCGGCGAGCCGACCGGATACTGCCGTTGGCCATCGCCAACAACTCGTGGTCGACCGACATCTCCTTCGCGATTTTTGCAAGCGTGTCGCCTCGCTCGGCTCGGACCGATAAGACAGGCGCCTGGTGATACGTGATATCGTCAAAGTGAAGGGTCCATCCCGGCATCCCCAAAGGTTTGGCGGCCTCAAACACTGCAGATGAACTATATCCTTCCGACTCGGCGGGCTCCGGATACATCGCGATGGAGAGCGTTGGCCCGGCTGACGAATCGTCGAGGCGCTCCGTCACTGTGACCGTTCCAAGCAGGTCAGCATCGGTGAGCAAACCGTCGATTCGCACCTCGAAGCGAGCCCAAGATCTCAGCGGGAAGTACGACCACCGGTCGCCTTCCATACAATACATGTTTGCCCCGACCCCGCCGAAGTGTTCGCAATCATTGCCGAGCGCAACGCCTGTAGAGCGGATATCCACGCTCCGGCCCAACGGGTCTACGAACGATGCGGTGACGTAGAGCAGATCTTGCGTTTCGCTCTGGTCCGAAGGCGCGATGTCGAGGGCAAACACGTCGACCCGGGCACGGCGAAGGTTGGGCAAGAGCGCGATCGCATCATCGGGATCGGCCTTTTCGCCATCAGCCGCGGGATCGAAGGGCAGCAACCATCCGTCGCCTTCCTCAGAGATTTTGATTGCGAGCGGCACGCCTCGGTTTGCGGGGAAAGCCATGCGATGGGCCAAGTGAACCTCACCTTTCGACGTTAACGTGTTCTCGCCGGTCGACACATCTAACCACACCGTATGTCCGACATGGGGCGGCATGGGATAGCGCTCGACTCCTATTTTCCCTCATTTTGGCTCATGGGTGACACTTCCCTCGTATGAGCAGGTGGGTGTGGGCCGCATCCTAAGAGCACAACCGGGCGAGAGAGGTGAGGAGTCGCGTGGTCGTCGATGTGGAGGCGGTCCGCAAGGAGTACAACCGAGTCGAGGATCGTCTGTACCGTCTCAGATGCAACTTTGGGTATTCTGCCGTCAGGAATCAAGCATTCAAGAAACTGGAGCAAAGGGCACAACGTTTGAACCGCCTCATGCGCCGAATGGAAACGTCGTGGAAAAAAGCATGACAAAAGCGCGAGGGCCGCGCGCATGAAGATGATGGTCCTTGGTCAGCATAAGAGCGGTGCGGGGCGCATAGCGCCCCGCTTAAGCGGTGGTCCCGGCTAACAGTGCGCGACCCGAAGTCGGCGCGCTGGTCGCGAACGTTTGCGAGCCGGGACCACTTTGCTGCTGACGCGAGACTGGAATTGCCGCTCGCTACGAGGACGGTGGGCTGCTTGCGGTACTTTCGTCCGGCGCGCGTCTTCGTCCGCGAGGATGCTGCCAAATATCCGCTGGCAAAAGAGTTGATTGCACGATTCCAAGCAGACGGCATCGATGTGAAGACCGTTCGGCGGGTCCAAGGGATTCCCGGCGACACACCGCGCCAAAGTTTTTTCGAAGCCAAGAGGACGCTGGTGCTCTCGGTCCGGAAAAAGGCGCCGCTGCAAGGCTGCAGACCGTCGGCGAATTGGCAGCTTCCCTTTGTGAGTGGGTGTCCGGGACACTGCCACTACTGCTATCTGAACACCTCTTTTGGGCCCAAGCCCTATGTGCGGGTGTACGTGAATGTCGACGAAATACTTGGCCACGCCGAGGAGTATATTGAGCGGCGTCGGCCCATGGTTACCATCTTTGAAGGGTCCGCGACGTCCGACCCGATTCCGCTCGAGCACTGGACGGGCTCGTTAAGGCGCGCGGTGCTGCACTTCGCCAAGCACCCCTACGGAAGGTTTCGCATCGCAACCAAGTACGATGGCGTCGATTCGCTGCTTGGATTAGAGCACAATGACCACACCCGCATTCGCTTTACGATAAACAGCGAACGCGTCATCTCGGGCTGGGACAAAGCGACCGCGAGCCTTGCTCGGAGGCTCGCAGCGGCGGAGAAGGTGGCGCAGGCGGGCTACCCATTCGGCTTTCTCGTCGGCCCTATCGTCCTGTACGACGGGTGGGAGGACGAGTACGTTCGACTGATCGAGCAGATCGCAGAGCGATTCGACAAGGCAGAGCGCGAGCGGATGAGCTTTGAGCTGATCACGCACCGCTTCACGCCAACGGCCAAGGAACTGATCGAGCGTGTCTACGTGGACACCGACCTTCCCATGGACACGTCCGATCGGGCCTGGAGCTATGGGCAGTTTGGCTATGGGAAGTGGAAGTACGCGCCGCATGCGTACGGCCGCGTCCAGCAGATCGTGAAAGGCGCAATCGGGAGGATGATCCCCGAAGCAAAGGTGATGTACCTTGTCTGACGTGTTGGTGCGGGCGTCAATACGAGGAAAAGAGTACGAGTTTGAAGGAGCGCTTGGATCGAATCTCTTAGGAGCGGCGCTCGCGAACAAGGTCCCAGTCGATCGCATCTGCCGCGTGGGACTTTGCGGGGCATGTCAAATCAGAGTGCTCGTTGGCGAGGGGAACTTGAGCGCACCGACCGACGAGGAACTGCTTTTGCTGGACAGGACGCCGATTGAGGAAGGCGTTCGCTTGGCATGTCAGGCCAAGATCCAAGGCGAGCTCCATTTCGCGCATAGCAAACCCACTTGATCGTTGCCAAAAACGGGAGAGGAACCCGTCTCGATCGACTTGAATCCTCCCAAATAATACGGAAGAAAACGGGTGGGATTTGGTTGGCGATCGAAAATTGGAGCGAGCTAGCCAGGGAAGAGTTGCGGTCGTTGGCCCAAGAGGGCATCGATACGAGCGCCGCCCCTGACCATAAGACCATTGATGGCCCGGAGGCGTGGGTCAAAGCGTTTGCCAAGATCGACTCGGACACCGTCGTCGATGGGTATCGGTACGTCGAGCCATCGGATCTAAAGGACATTCGCAAGCGTCGCAGATCGGCCGAGCACAGTTACGCGGTCGACCTATCAAGTGAGGATTTGGGCGATCGGATTTACGGAGCATGGCTCGGTCGGTGCGCGGGTTGTCTGCTCGGCAAGCCCGTCGAAGGATGGACCGCCGATCGGATCAGCAAGTACATGAAGGCTGCCGGAGTGTCGGACCTTTCGGATTATCTTCCTTTGGTCGAGACCAATGAAGAAGATATAGCGATTCATCGGGGAGCTCGGGCCTGGATGCGCGGCAGCATCCGTGAGATGGCCCGAGACGACGACATTGACTACACCATCCTCGGATTGCATCTGCTGGAGACGGTAGGGCGGGACTTTCGCACAGAAGACGTAGGAACGCTGTGGCTCGAGCGCCTGCCGATCCTAAGGACGTACACCGCGGAGCGAGCCGCATACCGAAACCTTGTAAACGGGCTCGTTCCTCCCCAGACAGCGTTGTTTGCCAATCCGTACCGTGAGTTTATCGGCGCACAAATTCGTGCCGACATCTATGGCTACGTCTCTCCCGGAAAGCCGTCACAGGCGGCCGAGCTCGCCTGGCGAGACGCCCGGCTCTCTCACGCCAAGAACGGCGTTTACGGTTCCATGTGGGTTGCGGCTACGATTGCGGTGGCCTTTGTCGCAGACGACCCGGAAGAGGCGCTTTACATCGGAATGAGCGAGGTCCCCGACTCAAGCAGGCTCTATGAGGCGATTAAGTCTTGCATTCGCATGTATCGCGAGGGCCTTTCGTGGGAAGCCGCGCTTGCCGCTGTGCAGGAGGCGCACGGGAAGTACCACTGGGTGCATACGATCAACAACGCCTGCCTCGTGGCGCTCGCCCTGCTCTATGGAGAGATGGATTTCAGCAAGACAATCGACCTCGCCGTCCGCGGCGGTTGGGATACGGATTGCAACGGCGCTACGGCCGGCTCGGTCCTTGGGGCGATGATTGGGGCCAAGGAGATTCCTTCCCATTGGATCGAGCCGATGAACGACCGTTTGCGCAGCGATGTGGCAGGATACGACGGCTCTTCGATCACTGATCTGGCGCGGCGGACGGCGGATCTAGCTCGTGCCATGGCGAGTTAGGGGCCGGTTTCTATCGTCCATCGAGGAGGTCTAGGAGCTCGGAGACTGCCCCGATGGTGCGCCACGGTTTAATTGAAGCGTTTTTGGCGTCGTGCTCCGTCGTAGTTCCCGAAAGGACTAAGACGGAGCGCACGCCCGCGGCTTGAGCCGCGGCGATGTCGGTATCGAGCGAATCCCCAACCATGATGCACTGGTCGGGGGAAAGGCCCATCCGCTCCATCGCCTCTGTCAAAAGGTGCGGCTCCGGCTTGCCAACGATGAGATCGGGGGGGCGTTTTGCCATCGCCGACACCGCTGCGACGATCGGACCGTTTCCCGGCAATAGGCCCCCGTCATCTGGGAACGTGAGGTCGACGTTGGGGGCGGCGATCTTGGCTCCCTGCTTGAGGCAGCGCAAGGCCCGGGTCAGCTTCTCGTAGTTGATCTCCCGGTCGCCCCCGACAACTACATAGTCCGTAAGGTAGTCGATCTCCTCAGGTTTATCGAGCACTCGTAAACCGTGCTCCTCCAAGTCTTCCCTAAACCGTTTTGAGCCGATGAGGAAGACGGTCGCTCGATTGAGCTTCTTGGCGATCGCTCGCCCAAGCACCTGAGTCGCAAGCACCAGTTCTTCGTCGTCGAGTGGGATGTCAAGGGCCTGAAACTTTTGATGCATACCCTTCTTGCCGAGCGAGGAGTTGTTGGACACATACGCGAGGGAGTAGCCCCGCTCTTTAAGCTCGATGACGGTCTCCCGGGCCCGGGGGAGCAACGCGTCGCCGCGCCACAAGACGCCGTCCAGGTCGAGCATAATTCCCTTCACAGTCGATGTCAGGGCTTCTGACATTTTCGGGTCACTCCGTTCTCGATCACATCCCTTCCCTATTCGAACCTGCCCCGTCATTACCTTCCGTATTCGGCTATGGGGATGACTTGCAGACTCAAAGCCATGTCTGACGCTGCGTAAACGTGTGCAAACCGCACTCCGTCTTGGCCTTTCCCTGCCACCTGCCGGAACGCTCGTCGTCGCCGATCGTCTTAGCCGTGCAGTGCGTACACCCGAGGCTTGCATATCCGATATCGAGCAGCGGGTTGTACGGAACGTTGTGCTCGACGATATACGTCCAAACGTCCGAGCGGGTCCAGTCGACCAGTGGGTTAACCTTGAGAATGGTGGTTCCGGCCTCGGTGACGTGCACCTCGAAGCGCTTGACGTTGGCTCGGGACGGAGACTGGTCTCGCCGGAGAGCCGTCACCCAGCAATCGACCTCCTCGAGCAATTGCGCCATCGGATCGACTTTTCGCAATTGACAGCAGCGATCGGGGTCCGTCGACCACAGTCGATCGCCGAATCGTTCCGCTTGCTCTTCGGGCGTGAGCGGGGAGCGGGCCTCCTTTATTTGCAAGCCCCACTCCCGCTCGAGCCGCTCTTTTAGCTCATAGGTCTCGGGGAACAAGAAGTCAGTGTCCACGAAGAGTATGGGTATGTCGAGGCCTTCGCTGTAAGCCATGTGAGCGAGCACGAGTCCGCCCGGCCCCCCAAAGCTGCACGATAGACCGGCTGAGTTGCCATACGTTTCGTGGACCCAGTGAAGCGTCGCTCTAGGGTCTTCGAACCCTTCCGTCGGCAATTCGCCTAAATGGTCACGTTGCAATGGGATCACGTCCGGGCAGGACCGGGGCCGCGGCACGCTGCGCTTCAATCAGGATTTGAGCAATCTCCGGTCGCGAGAACTGCGGCGGGGGCAGCACGCCTTCTCGCAGCATTTGCCGCACCTTTGTGCCGCTCAAGATCACGTGGTCTTCGCTTGGATGCGGGCATGTCTTGCCGCTTGCCATGCCGTCGCAAGTCCGGCAGTAAAAGGCGTGCTCGAATTTGAGAGGCTGAATGCCGATCTCGTCCGGATCAAACCTGTCAAAGATCTCCTGCGCGTCGTACGTCCCGTAGTAGTTGCCGACGCCTGCGTGGTCTCGTCCTACGATGAAGTGCGTGCACCCGTAGTTCTTGCGGCACAGAGCGTGAAAGATCGCCTCGCGGGGACCAGCGTAGCGCATGCTTGCGGGAAACGCCGCGAGCGCCACACGCTCGGTGGGGTAGTATGCTTCGATGATCCGTTCGTAACACCGAAACCGGGTGAGAGCGTCGAGGTCGTCCGATTTGGTCTCACCCACGAGGGGGTGGATGAAGAGTCCGTCGACCATCTCGAGGGCGCACTTTTGCAAATACTCGTGGGCTCTGTGAATCGGATTCCGCGTCTGAAAGGCGACTACTGTCTTCCAGCCCCGCTCTGCAAAGAGAGCGCGGGTTTCCCTCGGTGTGAGTTGGTAGTGAAGGAGTTCGCCGATCTGGAGAACGGAATCGAAGACCGTAACAGGACCGCCGAGGTAGTAATCGCCTCGCTCGTAGACAGCTTTCACACCAGGATGCGAGGGCTCATCGACTCCGTATACGTTGATCGCTTCCTCGACCTTGTTGGGTTGAAAAGCATCTTCGATGTCCATGACGGCGACCGCTCGCCCTTCGTAGACGAGTGCGACTCGGTCTGCTTTGCCAATCTCCTTAAGCACGACGTCGTCGATCGGAAGCGTGATCGGAATACTCCAGACGAGACCTGTCTCGAGCCGCATATCTCGGACAACGGAGAGAAACCGGCGCCTCGTCATGAAGCCTTCCAAAGGGCTCAACGCACCTACAGCAAATAGCTTCAGGTCTGAGAGCGTGCGCTTGTCGACAGGTATCGACGGAAGTGAGTGGATCTCCGCTTCGAGACGATCCTTAAGCGCGGGTGGTGCGAGTCGCTCGTTAAGTGTGCCTCCATGCGGGGGTACGAGCGAATGGGGCGGTGAAGCTAAATCCATTTGCGGTATTGCCTCCCCGGATAAAGTAGGAAATTCGTCTCATCGTATGGGGGGAGGTTTGAAGTTGTGAGCGATCAACGTGAATCGACCCCATCGGCAAAACCGAGGGGTAAATCGTGGGGAATGAAGTGGTTGCAAAGAATGCTCGGGTGTCGGTAGTCGGGAGATCTTTATGTGCAGGTGCAAGAGGTTCAGGTAGAGCGGGGAGTGGGGCTCACGTTTTTCGGTATAGGTCAACGGACTTCGAAAGGTGTTCGTTGGCCTTTTCGGTGTTACCCATCCTGGAATAGATTTTCCCCAAGTTTGAGTGGATATCGGCGAGGCCTCGAGGTTCGCCCTTCCATTTGGCCGCAAGCCGCTCGATCATCTCCACGAGCTCGGCTGGGACTGGCTTGATCTCAGCGCATGCGACAACCGTGGACGTCCAATCCGATGCTCCGGCATAAGTCGGCGCTAGCGTAAATGCACGCATCAGATGATCGTATGCCGCGTCTATATTGCCTTCGTCGCGTTCCACTTCGGCCAATCCGAAGTGTGCTCTGGCGATCT
>CAYRIY010000073.1:0-18754 GCA_964424335.1 uncultured Clostridia bacterium
AGATCAGCGTCTACCAGACGGTTCGCCACTACAGGGGAGCAAGGGCGGCATACGAGTTGATCCGCCGCGGCGCGCTAGGGGAGATCTTTTATTTAGAAGCGCGGATGTTCGGCAACCAGGACCGGACGAACGACAGGTGGTACCGTTCGATCGACGACTTCCTGCTGATCGAGTGGGGCGCGCATCACTTCGACATCCTGCGCTTTTGGGTGGGCAGGCCGCCGGTCAGGGTGAGCACAGCCTCGCGCCGCCTCCCCGGTCAGGCATTTCATAGCGACATGCTCCACGTCTCCACGCTCGACTTTGGATCGGCGGCACTTGGAAGCGTCACGGCGACTGACGCGAGCTCTACGGACACCTATGATTTCACGCTCAGGATTGAGGGAAGCAAAGGCGCGCTACGAGGTAGGATGGAGGGACCACTCGAGATCTGCACCGAAGGCGACCGTTCGACCTGGGTTCCGGTCGATCTCGGCCCGATTGCGCATGGTTCTGATCCATTTGCCGCCCAGCTTATCGAGACGGTGAACGCCGTTGCGACGGGGATTCCCTCAAAGCAGTCGGGGTACGACAACCTTTGGACCGTGGCAACCTACGCTGCGGCAGCCCGATCGAGCCGCGAGGAGAGCCGCTGGGTCTCGCTCAGCGAATTTCGCGTGCCTCGATCGTTGGTGGAGCAGGAGCCGGCGTCGGGGCAGGAGGCCTCATCGTGAGCGACCTTTCCTGGAATGCTTCGTCGGGCGCCATGGAGTTTAGGCTCCGTGAGATCGAGGGGCGCATCGTCGCGGACGGACGCCGGCAAGGTGTATCGGACCTCGTCCACCGGCCGACAGGCACCTCCGTCGGTCATCCAGACATCTTACCGCACCCGATCCTCGCTCCCTACCGGCTCCTCTGCCGCAGCGGCTGGATGGGCGAGTTGAGGGAGTACATGCACCATGCGTCTCCGATCGACGGGGGGATGCGGGTCGTGTGGCAGGCACGCCTTGCGCACCAAGCAGTGGTCGTAATGGACGTTCGTCCCAACGAACCGAACGCAATCGACCTCGAAATCGAGGTAATAAGCCTCGCAGTGTACGAAGACTACGAGGTGTTTCTCTCCAATTACTTCGCTCCTGGGTTTGCTCCCGGGGCGTACGTCTGGGGCGCCGGGGGGCAGGTGGAGCAGGTTCGGCCGGAGAGCAACCCTGTCTTCCGCGGCATGTACGTGGCATTCCCCAGGGACGAGCGGTCGGCGAACCTGATGACCGACGGGCGCTGGCAGCGGGGGAGGCACTGGACGCGCTTTGTACCAGGTCGGTACTACGGGCATCCGATTGGATTTTGCGCACACGAGGAATCTCCCGTCGACGTCCTCGTCATGGGATTGCCCGGCGATGTCTTCGGTGTCAGCATGGCCTATGCCGGAGATTCCGACACGGACGGCTTGGCGCGCCACCGTTCGCTCTATATGCACCTATTCGGACAGACGATCTGCCCGGGCGAGGCAAGGAGGACCCGGGTGAGGCTCGTGGTAGGGGAATATGGGCGGGACGTGGAGCGCCACCTCGAGGTGTATCGAGCGTTTATTCGTGAGGCTTCGCACGTTGTCGCCCGTCCGCCGGTTGATGTTGACCGGCTGACCGAGTTCGACTGATTACAGAAGCCCCCGGGCAAGGCGTTCCCCGGGGGCTTATAGTTTGACTTTACGTGATCCGTGGCTTGCGTGATGCGCTACTCGTACCCCTCTTCGAGCACCCGCCGGTGTCGGGATGGATTGCCTGTCGTTTAATCTATGGCCAAGTACTCCCTCGGCGCCGCGTTCACGTCAAGACCCAAGGCGGCGGCCGTTTCTCGGTCGATGAGGCGGGTGCCCGTCGGTCCGTCGATGGTGAGGCCAAAGCCTTCGGAGTAGCTCCACATGGTCCAACCGACGTGATTGGCCTCGAGGATCTCTCGAACGTCGCGGAGGTAGTTGAGGCGCGACTCCGGCGGGGCGAAGGCTCGGTAAACCCCAAATTCATTCACGGTCAAGGGCACGCCGTGGGCACTGGCCCAATCAAAGGCGGGTTGCAGTGTGCGCTCGAGTCGGCTGCGATCCCATCGCTCATCGCAGTACTGGCGGGCGTAGCCCCTGGCGGAGGCGTCGATGTTGGGCAGCACTGCCTCACACGCCTCAGGGCTTGACGGGTAGGGCAGATCGTGAAGCGGCCCCCACCCCTCCCAGCCCCAGCTTGCGCCTTGGTGCGTAAAGTTCAAAGGGGCGTAGAAGTGAAAGTTGTAGACGACGTTCGGATCGTCGACCGGCTCCATCGGAAGCAATGAGGCAACCTGATCCCAGTTGTCGGGCGTTACCCGCTGATTGGCGTTGGCGATCAGGGTGTGGCGGGGCGCGCCAAGGCGCATTGCCCGGAGAATCGTTGGCTGCAGCGCGTACCATTCGTGGGCGTAAGCGGCCGACGGTTCGTTGGCGACCTCGAGAAAGACGAGGTCCGGGTCGTAGGCGCTCAGGTGTGCCGCAAGGTACCGCCAAAAGCGTGCAAACCGCTCGACGTACTTCGGGTCGCTCCACAGGGCCCCCGTAGCGTCGTGAGGTTCGACGATCACGGCGATCTGGCGGGATATGACTCGGTTGATGATCGCATCGAGATGATTGAGCCCGAGGGGGTTTAGGCGCTCGGGCTGAGCAGGATCGAAAAGGTTGGCTGCCCCAATCGCGATCCGCAGGTGGCCCAGGCCGAGGGCTTTCAATGTGTCGAGCATGCCGTCGCTTATGTAATCGGGCTGATAGGTCCCTCGAAACCAGCCTCCGGCATTGAGGCCGCGCCGCAACTTCTCCAGGCGCTCCGGCGGCGGCGCCTCTAGGAGCTGCGCTTGGTCGACCGGCGCTGCGGTGAGCGGCGTTTGATCGGACTGTCCGACCCAGGGCCAAGGCGACGATCGCTCGCCCCGTATCTCGATGGGAAACCCGGAGCGTGACGCGGCCCGAACCGTTATCCGGGGCAAGTGTAGGTCGACGAGCGAGCCGGCATCGGGTCGCCATGTCGCGTGAAACGAGAATGGAAGTCGGTCGGACGTGTCGCCAAACTCCCGGTGCAATAGGACGATCGGTTCGCCCCATGTGGCCTCGCGCCAGGCGCCGTTCACCTCGGACAACCCTTCGATCACGGCTTCGAGGACGATTTCGGCCCCGCTTAGGTCGCCGTCTCCTTGAATCTCGGCAGAGCCTGTGATCTCGAGACCTCCGTCAGGGCGCTCGTTCACCTCGATCTCTTTCACGTCCAATGTCGCCATGCCGACAACGACCTCCCTTGACCCGAGGATATTTCGAGACCCCGCCTCTTCGTAGGCTGCGACGAGGTCGACGCGGCCGACGGGGAGGATCTGGGGATCCATTGAAATCAGTCGTTCTCCTTTGACTGCAGGGGCTCTTAGGATCTCCTCTTGCAGCCCAGGCGCTTGTGCCGAAATTACGATTTCACCGGCAAGCCCTTCAAAAGGCGTATTCACTTCGATCGCGGTAGGCAGACGGCGATCGAGGCGCGTGACCGAACCCCACGAACCCTCCGAAAACAGTTGCGCGACGCGCCATGTCACACCCACGGGAAGAAAGACCGGCTCCGTCCGAGTCAGCGTGACCCTCGGGGCGGGCGCGCCTTGATCGTTCAGCGCTGGGATTGGGATGAGGGCATCGCTTGCAGCGCTGGTGACGAGGCCGCGCTGGGCGATGCGCTCGCCGGAGGTGAGGTCGAAGAGCGAGACGCTGACGTTTCCTGTGGCCGGTTCGTAGCTAAGTGAGGTTTCGTAGGTGTGGCCGGGCCTCGGCGTCCAGGTTTGCAATTCGACAGCGGCGAGAGTCGGGTTTTTGGGGTCGATCGAGGCGCCGGGCGGTGCGAGGGTCCGGTCGAAAACCAGCCACAGCTTGCCGACGCTAAACCAACTGCTCCTATCGATCCACCAGCCCAGTGCGATGACATACTCGCCTTCGCGCGCAGTGGACGAAAAGCCGGCGAGCCAGGCCGCATCAGCGGCTTGGCTCGCTCCTTCGTCAAACGTGACGTGCGTCCACATCGTGACGGCGGTGGTCGCTCCGACGCCATGCGCCGATAGGATCGAGACGAGCAGCAGGGTCGTAATTGTCAACGCAACTCGTCGTCTGCTCGCCATCTCCGCTCGCCTACTTACCTGCCTGGAGGAGCGGGTCGCCCAGGCGTTTTAGTTCCTCGAGCGCGGCCTGTACGGGGATCTCGCCCCGCAAAGCTGCGTCGACGGTCCTGCCCTTCAATGCCTCGAGCTCGCGAAACTCGATCGTCTGGCGGAATGGATGGAGCACCGCGTAATTGAGCGCGTCGACCGCTACTTGGGCGTTGAAGTCGGGGTAAAGGTCGAGCTGGCCGTCTTTATACCCGAGCTGCCCGTTGGGGCCTACCGCCACGCCGTACGTTGCGGTCCGTGAGAAGGTGTACGAACCTTCGGGGTCGAGGGTGAGGTACTTGATGAGCTCCCAGGCCTCATCCTTGTAGTTCGAGGTAACGCCGATTCCAAAAGCATCGATCGTGATGGGGCTTGCGCGGCGCACGCCCTTGGGCGTAGCGCCGACGTTCCAGCTAAAGTCGGTGTCGCGCAAGTAGTCGCTAAGCCACACGCCGGTGTGGGCCATGCCGATCCTGCCGTGTGGAAAAGGATTCCAACCGCCGCCCGGATCGGCGTCGCCGGGACGCGGCGAGATGTGCATCTCTACGTTGATCTCGATCCCTTTGAGCAGGGCGTTGATCAAGGTGGGATCCGACGCAGCAAAGCCGCCGTCTGGGCCGAGCCACTGTGCGCCCATCGTCGGGACGATGTCAGGGGGCCAAATCACGCCCCACTGGTCGATGACGCCGTCGCTGTTGGTATCTTGAGTCAGACGTCTTGCTGCCGTGATGAAGTCGTCCAGCGTCCACTCATCCGAGGTCCAGTCGGTCGTGGGGGTTGCTAATCCGGCGGACGCAAAGAGGTCTTCGTTGTAAAAGGACACTTGTGGAAAGACGGAGTGGGGAAAGCCATAAATCTTGCCGTGTACGGTGTACGCTTGCAGCGTGACGGGGGGAACGACGCTCGCTACTCCGTCCCGCTCGATGTAACTCGTCAGGTCGATGAAGACGCCGCTGTGCCCGAACGGAATCGCCTGCATGTCGATCATGACCAGGTCGAATGGAACCCCGCCCGCGGCCCGCACCGCAAAGCTGTCGTAGTAGTCGGGCCAGTCGCCGGTTCCGGGAATCACTTGCACTTCGATGCCGCGCTCGGCGCCCCACTCGGTGACGATGCGCTCGAGTGCGTCAAGGCTCTGCTGCGATCCTCGCCAGGTCACGGTCATCGGCTCTTTCGCGAGGGCCGGGAGCGTCGAGGCCACGGCCACGACAATGAGAGCTACGAGAATGTGCCGCCAGACTTTACTTGTCGCCATCGTTTGCCAAACTCCTTCCTTGGATGGGTGTTTGTCGATGTTCACGGGTCTTTGCGACTCTCTTGCCCTTTAAAGCTTGCGCCTTTTTGGCAGGTCACCCCCTCCTTAGTGGTCCGTGCATTGTGCGATGAGGCGGCTTTAGCGCTGCTCTGTCGAGCTGCGCTCACCGCATGACTCCCTGATGACGATCTCCGGCTCGACGCGAACGACCGGCCTGGCCGCGCCTTTGGAGCCGCGGCCCAGATAAAGGTCGAGCACGATCTCCGACACCCGATCATAGGGGTATGCGACCGTTGTGAGGGGTGACGGAAGGTACCGGCTCACGGGCAGATCGTCGTAGGCCGCGACGGCGATGTCGTCAGGGATGAAGAGTCCAAGTTTGTGGGCCACGTGAAAGAGATAGTGGGCCCATTCGTCTTGGAAGCAAAGGTAGGCGCCGCGAGGGTCGTCTTCGACAGCCTCTCGGAGTTTGGCAAACATGGTCGCGTTGGGCTCAAATCCGATGTCGACATAGCGTGTGGGAAGCCCGTGCTCGGCCATCACTCGCAGGTATGTGTTTAGCCGCACGTTGTGTTCGTCGCCCGGCGGTGAATCGTACTTTCCTCCGATAAACGTGATGCGGCGGTGGCCAAGGGCGATCATGTGGGCGAGGAGCTTCTCCGTGGCCCACCCGTAGTCGACCCAAACTCCGCCCTCCTTGACGGGCGGCTCGCAGTCGTGGAGCGCGATGGGCGCGCCGATCTCTTTGAGGGCATTCCAACGAGTCTGAGAGGCAATGTGCGTAAAAGCAAACACCGCGCCGTCGCACTGACCGGACTCAAAGAGCTTTTCGGCCTCGTCGAGCGCTTCTTGGTGGGATACGGTACGGACGAAAAACTCGACGCCGCGGGCGGTCGCCGCCTGCTCCAGCCTGGTGGCGAGCACCGAAGCCCACGGGTTGAAGGGGCGATCGTACAGCAGTGCCAGCCGGTTGGCGGCGCCCAATCGGAGGTTGCGGGCAAAGAGGTTGGGCCGATATCCGAGTTGCTCCGCGGCAGCGAGCACTCGCTCGCGGGTCGCTTCTCGGGCCTGGTATGATGCGTCACCGTTTAGAATGCGCGACGCCGCGGCCACACTCACGCCCGCCATTTGGGCAACATCCCGTAAGGTCGCCAAAGCTCAAGTCAACCCCTTGCAACTCGATCATGATAGATAAATCGATTGCCTAAATCGTTTTATGATCTTAGCATAGGGTGTGGTTCTCGCGTTGTCAAGAATGCAAATTGGAATTATCGCTCAACTGGTTGGACCTTGGGTTGAGCATGATGAAATTGGCTAAAGTGCAGACGAGGATCAACGAAGTCGACGCAAATCAACGGCCGACAGGCAGGGGAGGTCCGCCTGTCGGCCGCTATAGAGTGGGCGTGGTAAATCTCCTCAAGCGTGCAGGATCGCCCGCAACCTTTCGACCTGGTAGCGGGGATCGGCGCTTTGCCACACATTGCGTCCAAATGCGACGCCTCGCACGCCGTCGGCCACCGCTTGCTCGACCATGGCCCAAAAGTCCTCTTCCGATGTGGATTTGGGCCCGCCCAATATGGTGATAGGAACGGGCAGGGCCTCAGTGATCTCTTTGAAGATGCCCGGAGCGTACGGCAGTTTGAGGACATCGGCCCCCAGCTCAAAGGCGACGCGGGCGATATGAGGAATGCGCGCGGGGTCGTGCTCCTCCTCGACGGGAATCCCAAGTCCCCAGAGGGTCGGTTCGACCATCACCGGGAGGCCGACGCGCTCGGAGGCCTCGACCACTTGGGCCACTGCCTTCATGTTTTTGGCGTGGACGCCGATCTCGTTGCGACCAAAGATGAGGAGGATCTTGACGGCGTCCGCGCCGAGTCTTGCCGCCTCTTCGACGGAGACGAGCAGCTCGTGCTCTTCGCCCAGGGTCGGCCCGCCCGGGACGGTCTGCGTCCACCGAGAGTCGAGCGCGACGATGAGCGCGGGAGCTTTTTTCCCCTCGAGCAGGCGGTGGTAGCGCTTCAGCGTCGAGGCGCGCAGGAGCAGGCCGTCGGGCCCGGCCTCGCACAGGGCTTCGATCGTGGCTCCTAGATTTTCGAGGCCGGGGATCGCTCCGTGGTCTTGTCCGTGGTCGATGGCGACGATGACCGATCGCCCGCTCGTATCGTCAAAGAGGCGGGAGAGCCGGATCGACTTTCCCGGCGAGTGCGAAAAGGTTTGCTGACGGTAGTTCATGTCCATACGCCTCCATATTTGTCCGCGGCCCTTAAAACCAGCGGCTCGTGACGACCTTCTTTTCGGTAAAGAACTCGATGCCGTCGAATCCGTTCACGTGGACCGTTCCGTAGAACGACTTTTTCCACCCGCTGAACGGAAACGCCGCCACCGGCGCCGGGACGCCGATGTTGATGCCGATCATGCCGGCCTGTGCGTGCCTGCGGAACTGGCGGGCGGCTTTGCCGCTTTGTGTAAACAGGACGGCGCCGTTGCCGAACTCCGAGCGGTTAACCAGGTCGATGGCGTCTTCGACCCGCTCGACCCGCACGGTGGACAGAACGGGGCCAAAGATCTCCTCTTGAGCGATCGCCATCGATGGGTCGACTCGGTCAAAGATCGAGGGTCCGAGGAAAAAGCCTTCGCTCGGCACGTCGTGCGATCGCCCGTCAAGCACGAGGTCGGCCCCTTCGGAGGCGCCCTTCTCGATGTAGCTGCGCACCCGTGCTCGGTGTTGCTCCCGGATCAACGGCCCCATCTCGACGTCAGGCTCAAATCCGGAGCCGATCTTAAGCCCGCTCGCCCGCTCGGAAAGGGCGTCGAGGAATGTGTTCGCAATTTCATTTTGCGCGACGAGGACGCTGCCGGCCATGCACCTTTGGCCTGATGAGCCGAAGGCCGAGGCGACGACGGCCTCCACCGTCTGCGGCACGTCGGCGTCGGGCAAGACGATGAGGTGGTTTTTCGCGCCGCTCAGCGCCTGCACGCGCTTGCCGTGCGCGGCGCCCGTCTTGTACACGTACTCGGCGACGGGCTGGGAGCCCACAAAGGAGACAGCTCGCACGTCTGGGTGGGCGAGGAGGGCGTCCGCCACTTCGCGGCCGCCGTGGACGATGCTGAAAACGCCTTCAGGAACGCCCGCTTCCACGAGCAATTCGCCGAGGAGTGCCGCGGTCCGTGGCGTGCGCTCGGATGGTTTGAGCACAAACGCGTTGCCGCAGACGATCGCCACCGGAAACATCCAAAGCGGGATCATTGCCGGGAAATTGTACGGACAGATGCCGGCAACTACCCCAAGGGGCTGGCGAAAGAGCTCGACGTCGACGTCGGTTGCGACGTTTTCCAGCGTGCTTCCTTGGAGGTGGGTGGTCGCTCCGCAGGAAAACTCGACGCACTCGATCCCCCGGTCCACCTCCGCTCTCGCTTCGGCGAGCACCTTGCCGTGCTCTTCGGTGATCGAACGGGCGATACGCTCTTTGTTGGCGTCCAGCAGGCTCTTGTAACGAAAGAGGATGGCCGTGCGCTTGTAGACGGGCGTCTCGCGCCAAGAGGCGTACGCTTTGCTCGCAGCGCTGACGGCTTCGTCCACATCGGCGCCAGACGAAAGCGGCACTCTGCCGATCACTTCGCCTGTGGCGGGGTTGTAGAGATTGTCGTGCCGATCGCTCTTTGCTGACTTCCAGGCGCCTCCAATGAGGTTGTATAGTTGCCCGTCGATACTCGCTTGTGAAACGGCCATGTGAATGCACCTCTTTGTAGATTGTAGCGGTCGAATGACCTGGTCGTTCTGGTTGGCGTTCGATTCGAGAAAACGTTTTCAAGTCGGCTTGACCAATCTTGCAATTTGCCTCTTATGCGTCGAACTCCTTTATTCATACGCAACTACATGTTCAAGCTCGATGTTTCCAATCCCTCCGGAAAGGGCTAAAAACTTCGCGAACGAGCTATGAGTTTTGAAAAGGCTTTCACGATCTGGTGGCGAAAGATTAGGAAGCGAGTTTGATAGGCAACCGAGTAGCGGAGGGGATTAGGGATTTTGAGCGACGTGATGACTGCTGCCGTTTTTGAAGGGGAGGGCCGCCTTGCGATCAAGGACGCGCCAAGGCCTAAGGTCAGACGGGGCGACGAGGTGCTGATCAAAGTGTTGGCGTGCGGAGTGTGCGGCACTGACCTACACATCCTCTCCGTGCCGCCGGGCCACCCGGCCACGCCCGGCGTCATCCTTGGGCACGAGTACACGGGTGAAGTCGTGGACGTCGGCGACGAGGTGAGCAACGTGCGTCCGGGCGACCGGGTCGTGGTCGACCCCAACGTGACGTGCGGCTATTGCCGATACTGCCAGGCCGGGATGAGGCACATGTGCTCCAACATGACGACGCTCGGCATTTTCATTGATGGTGGCTTTGCCCCATACAACGTGGCCCCGGCGGGGGCCGTCTACCCGATCGATTCGTCTGTGCCGCCGCACCTTGCGGCATTTGCCGAGATCCTCGCCTGTATTGCAAACGGCGCCCGGAAAGTGATGGTTCAGCCCGGCGATTCCGTCGTGATCCTCGGCGCAGGCCCTGCGGGACTCCTCTTTACCCAGGTCGCCAAGGCGGCGGGCGCCGGCACGCTGATCGTGGTCGAAACGAGCCCGTTCCGGCGGCGATTTGCGCTGGAGAGCGGCGCGGACATCGCAGTCGACCCAAGGGAGGTCGACCTGAAAGAAATCGTGATGGAGAAGACCCGGGTCGGGGCGGACGTCGTCGTCGACGCGGTCGGCAGCCTCTTTGGCACGGCGCTGCCGCTCGTGAGGCGTCAAGGAAAGGTGCTCCTGTTTGGAATGGATCAGACGTCGACGACTCCGATTCGCCAAGTGGACATCACTCGCAACGAGATTCAGGTGATCGGGTCGTACATTGCAGACTTTACGTTTCCGGCGGCGATCAAGATGATCGAGAGCGGTGTGCTTCCATTAGAAAAGCTGATCACGCACCGACTGCCTGTTAGCGAGCTCCAAACAGGCCTCGACGCCTTGAAAAATCGAGAGGCGATCAAGATCATCGTCGATCCGTGGATGCCTTCGAGGTGAACAGTGTGTCGGTGACCATGACCGACGTCGCGAAGCGGGCCGGAGTCTCTCCGGCCACGGTCTCGCGGGTGCTTAACGGCAACGCAAACGTCGCTGAACCAACCCGCAAGAAAGTGCTCAAGGCGGTCGAGGAGCTCAAATACCAGCCCAACCTCCTCGCGTCGGCGCTCGTGACGAAAAAGACGAAGGCGCTCGGCCTTGTGCTTCCCGACGTGAGCAACCCGTTCTTCGCCGAGGTCGTGCGGGCGGTCGAGCGGGAAGCGACGGGGCTCGGATACAGTGTGCTCGTCTGCAACACGGATGACCGACCCGAAGTTGAAGAGCGGTATTTGAGCGACTTGAGGCAAAGGGGCGTCGACGGCATCGTGGCGGCGCCTTCGCTCGAGGGTACGAGCGCTATGGAGCGCGTGCTCGAGGCCGGGTATCCGATCTGTTTTTTGGCCCGAGACGTGCCCACACTGGCGGTGACGTGCGTCAAAGTGGACGACTTTCGCGGGGGGTACCTCGCAGCTCGACATTTGATCGAGCTTGGTCACAGGCGGATCGCTATGGTGAGCGAGCCGCGCACTGTTCCGTCGGTCGCAGACCGGGTGAGGGGTTACCGTCATGCACTCCAAGAAGCGGGCATCGAGGGCGAGACGATCCTGACAACCGAGGAGACGTCGATCAGGGCCGGCATCGTCGTTGCCGAGGGGTTGCTCGGGCCCAATCGGCCCACGGCGGTCTTTTGCGCCAACGACGTGCTCGCGATCGGCGTGATGCATCGGCTGCGCCGAGAAGGACTCGAAACGCCTCGGGACGTCTCTTTGGTGGGTTTTGACGGCACGGTGCTCGCGTCCGTGGTCGATCCGACACTGACCACGATCGCGCAGCCGATCGATCAAATGGCCAGAGCTGCTGTCGAGGCCCTCGTCGCCGAGATCGACGGCGTGCGCGACGGGACGCAGCGCATCGTCTTTCAGCCGGTGTTGCGAGAGGGCCGCTCCACAGGCCCGGCTCCGGGTTGAGGG
This sequence comes from uncultured Clostridia bacterium, assembly GCA_964424335.1. Taxonomy (GTDB): domain Bacteria; phylum Bacillota; class Limnochordia; order DTU080; family RSA5; genus CAYRIY01. The sequence continues at coordinate 11,504 of CAYRIY010000073.1, forward strand.
TATAGGACGGCAATTTGGGATGGGACGGATGCTAGACGGTCCACGAAAGATGAAGCAGCGCCGGGAAAGGAATTCTCAAGGGAGGCGATCAGTGTGGCAACGGTGAGGATGACTGCGGCTCAAGCGATCGTGCGGTTTATCGCAAACCAGTACGTGAGCCGCGACGGAGTGGAACATCAGTTTTTTGCGGGTGTCTTTGGCATCTTTGGTCACGGAAACGTCACAGGCATCGGGCAGGCGCTCGAGGAGGTCGGCCAAAAGGTCGGCGTGCGCTACTACCAGCCCCGCAACGAACAGGGGGCGGTACACATCGCGGCGGGATACGCCAAGATGAAGAACCGGCTCCAAACCTTTGCCTGCACGTCGTCGGTGGGACCAGGGGCCACCAACATGGTGACGGGCGCTGGTTTGGCGACGATCAACCGCTTGCCGGTCCTGCTGCTTCCCGGCGACATCTTTGGATCGCGCCTGCCGCACCCTGTGTTGCAGCAGCTTGAGTCCCCGGTAAGCCAAGACTTGAGCGTGAACGACGCGTTTCGCCCCGTTTCGAAGTTTTGGGATCGCATCTACCGTCCTGAGCAGCTCCTGTCGAGCCTTCCTGAGGCGATGCGCATTCTGACCGACCAGGCCGAGACGGGAGCCGTCACGATCTGCCTGCCCGAGGACGTGCAGACAGAGGCGTACGATTATCCGGAACGATTCTTTGAAAAACGTGTGTACCGCATCACACGCAGCGTTCCTCCGGAAGAGGAGCTCGACTTGGCGGTCCGGCTCATCCGCCAGGCCAAGAGGCCGCTCATCGTAGCGGGAGGCGGAGTCATCTACTCAGAGGCGACCGACGCACTCGACCGGTTTGTGCGGGCGTTTGGAATTCCCGTCGTTGAGACGCAGGCCGGCAAAGGGGCCTTGCCCTGGAATCACCCGTGGCAGGCCGGGCCCGTCGGGTCAAACGGCGGACTGGCCGCCAACCGCCTCGCCCGCGAAGCCGATCTCGTGATCGGGATCGGCACCCGGATGAGCGACTTTACCACGGCGTCCCGGTCGGCCTTTCAAAACCCCGATGTTCGGTTCCTGAGCATCAATACGGCCTCTCTGGACGCCTACAAGCTGGGCTCCTTCCCACTGGTCGGCGACGCGCGTGCGATCTTGGAGGCGCTGCATGACCGCCTCGAAAAGTCGAGCTACCGAACGGGCGAGGAGTTTGCAAGCGAGGTCCGTTCGCTCAAGGCCGAGTGGGACGGCGTCGTCGACGGGTTGCGTCGGGTTGAGACGCCTGAATGCTTGAGCCAGGCGAACGTGATCGGCATGGTGAACGATGCCGCAGGCCCGAGGGACGTCGTGGTCTGCGCCGCAGGGAGCATGCCGGGCGACCTCCTCAAACTGTGGCGACCCGAGGATCCGAAAGGGTACCACCTCGAGTACGGCTACTCGTGCATGGGGTACGAGATCCCGGGGGCGCTGGGCGTCAAGATGGCCGATCCGTCCAGGGACGTCTACATCATGTGCGGCGACGGCAGTTTTCTCATGATGAGCAGCGAGATCGTCACCTCGATCCAAGAGGGGCAAAAGCTCATCATCGTGCTCGTGGACAACCACGGCTTTCAGTCGATACACGGATTGCAGCGGTCCGCGGGGACGCCGTCGTTTGGAAACGAGCTGCGCTTCCGCAATGAGGAGACAGGGCGCCTCGACGGCCCTCCGATTCCGATCGACTACGCCAAGAACGCCGAGAGCTTCGGTGCGGCGGCTTATTACGCCGACAGCGAGGCGTCGCTTAAGGAAGCGCTCGAGCGGGCAAAAGGGGAAGACCGCACGGTCTTGATCCACGTCCGGGTCGACCCCGAAAAGCGCGTGCCGGGCTTTGAGAGCTGGTGGGACGTGCCGGTGGCCGAAGTCTCGCAGGAGGAGTCGGTGCAAAAGGCGCTCGCCGATTACCGAGCGGCCCGTGCCAATCAGCGTTTCTATTATTGATACACGCTCTAGGAGGCCTGCGACGTGAAGATTGGAAACGCCCCGATCAGTTGGGGCATATGCGAGATACCGGATTGGGGACCGCAGCTTCCGCTCGAGCGGGTGCTGGATGAGATGGCTCAGGCGGGTTACTCCGGCACCGAGCTCGGTCCATGGGGCTACTTGCCGACGGACGCTGGGGAGCTGCGAGCGTTGCTCGAGGCGAAGGGACTCGAGATGGCGGCTGCATTTGTGCCGGTCGACCTGCGTTCGCAAGGCAGGCTCGAGCTTGAGCTCGGGCAAGTGAAGGCGACGGCGTCGCTTCTCGCGGCGCTCGGCGCCTCGGTCATCGTGATTGCGGACGGCGGGGATGCAATGCGCTACGACATTGCGGGCCGCATTGAGGAGACCAGGGCGCACGGGCTTACTCCGGAGCAGTGGGCGTACTTTGGCAAGAGTCTCAACGAAATCGCCAAGGTTTGCGGCGACATGGGACTAAAGGTGGCCTTTCACAGCCACGGCGGAACGTACGTCGAAAACCCGGACGAGATCGCCCGCTTGGCGGACGTGACGGATCCGGACCTCGTGGGGCTCTGCCTGGACACCGGTCACATCGCGTTTGGCGGAGGGAGCCCGGTCGAGCTGTTTCGCACCTACCGCGATCGCATCGGCCACGTGCACCTAAAAGACATCCGGCTCGGCCTCCTAAACGAGTACGTCGCCAAGGGGATGAACTACGTCGCTGCGGCGCAAGGTGACGTCTTCGTCGAACTCGGCGCGGGCGACGTCGACCTGCCCGCGATCGTGCAATCCTTGAAGGATGCGGCGTACGCGGGCTGGATCATCGTCGAGCAAGACCGCGTGGTGCGCAGCGAGTCGGAGAACACGTTGGCGGCGGCCCGGGCCAGCCGCAAGTACTTACGTGAGCAGCTCGGCGTGTGAGGGGGAGGATTTCATGGCATCGATCCTGCTTCGATCTAACCTTGCGCCGGGAGACAGGCCGCAAATTTCGGTGAGTCCGGAATCGGCGGGTTGGGCGTACATCGGCTTTGAGGTCTACAAGCTCGGGCCCGGGCAAGCGATCACCGGCGATGCAGGCGAATTTGAAACCGGCATCGTGATCTTGGGCGGCGTCTGTGACGTTCAGGCGGGCGACGCTGCCTTTGGTGGAGTCGGCGGTCGCAAGGACGTGTGGGAGGGGACGCCGCCGTATGCGGTGATTTCCCCTCCCGGCTTGGCGTATACCGTAACGGCCGCGACGGACGTTCACATCGCGGTTGCCAAAGCGCACAGGCCGGGGCAACATGGGGGGCGGCCGAGGCTCATTCGCCCGGAGGAGATTGTGGCGGAAGAGCGGGGTGAGGGGCAGACGTTCCGAAAAATCCACCACATCCTCCCGCCGACGGGCGAGTCGCTCGGTCTGATCTTGGTCGAGGTGTACACGCCGGCGGGCAACTGGTCGAGCTTTCCTCCGCACAAACACGACACCGAGGATCCGCCAAGCGAGGCCTACCTGGAGGAGGTCTATTACTACCAGATCAACCCCAAAGAGGGATTTGCGCTCCAGCGCGTGTACACCGACGACCTCAGTCTGGACCAGGCCGTCGCACCCGGAGATGGAGATGCCGTGCTCGTTCCGAGAGGGTACCATCCCGTTGCGGCGATGCCGGGCTACGATTGTTACTACCTAAATGTGATGGCTGGGCCGACCAAGGCGTGGAACTTTACCGTAGACCCGCGCCACAAGTGGTTGATGAACTGGAAAAAGCCGAGTGTTGCCGGGGGTGACCAGCAATGACGAACCAAACTGCGAACAATGTGACGGCGAATAACTCAGAGGCCGAGATCTACACCTTCGGCAGGCTCCTCGTCGATCTGTATGCGGACCAGTTGCACAAGCCGCTCGAGGAAGTGACGAGCTTTAGCAAGTATTTGGGCGGATCGGCAGCCAACACGGCCGTGGGCCTCGCCCGCCTGGGAGCAAGAGCCGGCCTGATCAGCCGAGTCGGCCCCGACGATTTCGGCAACTACTTATTGCAGACGCTCCAAAGAGAAGGCGTCGACACGTCGATGGTCGCCGTCGACCCAAAGTATCCGACGGCTTTGGCGTTTGCGGCGATCTTTCCGCCGCAAGATTCCAAGGTGCTCTTTTACCGCAAACCGTGCGCGGATACGCATGTCACCGTCGACGACATCGACTTTGAAAAGGCGTTGAAAGCCCGTATCGTCAGCATTGCGGGCACGGCGCTCTGCGAGTCGCCTTCTCGGGAAGCCGTTTTGGCTCTGCTCGAGGAGCGAAGGCGAGTCGGCATGCTCAATGTGGTCGACGTCGACTGGCGGCCCACGCTGTGGGAGGACCCCCATGCGGCCAGAATCTACTATCGCATGGCGCTCAAGCTGACCGATGTGGTGATTGCAAACGAGCCCGAGCTCGAGATGGCGGGTGAGTCTCCCGATCCGGAAACGGCGGCCAATAATCTGCTCGCCCTCGGCGCCAATCACGTGGTGGCGAAAAGGGGCGGCGACGGCGTCATGCTGTTTGGCGACGGCGGACCACTCCGGCTGGGGCGCGTCGACGTCACGGTCGTCAACACGCTGGGAGCGGGCGACGGCTTTGGCGCGGCGTACAACTACGGCCTCTTGCAAGGGTGGGAGCCCGAGCGACGCCTGCGTTTTGCCAATGCAGCGGGCGCCATCGTCGTCTCTCGGCACAGTTGTTCCGAGGCGATGCCGACGCTCGAGGAAGTGAAAGCGCTCTTGGCTCGGGTCTAGGCTCCGCTCGGGCCGGAATCGCAGGCGTGACGCACGTGGATGCCGCTGAAACGAGAAACGCCCATAAGTCCGATCTATTTGGTTGACTTTTCATCTTCTTGCCGCTAGCATTAGTTCCAGGAAACGCGTCAAGCAAAGGAGTCCCCCGCATGAGCAAAGAGATGAAACGTCGCCGAGGGCCGGCGTTCTGGGTCGAGTTGACATTGGCAATCCTGATTGTGGCGGCTTCGGCGGCATCGATCGGGGCGGTCTTTGCGCCCCTTCCCGGGGCATCGCTGATCGCCGATCGGGCGTGGGTCGAGGCGCGCCTGGGCGATCCGGACGTTTTGATCATCGACGCAAGAGACCTGCTTTCCTATCGCCGCTCGCACATTCCGGGAGCCGTCAATGTGGGGGACCGCGACATCCACAACTTTACGGGGCCCGCAGGCCGGTCGCTGAAAGACCCGGCCGATCTCGAGGCGCTCTTTCAGCGAGTGGGGCTGAACCAGGGGCAGACCGTCGTCGTCTACGCGGACGAGCGTTCCCGCGGCATGGCTGAGCGGATGTTCTTTGTCCTTGAGTACTTGGGCGTACCTAACGTGCGCGTGCTCGAGGGCGGCTTTGAGAAATGGGAGCGGGAGGGTGGTCCCGTCACCCGAGATCAGACGGTGGTCGAGCCCGGAAACTTCAAGGCCTCGCCTCGTGCGTACATGATCGCAAACTCCGAGCGGATTGTGAGCATTCAGCAAAACGGGGACGGCCACATCATCGACGTCCGCTCGTTTGACGAGTATGCCGGCGCGACGGGATCGACGGACCGCCTGGGACATATTCCCGGCTCTGCGCACCTGACGGCAGACGAGCTCTTCTTGGGTCAGGCTACGCCTAAAAGCGCCCATCAGATGCGCCTAGCGCTCGACGGCGTGTGGGTGCACACGATTCACCCCACGGTCGTTTACGGCAACACGCCGATCGAGGCGGCTCAAATTTACTTTGGCCTGCGGTTGATCGGTTCTCAGATCGTCAGCATTTACGAAGGTTCGTGGGCGGATTGGGCGGCCAATGAGAGCCTGCCGGTCGAGACGCCTGCGGCCACGGGAGCCCCGGTGCGCGGCGTGAGCACGACCTGCTGGTAAAGGCCGACCGCCGGTCTCCAATCGAAAGCGGGTGCGGCCGTGAGCGAGTTTCTGCACGATCGAGATCAGGGGTTGCCGGTCGGACTCGTGTACGCCTCCGATCCGGAGGACGCCGGGTTTGATTCGCAGAAACTGCGCCGGGCGGCGGGCGTCGTCGAAAGCGCATTGCACGCCTGCGGCGGGCCGATCCGCTCCGCCTCGCTTTCCGTGGTGCGGGCCGGCCGCGTTGTGCTCACTCGTACGTGGGAGGAGCCCGCAAACCGCCCGTACCTCGTTGCGTCGCTCACCAAGCCGGTGACGGCGCTTGGCGCCCTCCTTCTCCTGCAAGAGGGGCAGTTGTACCTCGACGCAAAGGTCTCCGACATTCTCCCCGAGTTTGGACGCCGTGGAAAAGAGGCGATCCGGCTCCGCCATCTCCTCACGCACACGTCGGGACTCCCTGATATGCTGCCGCAAAACCTCGAACTGCGCGCCGCACACGCCCCGCTGGGCGAGTATTACGCTCGCTTGCAGGAGATCGAACCCCTTTTCCAGCCGGGCTCCCACGTGTGTTACCAGAGCATGGGATTTCTCGTTCTAGCTCGCCTGATCGAAGCTTTGAGCGGCCAGACTTTGCCGAGCTTCTTATCTGGGCGGGTGTTTCTGCCGCTTGGTCTAACAGCGACCTCGCTTGGGGTCAAAGGCACGGACCTCGGCGTAGAGGTGCAGCTCCCGGACGATCAGGTGGGGAAGGACTGGAACTGGAACAGCCCTTACTGGCGAGCGCTGGGGGCGCCGTGGGGCGGGTTGCTTGCGACGAGTCTCGACCTTGCCGCCTTGATTTACGCCGTCGGCAGTGCATCGTTCAAGATTGGAGGCGGGTCCTACCGGGTCGGAAGCGCGAGAGGGGCGAATCGGCTCCTTGCGCCTCAGATCCAGGCCGCCATGCGCCTCAATCAGACCGAGGGTCTCAGCTATTTTGATGGGACGCCTACGTACGGCGCAACCGATTCCACGACGTCAAACCTCTCCGGGACAGCGCCCGCATGGGGACTTGGATGGCGCCTCAATGTGGAATCTCGCCGCTCCAGCACGCTCTTTGGCGACCTTGCGTCGCCACAGGCCTTCGGTCACACGGGCGCGACCGGCACGGCGTTTTGGTACGATCCCGATTGCGACGTCGCCTTTTGTCTACTCACCACGTGGCCCGCGGCGAATCGAGAGAAGGTGGCCGCCCGCGTCAGCAACGCCGTGCTGAGCGCGATCGCTGACGGCGAGATTGGCGAAGCGCCCGGGGCGTGAGAGCATTCCCGCCCGGTTGATCCGACGTCTCCGTCTTGTAATCCCCGCGACGCAAAAAACAGGCCCGCGTCGATTTTTCGCGGGCCCCCGGACTTGTACACTCGTTACGTTCCCAGTGCCAGTGATCAGG
>CAYRIY010000074.1:0-12370 GCA_964424335.1 uncultured Clostridia bacterium
ACGCCCAAACAACGTTAACTCTGTACACTTGTCCCCGTTGAGACTCGTGGTTAATCACGAGCAACTTACTCGATTCTAGTGGTCCAAGATCCGCCGAAGGGTCCAAAAGGCGTACCCGTATCCCACTCTTACTGATCGACTCAAGCCGCACCATGACGTGTACAGGCGCCACATCCCCTCGCGCCATGTACACAATGCTGCCCGGCAGGTCGATCTCGTAGCGTGGATGGCGCCTCCTGTCCCGCTCCGCGGGACGGCGCTCGATCCACTCGGTCACGTCCATCACGATGTCCTCCCCTAAAAACTCCCCGCGGACAAACGCCCTCGCCTAGGCCAAGACCCCCCGTCTCAACTGCCTAAGCGGTTCTCCAATCAACAGGTATTATGTGAATTGATGGCCTCGTCTCTTCTCCAGAAACTGGTGTACGCTTCAACGAAACCGACTGGTTCTCCTCCCGGTAGCGACCTTTAGGCAATAAAGTGACCGTAGCCTCCCGCTCTGACAGGAATCAGAAAACCTGTGTCGCATACGTGAACACCAGGGTGAGGAGTCATGTCGCATCGTCGGTTGCCCATAAAAACAGGGCGCTACACAAGATGGGTAAGGATTGCGAGGAAATTCGCCGCCAACCGCCCGAGGCAATTGTCACTTTTAACCGTCTCACGCGCCCTAGTCACGACGGCCGTCGCCAACCGATTGCGAACCCACCGCGATTCCCGATTGCCCTACCCGTTCATCAATATCAATGAGCAGTATGTCCACGAGGCGCGCGCAAGTGGTAGAAGCGTCATATTCACTAGCTTTCACTCCAACTTTGCGCACATCTCGCAGTCCTGGTTCTACTCAACGATTCGCGAAGAGTCCTGGCCCATTCACGCATTGACGTCTTGGGGAGATCGGCCAACCGTTCGGTCATACAGCCGAGTGTTTAGTTCCGTAATCTTCACCCCGAACGAAGTTCGGAAAGCGATCCAAGTCCTACGACGAGGCGAAGGACTCGTCGTATTACAAGACGTCCTCACTGAGGACGGTACGCCAATCACAATTTTCGATCGAGTTGTCCACCTTCAGCTCGGCGCGGTCCGCCTGGCACAGATGACAGGAAGCATCATCCTGCCCTATAACGCGCTGTCACATCGAGGCAAAGGCGCCATCCGATGGTGGCCGATCATCGATCCGGAAATATGTGACGCAGAAAAGCGACTAGCCGAGGCACTCGCAACAATGATTCATACGTACCCATGCTCGTGGAAGCGCCTCCCGAGGTTTATTGCGAATTACGGCCCGGAGCCGCGAGCTTGAGTTCATGCGAATTATTTGAGACTCTTTCCGCCGAGACACACACCCATTCCCAAGTAGCAAAGACGCCGCCCGCAGAAGCAAAGCGCTCGCTGTAGGTCTCCATCATCGAGCGCACGACGGAGGGCCGGCGACAGAGTGCATCTGAACTTGCCGCGTTGTTTGCGCCGCTCTTTTGAATCCCTTTGAGGAAATGTCGAACAGAAGGATACGTGTCGCGCATTTGAAACACACGGACCTGCAGCGGCTTTAGCCCTGAAGCAATCAACAGACTCTCCCACTCTACCGCTGTGCGGAGCTCGGGTCCGTGCGACCACGATCCCACGCCCCGGCTTGCCTCATCGAACGCCTCTCTTAACTCACGGAAGGTCCCGGCCCCGAATACTCCGATCTGAAGACGGCCACCCGGACGAAGCGCCCTTGCGAGAAGTCGCAGCGTCTCGACCGGATGCTCGAGCCACTGGAGTGTACCACTCGAGATGATGAGGTCAAAACCCGGCTCCGCCTCTTTCCCATATGTCATGGTCGGATCCGGAAGCGGTTGTTCCACGTCGTGTTCGACGAAAAGGACTCGGGAATCTGACCCGATGCGCGCGGAGGCCACGTCAAGCATCGCCGGCGCGATGTCGATCGCTACGATTTCAGCTTTTGGATACAAGGCCAAAATGCACTCCGTCAGGTATCCGGTGCCACACCCGACCTCGAGGATCCTGCGAACCTGATCTACCCTCGGCTCAAACCCCTCGAGCATCCAGTCCGCCAAGCCGCGCTGAACGCTTGCATAGCGATCATACTCCTCGGCGTGTCGGTTGAAATGATTGCGAACGCTTCGTTTACTGAGCGTCACTTGAGTAAAAACGCCTCCACTCGCTGACCGACTTGTGAATCAGATTTCCAAAACGGTACGTGGCCCACTCCGGCAAACTCAATCCAGACCGCATCCCTCAGATGATCCGCGATCCACCTTCCCGCTTCGACCGGGCAAATGACGTCGTCCGTCCCATGTACGAGCATGGTCGGCGCCGCCACAGCGCTGACAGACGCCCGCACATCAACGGTCTGAAGAAAGTCCAGCCCTGCAATGAGCGCCTGGGTCGACCACACACTCTCACCTGGGATCAGTTGCCGACCCACCTCCGAGAGCGTGGCGATACCGTTGGGGTGGTTTCCTTTGCTCGGCCCGCCGGAGAATAGCATCCTGCGATGGAAATGTTCGAGGACCTCCCGTCGCTTCATTGGGAGCCTCCGGTTCATCGACGTGAGCTTGGACGGTGTATGCCCAATTGTCCAATTGCTCGAGAGATCCCGGGTGAATCGGGGCGTAGCCCCAATGAGGAGCAGGCGGCGCACGCGGCTTGGAAATCTAGCCGCCAGGTCCAGCGCGAGGATGGCGCCCATCGACCAAGCGGCAATGTCAGCGCTTTGATCGCGATCCGTGGCATCGATTAGCGAGCGTTCAGCGATAGCCACAAAATCGGCTGAGTCATTGCATTCTGTGAAGTCGACGGTATATATGACGCGCTCTCGGGCTAACAGGGAGTCTTCTTCAAATGGATGCAGTTGGGGATCGACCGACCATCCGCCCATCCATAGGAGAGGGCTGGCTCCCCCCGACCCACCTTGTCGGTCCACACGCCTCACCGGCCAATTATCGACGTGAAAGTCCACATGCTGGGATTTCGCTTGGCCGATCGGCGCTCCCTTCAGCGGTCAGGCTCTCGTTTGCGAAATTCGATGCCTGGTAAATCGACTAGATGCTCGTCACCGTAACGTCGAGGCCGCTCCCCTCTCCCACCATGCCCCTGCGAGCAGCCGCTCGACGCACGCATCGAGAGACTCATTTACGGTGTCAAGCACGATCTCGGGATTCTCCGGCTCCTCAAATGGCGACGAGATGCCCGTGAAGTCCTTGATCTCGCCCCGGAGAGCCTTTTGGTAAAGCCCTTTGGGATCGCGCTTCATGCACGTCTCGACGTCGGCTTTCACGTACACTTCGACAAAGGCGTCGGATCCGATGCGCTCCCGGGCAAACTCCCGCATGCGCCGAAATGGTGAGATAAACGAGACCAGCGTAATCAGCCCCGCGTCCCGAAACAGCGCAGAGACCTCGGCGATCCGGCGGATATTCTCGTCTCGGTCGGCGTCGGAGAATCCCAGGTCGCCGTTGAGCCCGTGGCGAATGTTGTCCCCGTCCAATCGGTAGACGGCGCGCCCTGCCCTGTTTAGGCGGCGCTCGGCCTCCACGGCGATCGTCGACTTTCCGGAGCCCGAAAGTCCAGTAAACCAAAGGACGACGCCCCGCTGACCGAGGACCCGGGCGCGATCTTCAGGCGTCACGGCTCCTTCGTGCCAGAAGGTATTCTCGGACTTCTCCCGACCTCGATCCATCAATGCTCGACCCACTTTCGCTTTCAAGCTTGTTGTGTTCCGCGCTTTCCACAGATTTCCTCATGACCATAGCGGCAAAAGTTCATATCCCGATCCAATCGTGGCAAATCTAGTCACCGACACATCCAATTCCAATTCGGAGGGATCGAGCGTGCCGTATCAGCAGCAACAGCAGTTTCCGCAAGGCCTGCAGCAATACCAGCAACAGCAGGCCTTTCAACAGAATCAGTTTGGGCAGCCCCAATTCCAGCAAAGCTTCAATCAACAGTATGGCCAACCCCAGTTACAGCAGGGGTTAAACCAGCCGTTTGGCCAAGCTCAGTTCCAACAGGGCATCAACCAGCAGTACGGGCAAGATCAGATGCAGCAGGGCCTGCAGCAAGGCTTTCAGCAGAGCCTTGGCCAGCAGGGGCTGCAGTCGCTCCAATTTGGCCAGGAGTTTGGCGGGGAGTTTGGCCAGTTCCCGCAGAGCCGGCCTGAGCTCGAGCAGCAACAGCAACAGTACAACCAGCAACAGCAACAGCAGTACAATCAGCAGAACTATGCACAATCAGCGTTACAGAACCAATTCCAGCAAGGGCTGGGACAGCAGTACCAGCCGCAGTTTCAGCAAGGGCTACAGCAGCAACAAGGACTTCAGCAGCAGTTCCAACCCCAGCTTCAGCAGAGCGTCGGGCAGCAGGGTTATCAGCCCCAGCAGTTCTCGCAATTCCAGCAAAATCAGCAGGGACAGCAGTTTGGGCAGACCTTTAGTCTCTTTCCCCAAAGCCACCCGGAGCAGCAGTACCAGCAAAGGCAACAGTTCTGACCGCTGATGCATTGCCGCGGCCGGCCTCAAACGAGCAGCCTGGCACTACTTTGCGGGCACGCCCTAGACGGCCGGCCGCTTTACTCAAAACATTACGACATCAGCGACGTGCACCGTAAAGGCCAACGTCGACTTGCCCTCAGCGCTCCTAGCTGCCGACCCCGCCCTACGCCCGCCTTGCGTTCGCCCGCCGTTGCTCTTCGATCGCCGCTTTGAGCGCCTCTACGTACGCATAGGGGAGCCGCACTTGCCCAAGAAGCGCCTCATCCTTGTACCGACCGTGGTCGTCCGAGCCGCCCGTAGCAAGGAGGCCGTGCCGTTTGGTCATCGCGAGGTACCGCTCGACCATCTCTGGCGTGTGTTTCGAATAAAACACTTCGATGCCCTGTAGTCCTGCGGCGATGTACCGCTCGATCGTTTCGTCGTCGATCTGGTCGTCGTCGCTTCGAAAGCGTCCGGGATGAGCAAGCACCGCCACACCGCCCGCCGCCCGGATCTGCCGGATCGCTTCTTCGGGCGTAATCTTTACCCGCTCCACGTACGCACGGCCGCCGTTCCCGATGAACTCATCGGTGAAGGCCTCGGAAATGGACTCTACGTAACCCGCCTCCACCAAGGCCTTTGCGACGTGGGGACGCCCGACGTTTTCGTCGCCTGCGATCGCTTGAACTCGGGCCCACTCGATTGCGTATCCGAGCTCGTTCAGCTTTTCCACCATCAGCTTGGCTCGGCTGAACCGGCCTTCTCTAAGGCGCGTGAGCTGCGTCCGCAAGTTCTCATCGGCAGGGTCAAATCCGTAGCCAAGCATGTGAATCTCTCGTTTTCCGTCCAGGCACGAGTACTCGACCGCTGGAATGCATTCAATTCCTTGGCGCTCCGCTTCGAGGAGCGCCTCAGGCACGCCGTCCATCGTATCGTGATCGGCTAAAGCGATGGCGGAAAAGCCCGCCTCCTTCGCCCGACGAACGACCTCCGCCGGTGGATCCGAGCCGTCCGACGCCGTCGAGTGCAGGTGGAGGTCGGCGACGCGTTCGCCTTGTGACGCATTTGCATGCATGGAAACGGACCTTCTCTCATTTCACGTGGATGGTTCTGACATGCCTATTTTAGGTCAAGGATCGGTCCTTTCAAGGTAAAGCTCGATCCACCTGGCGAACTCGATCAGATCGTCGAGCCCATCGGTAAGCGCTCGATGCACTTCATTCACATCGACGTCAAGATACTCATGAACCAGAATGTTACGGAATCCCGCCATGGGTGCGATGCGCTCAGCAAACTCCGCCGGCAGCACGTTGAGTTGACCTAGGGCGACGATGTGATCTCGATACTCGTCGCCCACCGACGAGCCTGAAGCCGCTACAATATGGGCTGCAATGTCTAAGACCGCCTGAACGCAAAGTTGAAGACCACGCTCGATAGCCCATGCCCTTTTAACGTCTGTGGTCAACTCCTGCACAGTAATCATTCGGTATTCACTCAGCACGTCGACGGCGTCGAGTATGTGTCCCAGTCGGCGTCGTATGACGTCGCGGTCGATGCGGGCTCCGGTCACGTCAATCCGCCTTCCTAGTCTAGCCCCAGTCGCCTGCGTAACGATGCATGTTGGAGCTTGCGAATCGGCTTAGTATCCACATACTCCTGCATGGCACGAATGGAGAATTCAGCAACCGCTCGATTGCTTCGCACATACGCCACCCGTCCGTCACGCAGTATCCGGTGTTTCAGCACGGCCGGCGCGCGGTTTAAAATGACGAGATCGATGTCGTTACGGCCGACCACGCGAAAAAGGTCAGCGAGCCACTTCGCCCGGTCCACACCTTTTTGGGCTGTCGCATGGTCGAGCAATACGGCCAAATCGAGGTCACTTGAACGTCGATGATCTCCTCGAGCGGTTGAACCAAACATAAAGACAGCCTCGACACCCTCGATGGGTGCGAAATAATCACTCAACTTCGCCGAAAGGTCGTTCGCATCCAAAGAATGCCGCCTCCTCCATCAGTGACAGTATATCACTCAGGCAAAACGTAAAGGAACCGACTTGTAAGCCGTCGAATTCGAGGGAGTTGGGACGTGACCAGCGCCCTTCCTGCCGAGAAAGGATGTCATTGATGGCGCGATCGATGGGAATGTGTTATCTCTGTCGCAAGCCGTACACCCGCCAAGGCATGGCGCGGCACCTCAAGGCGTGCCGAAGCGATGACCAATGGTTCGACGAGAAAGGCGACGGGGGTGCGGGCCAAACGGCATTGCGGCACAAGTACTTTCACATCGTGGTCGAAGGGAAAGACTTCCCCGAATACTGGCTCCATGTCGCAGTTCCCCAAAACGCCACTTTGCAGGATCTTGATGAATTCTTGCGCGATATCTGGCTTGAGTGCTGCGGTCATTTCAGCCAGTTTTTAATCGACGGCGATGTGTACACCAACGCTGCCAGCGATTTCGCCGACTTTCAAAAGACCCGATCGCTCAACAACCTGTGTGGCGACGTGCTCACGAGTGGAAAGCGGTTTGTCTACGAATACGACTTTGGCGACACGACGCGTCTATCGCTGCGGGTCCTTGATGATTTTCGCTTTCCGTTCGCCGTCGACCCCAGAATTTACGTGTTTGCACGCAACATCCAACCGGAGATCCATTGTGTACATTGCGGCGAGCCCGCGATGCATGTCTGCGCGAGCTGCCAATGGGGCGGCGACGGCTGGCTGTGCGATACTTGCGCTGACAAGCACCCATGTGGCCCCGACGCGCTTTTGCCCGCGGTCAACTCTCCCCGTGTCGGGATATGCGGGTATACGGGCAATCTTCCGTGGTCCGGCAATCCGTTCGATGATGAGGATGAGGATTTTTGGGCTGACGGCGATGCAGCGGCGGCATTCGACGAAGACGTCGACCTTTTGAGTGTCCTAAAAAGTGATCCGTTCGTGATGGAACGGTTGCTTTGGCGTATGAATCGCGTCGTGAACGAAAATGCAAACAAACATTCTGATGACGGCGGTGGAAACGACGTCGACGTGGACGACCCGGTATGGCAGGCCCAAAAGCTTGCCTGGGAAGCCTACGCCACCGACGACAACGAGGCGCGCGAACTTGCTTATGCCGCCTTGAAGCTCGATCCGGACTGCGCCGATGCCTATGTCGTTTTGGGAAACCTTGCCGAAGATCCACAGACGGCGGCTAAGGAGTATCGAAAAGGGGTTGAGGCCGGCCGGCGGGCAATCGTGCGGGAGTCGGGCGACGATGCCTTCGAGACCGACGCTGGCCGCTTTTGGGGCATCGTCACCACCCGCCCCTACATGCGCGCCCTCGAGGGCCTAGCAATGGCGCTTCGCACGGACGGCAAGGACGCCGAGGCGATCCGTCACATGCAAGAGCTGCTCAGGCTCAACCCCGAGGATAACCAGGGCATCCGGTACACGCTCATCAACTGCTATCTCGAGTTGGGCCTCACCGCCGAAGCCGGACGGCTCATCGCCCAGTTTGGCGATGATCGATCCAGCCACTGGTTGTACTCCAAAGCGCTTTGGCGCTACCAGCGATCAGGAGCCTCCGAGTCTGCCCGTCGTGCGCTCGTTGACGCTTTTGCAACGAATCAGCACGTCCCGATCAGAATGGCCGAAATCATGTATCAGATCATGGAGCGTAACGAAGAGCCCGACCTCGATCCGACTCTTGACGTCTATGCCCCCGGAAGCCCCGAAGAGGCAGATATTTACATCTTTGACTCCTTTCGCGCATGGGCCGAGTCGGGCGATGCGCTGATTTGGCTCACCAGTGAGACGCTACGACTGAAAGGTTCGCGTGCAACGCCAAGGCACACTGAGAAAATCGGTCGCAACGCCCCTTGTCCCTGCGGCAGCGGGAAGAAGTACAAGAAGTGCTGCGGCCGGTAAGGCGCGCCTCAAAAGGCCATCGGCACCCGAAACCGGACCGCTCGCTCCTCGCTCACCTTGTACCCGATGCGGGATGCGCGGGTCGTAATGATCCACGCGCCGCGCTCGAGGCGAATCGGCGTGGTGTACACCTGCCACCTCGGGCTTTCGGTGCCTACACCGTCAGCGCTCGCATGGTCCCTTTCGAGACGATATTCGATCGACGCCCCGTGCGTGGCGCAGTGGAGTTGGACTAGGATCGGCCCTTTGTAGGCGCCGCCTTCCGGCGCGGGTTCAACACCGTCTGCCTCCGGTCCGATCGGCACAAAGACGACGGGAGCCGTCGTCGGTTGCACTTTTCCCGGCCACATGCGCTCAACCATCTGCTCTTCGGGCACATCGCCCCAGACGTCGTACTTTTCGCGCCAGGTGTCCAGCGCTTTCCTGAGCCTTGCCATCACCGCCCGATGCGCCGCACTGTCCGCCAAGTTGTTGAGCTCGTAGGGGTCCTCTTCGCAGTCATAGAGCTCCTCAGGGGGTCTGGGGAAACGAAACATCGCTTGCTGCGCCTCGCTCAACTCACCAGCAAGGTAGAGGCGCCACATCTCCTGCACCACCGGGTGGCGGTTGCGGTACGGAATCCATTGCAGGTACGGATTTTGAGGGAAGTAGTTGCGAATGTACTTAAACCGCTTGTCCCGCACGGCGCGCACCATGTCGTACGATTCGTCGTAGCGATCTCTTGTGGCGTAGACGTACTCCCTGGGCTCGTGTTTGTTGCCAAGAAAGGGCCTGCCTTGCATGTGCCGGGGTACGTCGACGCCTGCCAGGCTAAGCATCGAGGGGCCGAGGTCGATGAGGCTCACGAGCTCATCAGAAACGCTCCCCGCTTCGATGACCCCCGGCCAGCGCACGATGAGCGGAACTCGAATGCCGGCATCGTACGGCCACCGCTTACCCCTTGGCAACCCCTCCCCATGGTCGCTCCACAAGACCACGACCGTGTTTTCGGCAAGGCCGTCTTCGTCGAGTTGGTCGAGGAGCTCGCCGAGCTGCCGATCGGCAATGGCCAGGTTGTCATAGTGGCGAGCGAGCGCTCGGCGCGCCTTAGGCGTGTCTGGCAAGTACGGCGGAAGCGTGACGAGGTCCGGGTCGGTCTCGGGCTCGCTCTCCTCTTTCTCCCACATTCCGCTCTCGTGCGTTCCAAGCGGGTTGAAGACGGCAAAGAAGGGCATGCCTTCAGGCCGGTTTCGCCAGTGCGCGTTTGGGCCGCACTCGTCCCATGCCGAAGTCGGCGGCGCGAACTGGTAGTCGGTCTTGTGGTTGTTGGCGCAGTAGTAACCTGCGGCCCGCAGGTACTCAGGGAACGCCTTGACGTACGGCGGCGGCACCGTTTCGTACGGCGTGGGCAGCTCGGGCGTCGCGGCATTGGTGTGCGTGGTCCGCATGTGGTGGGCGCCAATGAACGTCGGGTACATCCCCGTGATGATCGCCGACCGACTCGGCGCGCACACGCCTGCCACGGAGAACGCATTTGGATACCGACAACCCGACTGGGCCAAGCGGTCGACGTTGGGCGTCCTGGCCACGGGGTCGCCATAGCAGCCAAACCGGGGACTCGTGTCCTCAAAGGATACCCACAAGATGTTCGGCCTTGCGGAGATCCCCTCTTGAGTCGAAAGCGTTGCCATCGGCACGTCCACCTCTCTCGCGTGTTTTCCAAAACACTTCGGCACTTGAAGCCCGCTCGCCTTGCGGTCTTGATGATTGGTTGGGACAAACTACTGGGGCGTTCGACCCTGCCGCATGCTCCCGGTGGTTGATATGCTATAGTTGTCCAAGGAAACTTTGACCAAGGCGGATCGTTGACGAAAAGCGAGCACAAGGCGGTGGTTGTCGTGGAGTGGAACATCACGCTGGGCAGGGTTTTTGGTATTGCAGTCAGATTACACCTCACCTTTGTGATCTTTTTGGCATGGATCGGAATCGGGAGCTTTTTCGCCGGCGGACCGGCAGCGGCCGTCCAAAGCATCGGCTTTCTCCTGGCCGTCTTTGGCTCCGTGCTCATCCACGAGTTTGGTCACGCACTCATGGCGAGGCGCTTCGGCATCCGAACGCCCGACATCACCCTTTTGCCGATCGGCGGACTCGCCCGGCTCGAACGCATGCCGGAAAAGCCCTACCAGGAGCTCCTAGTCGCCATCGCGGGTCCGGCGACCAACATCGTGATCGCTCTGGCCTTACTCCTCTACTTGGCCGTGACAGGCCAGATTGACGCCGTCCGCTCCACCACCATCATGGGGGGCGGCCTTGCGGGGCGCGTGCTTTGGATCAATCTGTGGCTCGTCCTCTTCAACATGATTCCCGCCTTTCCAATGGACGGCGGGCGGGTGTTTCGAGCTCTCCTTGCCGAGCGGATGGATTATCGCCGGGCCACACGGGTCGCGGCCTCGGTCGGGCAGGGGTTTGCGCTCCTCTTTGCCGTGGTGGGACTTTACTACAACCCCATCCTGATTTTTATCGCCCTATTTATCTACCTGGGCGCAAGCGGGGAGACCTCGCAGTCGAACCTGCGAACGTTCGCGCAGGGCCTCCCGATCCGCTCGGTCATGATCACGCGCTTTAGGCCGCTTGCAAGCGACGCACCGCTATCTGAGGCCGTGCGGGCGCTTCTCGAGGGCGAGCAAACCGAATTTCCCGTCATAGGCGCCGAAGGTCGGGTGCAAGGGATCCTCTGCCGCGAGGACATTATCCGCGGGCTGAGCACGGACGGGGCCGGAGTGCCCGTCTCACAAGCGATGCATGTGGATGTGCCGACTGCGCACGTGGATGAGATGTTGGACGGCGCCTTTCAACGCATGATCACGGCCCGGTGCCCCGCCCTGCCCGTTGTGGACAGCAGCGGCGCCCTCGTCGGCCTCCTCACGAAAGAGAACATCGTCGAAATGATGATGGTGCGCGACGCTCTCGAGAAGCGAAAGGGTTAGCGGCGGGCTGCGGTGATGTCAAAACCTCAAGAGCCAGCAAATCGAACGAAGGCTTCGGCGACACTGCTGGGGAATCAATACTCCCTGGAACCATAGATGTAACCGCAGGAGGCCCTCGAATCATGGCCGATCAAATCACGACGTCACCGCACATACTCATCAAGAGTAACTTGCGAATCCCTACTACCGCCCTCGACGAAGCGCTTTTAGATATACGTCCCAAGCTCGCGGAGATCGGAATCTACGGAACCGAGGTCGCAATCTCGATCACCGGCGACTCGGAGGCCGATCAGGCAGAGCTTGAGCGCCTACTCGATTGGACTAAAGGCTGGCATGACGAAGGCCTCGCCGTCTACGTCCACCCCTACACGCACGGCCCGGCCAACCCTGCAGCGTGCACGGGCGCTGATGGCGGGACGCCGCATGCTGCGTTTCGCCGCGTCGCAGACGAGGTCGCAAAGATCGCAGAGCGCTTCGGCGATAAGGTCGTGTTGACCTATCACGCGGCAGAGCACTCGGGAGATCAACATGGCCCCGACGCCCTGGAGGGCGGCACACTTCGGGATGCGTTGCTGGGGCGCTCCGTTCACTTTTTTGACCTTGGGTTTCAATACTGTGAGCAGCTCGATTGCGGGATCTTGCTGGTCAGCGAGACGCAACTACCCCCGTCGATCGGTTCAGATCGTATCCGCATCGGAGACCGACCTGAAGAAGTCCTCCGTACACTTGGCGGCCGCACGTCCGGGGCTTGCTGGGATTCGGGCCACTACTTGCTCAGCATCGAACGGGTCGGCATCGCCCCGGACCCAAGCGACGAATTCGCTAAGGCCGTTACCCACATGCACATTCACGATGTGATCGACAGCGTCGACCACCGCCCCCTCACGTCGGCCAGCGTCGATGTGGGCAGGTACGTTCAAAGAGCCGTAGGCACGGGCGGCGTCAACTCCATCACGCTGGAATACGACTACCGCCTCGATACGGAAAGCTCCGGCGCGACGCCGGGCGATCGCATTCT
>CAYRIY010000074.1:12470-18673 GCA_964424335.1 uncultured Clostridia bacterium
GAGATCCGCGAGGTTGGAATGCGTCTCGGAACGAAGTTTGATCATTTTGTGGAGTACTTTGGTGAGGAGGGAAAGCGTAATCGCCTCTCGATCGAACGAGCGATCGCAGAACAAAAGGCGGACCGTCTCCGAGATGACGACCGCATCCGTAGACTCGAACTGCGCCTCGACGCAATCGAATCCCGACTTCAGAAAGAAGCCCGCATGCGCGTACCCGTGGCGGATGAATGATTGGCTACAAAGCATCCAGGTGAATCGCGCCTACCCAGTCGCCTTTCGCCTACCCGTCACATTGAGAACTACGATGGCAAATGCCGCAAGACCAAAGATGTTGACCGCCGCTCCCAATGTAAACGGGAGATCGCCTCTCGTATAGTAGAGAATGCCGCCCACGACGGGACCGAGCACCCGTCCAAGCGAATCCATCGAATCAAGCATCCCGATCGCAAGTCCGTGACCTACGCCCGCCCGCTGTGATACAAGGGATGAGTTGGCCGGGCGAATCAAACCGTGACCTGCGGCATAGACGCTGATGCCAACGGTTGCGATCCAGGCGGTCGCTGAGCCGGCGATGATGGCCATGCCGACTGCGCTGATCAGGAGTCCTGCTAAGATCATTTTCTCTTCGCCGATCCACTGCTTCACGCGGCCCACAAGGCCCCCTTGCACGAGCGCTCCGGTGATGCCCATCACGGCGTAGACAAACCCGACTGAGCGTTCGGTCAGACCAAATCGGTCGGCCGCCAAAAAGGGGAACGCCGTTTCCAAGGCCGCAAGGGAAAACGTCACGAGGAGCGCCAAGAGGTAAAGCGGCATGGTGTTTGCGTTCCAAGCTTGCAGACGCTTCGAGAGCTGACGGGAGGCGCCGACATCGGAACCCTCTTTGGGGAGCGTCTCCGGCAAAATGATGAAGACCAACGCGAGCGTGATCAGCGAGAGTCCGGCCGCCGCAAAGTATGGAAGTTGAATCCAGTAACTTCCAAGAATGCCCCCAACTACAGGTCCAAAGATCGCGCCAAGCCCGAATGCCGCTCCCAGAACACCCATGCCTTTCGCCCGATCCTCTTTGGTCGTACTGTCTGCGATCATAGCCATCGCCGTGGGCAGCGTCGCCGCAGACAACACACCGGTGAGGGTTCTGGCAACAAAGAGCATCGGCAAGGACTGGGCCAATCCGAAAAACGTCATCCCAACCGAATAACCTATAAGCCCGATCATCATGATGGGCTTACGCCCGACGCGATCGGAAAGTGTTCCCCAGATGGGGCTAAAGATAAACTGGGCGATCGAAAACGTCGCGATCAACCACCCCATCGTCCTACTCGTGGCGCCGAAATGGCGAATGTAGTAAGGCTCGACGGGAAAGAGAACAGCAAACCCGATCATCACGATAAACAACACAAAAAAGAGAATCCCAAGGATTCTGCGGTTCACAGATGTCGCCTCCGTAACCTTGCATAGCGGCTTGTTTGAGTTTAACCAATGTGAGCGCTGCCGCGCAAGAGGCGCAAAGGTTTCAGGGTCGTTCGATGCTGGGTTCGCACGACGGAGGCCGACCGGGTAAGCCCTTAAACAGGGAGCGTCACATGGCGCGAACGGGATAGGCGCGGCTTGATATGTTGATGGATGACATGTTAACGAATGAGAGCGGACTGGAACCTAGGAAGTCGGAGGAGGCGGTCGCTTGACGATCGGCGCGCGCTTCCGAGCCTCGCGGGAAAGCCAAGGCTCATACGACCACGCACGACTCAATTGCGCACGACGTCGTCCGACCACCAAAACCCGCCGGACTGCAAGCACTCGATCAGGCTCCTGTAACGGACGATCTGGAAGTGGCCGATCCGGAATGCAGGGGTGCGGAACATATGATTCTTTCCCCTCACCCACACGCTCGCCACGCCATACTTGTTCACCTCGATGCGCTCGATCAGATGATGCCAGTCGCCCACGATCCCCACCCACCTCAGACTACCGCGATCGCCGGAAAGCATGAGGAATCGTTCGCCGACGAGTGGCCCCAACCTTCTGGAAACTTCCATCATGAGCGGATCGTTTTTCATTGATCTAAGGTAGCCGTACGGCTACGCGTCGGCCTCCACGCCAATCTCTGAGTATCGAAAACACTCGACCAGGTGGTCGTTTACCATGCCCACGGCCTGCATGAAGGAGTAGCAGATCGTCGGCCCGACAAACTTGAATCCTCTCTTTCTTAGATCACGGCTCAATGCGTGGGCTTCAGGCGTTGTCACGGGAATCGTTGAATCGGCGTTCCACGCGTTGACGATCGGCTTGTGGCCCACGAAGCGCCAAACGTACGCGTCAAACGATCCCCACTCCTGCTGGACCTCGATAAACCGCTTTGCATTGACGACTGCGCTTTGGACCTTTAGGCGGTTGCGGACAATCCCCGGATCCTGCAAGATTCGCTCGAGGTCGTCCTCGGAAAACTGGGCCACTCGATGCGGATCAAACCCGGCGAACGCCACGCGGTACGCTTCCCGCTTTCTGAGTATCGTGTCCCAACTAAGCCCAGCTTGTGCCCCTTCGAGAACGAGAAACTCAAACAGTCGCACGTCGTCGTGAACGGGTACGCCCCACTCGCGATCGTGGTACTCGATCAACCTGTCGTTGGTCGCCCATTTGCACCGATGAACCATTGTGTCCCCCACCTCATGACAAGGTTAAAGCTGATCACAACCTGCGTTTCGTGCGAGCTCGTTGAGCTCAGCGATGAGACTTTCCTCAAGATGGACGCCCCTAACGAGCGCATCTGCTTCTCGCTCGGCCTCGATCTCACCAGGCAAGTAGACCCGATCCGTCTCCGTTCCAGAACTTCGGACCATCTCGACCAGTTGATCGAGGTCTGCTTTGAATGCATCGAGCCCGCGAAAACTCTCGGGATCGATGACGAGGAAAAAGTGGCCCGACTTTTCGAGCGTGTTGTAGTTCATCATCGATCCCAAACCGACGCCAAAAGCTGCGCCGGTCAAGACGCCGCACAACACGTCGAGCATGAGCGAGAGTCCCGATCCTTTTGGACCGCTCATCGGCGAGAGCGACCCGCTGAGGATCTCTTTTGGATCGGTCGTCTCGTTGCCATCCTTGTCGAGTCCCCAGCCCAAGGGAACGGGGCGACCCTCGCTAGCAGCCACGACCAGTTTTCCAAGGGCTACGACACTCGTCGCCATGTCGAGAATTAGCGGGAAAGGCAAGTTCGACGGCGCACCGATCGCGAGCGGGTTCGTCCCGAGCACCGGCTTGCGGCCGCCCCACGGCGCCATCCGGGGCGCCGAGTTTGTGCTGGCAAGACAGATGAACCCTTGGTTTACGGCCGAGAGCATGTAGTAACTCGCCATGCCAAAGTGCGTGCTGTTAAAGACACCCACGGCCGCGATGCCGTGGTCCGCCGCCTTTTGCACCGCCCGGTCCATGGCCACCCTGCCCGCGTAGTGTCCCAGCCCATTTGCTGCGTCGTAGAGCGCCGTGCCTTGCTTGTCCACGACCCAACGCCCTTTGGGGGCCCGGTCGATCAAACCTTTGACCAGGCGGTTGTAATACACAGGCAGGCGAATGACCCCGTGCGAGGCCACGCCGCGCATGTCGGCGCGCACCATGCAATCAGCGGTAACCTGCGCCTGATCCCGTGCCACTCCCGCACTTGCAAGCACGTCAGTACAAAACTCAATCAATTTGTCGTGAGGTACGTAGGCCACATACCATCCCTCCGCAAGGCGAGTGCTGCATCGTTGAGTTCGCCATCCCCTAGGGGGGCGGTCACCCTAGACGTTTGCATGAGGCATGGTCTTCACCATGAGAGCGCGTCACCCTGCCAATAGACGCCAAAGCTGACCCAAGTCGCGCCTCCCGCAAGGTGAGCGGAGGACGTGACCCCCACTTCTTTTCCAAAGCGGTCGATGGCATACCCCGCTCGTAGGCCAAGGACGGTGATGGGTGGGTTGACCCTCCCCGGTGTCGTCCGATGGCTTATGGAGGCGCCAAAACTCACTCGGTCGTTTGCCACAAATCCCGTACCGAGCGCAAAGTCGAAGGCGTCTGTCTCCCCCGGAACAACCCCCAGGCGAGCCGAAAGGACGATCGGATCGGCGATGCGCGATATGGATAGGCCTAACTGCGAGCTTCCTTCACTGTTGACCTGCAGCCGTAACACCGGATCCAACCTGTGGTCCGGCCAGGGTTTAAGCGATAGCCCGTACGTTACCGGTGTGGTCGAAACGTACCTTGACCTTACCGCAGTCGGGCTTATAAAAGCACCGCGCCGCTCGACCAACGTCACATTTTCATTCCAGCCACCCACGATCTCCAAGGACAACGCTTTCGACGCCTTGTATTTCAATGCCGCCTCGAGTCCAAATCGGTGCGAGACCACTCGGCTTTGCACCGGACCGTCGCCCGTCATCTCGACTGACTCCGCCGCAACCGGCTGATAGCTTGCGCTCACTCCAAATTCGATCCTACCCACGTCAAGTGTCGGACGCGTCAGCGGATCAATGGGCTCCGATGCGCGGACTGGAAACACAGCAGCTCCAATCGCAAGGAGATGAAGCGCCAAAAAGACGACGAAGATGACGCTCCGTTGCCCCAGCCGCATCACATCGACTCCCCCAATCGACGAAGGCGAGCTTGTCGGCCGATCAAGTCTCGGACGGCTTGATTTTGCTGCTCGCGCACGAGTTCAAGTTGCTCGACCGTGGGGATGGGTATGAGCACAGCTTCACTAAATCCAAACCGGTGGTTCAACTCGTAGCGAGACACCGTTCGCTCGCCAAAGGACGGATCGCCCATGATCAACAGATCTCCCGCGTAGCCCACCAGCACGGCGAAATGCTGTTGCGGCTCGGTGAGATGGATGATCACGGGAAGCCCGCCTTGGTCGAAGTACGCTTTCAGCGCCCCTTCACCCACTCGATACCCGGCGCTCTCGACGTCGAATAAACTGAGCGCTCTTTTCAAATCCAACATGGAGTAACCATCGAGCTTTATCGGGACTTCCGGCGTCTGCTCACGATTGAAAGCATCTGCTCCCGATATTGCACGCAAAACGTCATCCTCACTTGCGCGAATGCCAAAGTAATGGGTGAGCAGGGTGGCGACGGCTGCAGGACCGCACGTGACCCAATTCGTTTGACCGACGACGCGCACATAGCGGAGCTCCCGGTGCGACCTCATATCTCGATCTCCCAAACTGGACCGCGAGGCGCCCACAGGCGTCGCGACCGTCACAATAACCAAGAGCCCGACAAGGACGGTTCGAATCAATCGCATAGCCCAACCTCCGCGTCCTAACGTTGGGACCATGCTAATCGGACCAAGACGAGCGCTCCAAGGCGCGAAAAAGGCCGCAATCCGCCAAATCCGCCGATTGCGACCCAATGAAGAGAATGAAAAATGAGGCCGCACGGTCGATTGCGGCCTCACACGGAGTTTGTTGTTCGCGATGCGTCTTTATACTGGCTTTTAACGAGGACATGCGCACAAAAAGATCTCATCGTTACATCACGATCGACGTGCCTGATACGTAAATCCTCAGTGTGAGCGCTGCCCCTTTGCCAACCCGGTCATCGTCGGAGCACGACCAAGGAGCGGCAAGCCAAGGTAAGATTCGAGTTCGTCGGGCTGCTTGAACGTGGTGTCGACGTACTCGAGCACAAACGCCGCACCGACGCCAACAAAGAGGCCCAAAAACCCGGCGATGGCCATATTCAGCATCTTGCGGGGCTTGATCGGACTCGTGGGCGTGATCGCAGGATCGAGCACGGTAATGGTGGCCGTCTCCATCGCTTCCGAGATCCGCATCTCCTGATATCGTTGGAGGAGCATAATGTAGATCTCTTCGGTTACTTTGGCGTTGCGAATGAGCCGAGTGAGTCGGAGCTCCTTCTCGGGCAGGCCGCCAAGAAGCGCCTCCCGATCGGCGATGAGTTGGTCGAGCGCGTCGATGGTTGCTTCGTGCGCCACGATCTCTGCTTGCAGCGAGATGATCTCCTGTGAAAGCCGGGTATCGGTATCGCTCGTTTCGAGGCGAGCGATCTGCTCATTGAGCTCCGTCCGCAACTGCGCAATTTGGGCGGTTAGCGAAACGATCGTGGGGTGGCGATCCGTGTACTGCTCTCGGGCGGCTGCCAACTGTGCCTCGAGGTTGACTAGCTGTGACCGCATCCCGGAAATCAACGGATTTTCTGCAA
>CAYRIY010000075.1:0-4262 GCA_964424335.1 uncultured Clostridia bacterium
AGCGCAAGCGAGATGCCCTCAAGCGGAAGATCTGCAAGGAAAAGGAGGTTTCGCTCGTGGTGGTCCATGCCGACGATCTCTCGGTCACCGGGATACTCAAGAAAGTCGGAGACTTACTGCCGCGCAAGGCATTGCGGGGGTTTAAGGAGACCATTCAATTCCTAAACGACTGTGGCCGTCGATGTCAGGTATCGTTCCAGAGATTATGTGAAAGCAGTTAGGCTGGTCGCAACTACGTAGCGTGCCGGCAAAACAGGATGCCGAGCAAGCAGGGGGCTGTCCAAACAGAGCACAGTCCAAACAGGCTCTAGAGCAAACAGGTTTTAGCGTAAAGAGAGACTGTGCGAAACAGAGACTGTGCGAAACTGAGGTCATGCCAAACAGAGTCCATGCGAAACAAAGCACAGCTCAAATAGCTCTCGGAGACAGCGGTTGGTTCTGTAACAAGTATAGAGCTATCGTCGGTGAGCAAGCGGTGTCGGATTTCGCAATGTGTCGGACATCGAGTCCGGAGTGATTGCTGGAGGTTCATTCCGAAAAGTGCTCGCTATTTGCTGGATTGTAGGTTTCGCCGTTACGTTCCGACGACGTTGCAAACGAATGCCCTGCTAAACAAAGTCGTCCGTTCCAACTGATCCCGTGGTCAGCAAGAACCCGTAAGTAGAAATCACTTTTCGGACCGCGGACGTTCGACTGCCGAATGCCCAAGGATCAGAATGGGTCGCGGACGTTCGTCCGTCGCCTGCTCAAGGCTCAGGATGGATCCCCGATGCCCAGGGCGCAGCTGAGATTCCTGAGATTCCGCTGCTGCTCACCGATCCTTTGAACCAATTCCCAACCCGAATACGATGACTTTTTGAGGCGGACCGAGTTGGATTTTGCAGGCTGTGCGACCCGAAAGTCGAACAAGCCTCACGGGAGTGATCTGAGACGTGGCACAGAAAATCCGCGTGACAGTGTGGAACGAGTTTCGACATGAACGGGAAAACGAAAAGGTAAAAGCGATTTACCCCGAGGGAATTCACGAAGCGATTGCATCGCATTTGCGAAAAGAGCCCGACTTTGAGGTGCGTACGGCGACGCTCGACGAGCCTGAGCACGGGCTTCCTCAAAGCGTGGTCGATCAAACGGACGTGTTGTTTTGGTGGGGTCATGGCCATCATCAGGCGGTGAGTGATGAGGTCGTCAATCGCCTTCAAAAGGCGGTCTTAGAAGGAATGGGTCTCGTTGCGCTCCACTCGGCGCACTACTCGAAGATTTTCAAGCGGCTGATGGGAACGACCTGTGCGCTCAAGTGGCGCGAGGCAGGCGATAACGAGCGAATCTGGGTCGTTGAGCCCGGTCACCCGATCGCCGAGGGCCTCCCTGAGGCGATCGAACTCGAGGAAGAAGAGATGTACGGCGAGCGATTCGATATTCCCGAGCCCGACACGCTTGTCTTTATTAGTTGGTTCAAGGGCGGCGAAGTGTTCCGCAGTGGCTGCTGCTATCATCGCGGCAAAGGGAAGATCTTCTACTTCCGGCCCGGACACGAGACCCACCCGACGTACCACAACCCGGACATTGCCCGGGTCTTAGTCAATTCCGCCCGTTGGGCCGCACGTGTAAACGGTCCCAAGATTACGTGGGATCGGGTCGAGCCACTCGAGTCATTGGGCTAATCAACAGGTAGTCCCCGCGGATCCGCCCGCCTTCGGTGCTCAACCGGCACATCGAAGGCGGGCGATGCGCAAATGTCTGGGCGCCTCCGTTCACGGCCGCTACCTCTCGTAGCGAAAAAGCGCGGCTAAGAGCGACGCGAGGACTCGCGCACGATCAGCTCCACTGGAATATAGTCGTCCTCCACCATTCCTCCGCCGATCATTGCAAACAGCATCTCGACGGCCCGTCTCCCGATCCTATGCGGATCTTGCCGTATTGTCGTGAGCTTTGGGCGGACTTGATGGGCGAGGGGGATGTCGTCAAATCCAACGATCGACACGTCCTCCGGGATCGCCAGGCCCTTGTCCAACGCGGCGTTGATCACGGCGAGGGCCATGGTGTCGCTAGCACAAAAGACACCGTCGGGCCGTGCGCCGGGGGAGAGCGAAAACCAGTTCGCGGCCGCTTGGTACGCCATCTCGAAATGCCAATGGGCGTTCGCTTTGAACTCCGGCGCTAAGTTTACGTCTGCCTCAGCAAGGGCGGCTTCAAATCCTCTTTGGCGCTCGAGGCTGGTGTGGTCGTGTTCTGCGCCGACGAAAGCTATTCGCTTACATCCGCCTTGGAGGAGGTGGTGGCCGGAAAGTCTTCCGCCATCGTGATTCTCCGATGAAACAAATCGAATGCGGTTGGAATTCCAGCGCTTGTCGATCACGATCACCGGGGCCCGGAAGGCTTCGATGGCCTTTCGCACACGTTTTGCCGTGCTTTCGGGAATATCGTCCCGCCCATTGATGACATGAGATACGGTGCTGATCGAAACCCCTGCTCGCTTGGCCACGTCTCGCAGCGTCGCCATCACATTCCACCTACCTGGAAAGCTCGTCAATATCCGACTGAGGCTACGATACTACATTTGCCCCTACGTCCCACCGCACACAGGACCCCACTTGCGCCCCGACGGGCCATCAATGCTGGCCGATTTCATTCGTTCCTTGGCTGGCAGAAGGCCGATTGCGCTCGACCAGTCTTTAGTGGGAAACTCGGAACTCTCGAGAAAAGGCATTCCGAAAAGTACCCGATACAACGGCGAATGCCTCCACCATCGGCTTCTCTGCAAAAAACCGCCTGCTAAAGAGCGGTAGGACCGCCGAACGGCTTTGTTTCGTGACTGAGGAACGATACTTGAGAGCACTTCTCGGATTGTTGCCCCCATCGACTGTCAAGGTGTTTCGGTCGCTCGAAGGCAGTAAATCCCTCCGGGGTGTTCCACCCCCCTCCTCACTCGCATTCCGGGAAGTGCCCGCAACTCGCACCGGGGGGTGTTTAGCATGCGGCAAGACACGTCCCGATCATTATAACTCCAGCTATCCATAGGTAGTAACGTGAGTCCCTGTCTCCTATGTGCGGCATCTCGCGAGTTGTGGTCACTTTTGGGACGAAGTCGCCGCAGCAGAGTAATCTTTCATCAAGTCTCCTGATACGAAGGCAGGTGTGGCATGAAACTACAAATGAAATACTCGAATGGGCCAACCCCGACTTGCATCCAGATATGTCAAATAGCAAGGAAATTGGATCTTCAGCTCTCGTCTCGCTTACTATATTCCTCGCTGTCGCCACCGCGGCGACAAGTGCTAAAACGCTCACGATTACGGGCATTCTGGGGTGGTTTGGGGGACCGTCCTTGGTAGCAGGGGCGGAAGGGTTTCTTGCCAAGCATCCCGACGTCGAGTTGAACATCACTGGCGGATCTCCCGACCAAGTCATCGTCGGAATCGTGGGAGGAGCGCCTGCGGACATCGTGGGATTCGCGACCGGCCAACTCCCCTCTTGGGCAGCCCAAGGCCTATTTGAGCCTGTAACTGCGTATGTCGAGCGCTCGGGGGTTGATCCGGGCGAGTTCATCCCCCGGCTTGGCAGCCGGTCGTGTACCAAGGGGATGTCTGGGGCCTGCCGGTGATCGTCGATCCGCACTTTGGCCTCATCTACAACAAGCGTCTCTTTCGGGAGGCAGGGCTCGACCCCGAGCGGCCCCCCGCCACCATTGACGATCTCGACGCCATGTTCGCTCCATTGACGAGGCGAAGCCCCGACGGCGGGTTGCAGCAAATCGGGGTGACGCCGTGGGGATGATCGGCGGTTCGTTCACAACATGGGGTTGGGCCTTTGGCGGCCGATTTGTCGATTGCGAAACCGGCGCTGTCACTGCCCATCGTCCGGCGAACGTCGAAGCGCCCAACTGGCTGAAAGGCTATTACGATCAGTACAACTCGGATTACCTGGCGCTCGCCGCATCGATGGACACGAGTCAAGAAGGGCTCTTCGCAGGCGAGCGGCTCGCGACGTTTCTCGGCCATTCCGGCGCGGCCAACCAGGTGGTGACCGTCGCTCCCGACCTCGACATCGGCATATCCATCACGCCTCACAAGCCGGAAGCTGGAACGCCGACGTGGCTCGGCGGCTGGGGACTTGCGATCCCGAAGGGGGCGGCAGATCCTGAGCTCGCCTGGGAGTTTATCAGAACTGTCGCAGCAACGGCAGAAGTGCGGAGCGAGCGGTATGCGGAGCAAACAATACGTAGAGCAAGCAGGACCAGCATCCCGGTCCTGCTTGCTCTTGCG
>CAYRIY010000075.1:4362-5428 GCA_964424335.1 uncultured Clostridia bacterium
GGCGATCACGGAAAGGAGATCAGTTTTGCCTTAGCTCTTGCCCACCTCGCGGGCGTTCACAGGGGTGGGTGGCTCCTTGCCTGTCAAAGCGGCGACGACGTTCTCTGCGGCGAGCGTCGCCATCCGCGTCCTCGTGCGGATGCTGGCGCTGCCGATGTGCGGGAGCGTGACGACGTTCTCGAGCTTGAGCAGCGGGTGGTCGAGGGGGACCGGCTCGACGCTGTACACGTCGATCCCCGCCGCCCAGATCTCACCGGCTTGCAACGCTCGGACCAGGGCGTCTTCGTCCACGACGGGGCCCCTGGCCGTGTTGATCAAGACGGCGCTCTTCTTCATCAGCTTGAGCTCGCGATCTGAGATCAAGTGCCGCGTCTCTTCCGTAAGCGGGCAGTGAAGGCTGACGAAATCCGACTCCTTGAGGAGTGTGTCGAGGTCGACGTACTCGCAGCCGAGTGCTGCCTCAAGCATGGGATTGCGCCTTCGGTTGTGGTAGAGGATCCGCATGCCAAAGCCGAGCGCTCGGCGGGCGGTAGCGGCGCCGATGTTGCCCATGCCAATGAGGCCGAGGGTTGCGCCGTACACATCCTGGCCGGTAAACTCCATCGGCTTCCACGTCTGCCACTCACCGGCACGCAAGCGCCGCTCCGAGTCGGTGATCCGCCTCGCAGTCGCCATCAGCAACGCCCATGC
Organism: uncultured Clostridia bacterium; assembly: GCA_964424335.1. Lineage (GTDB taxonomy): Bacteria > Bacillota > Limnochordia > DTU080 > RSA5 > CAYRIY01. The sequence continues at coordinate 5,053 of CAYRIY010000075.1, forward strand.
AAGGTCTGCTGTCGTCTCGGTCAGGACGCCCGGCGTGTTGGTCACGAGCACGCCCCGCTTGCTGGCCGCAGCGACGTCGATGTTGTCGTACCCAACCGCCATGTTGGCGACCACCTTGAGGTTGGGCGCCGCGGCGAGGAGTGAGTCGGTCACCTTGTCGGTGAGGAGGCAGAGCAGTCCGTCCACCTCTTTTACCTTCTCGGCGAGGGTATCGGGTGGGACGGGGAGGTCGCTGTCCCAAATTTCGTACTCGCAGGCCCGTCCAATGATGTCGAGGGCGGTTTGGGGCAGTCTCCTAGTCACGTAAACGCGGGGTTTGGACATGAGACGATTCCTCCGTGACATTGATGCGCTTCCATGAAGTTGATGCGCTTCC
>CAYRIY010000075.1:5528-17892 GCA_964424335.1 uncultured Clostridia bacterium
TTTTCAAAGCCAAACGCTCTACGTCAAACTTGGCGCCAGGCGGCCTGCAGCGTCCGTTTGGCGTTTGCGATCACCGTTTCCGGATCGTCGCCGGCCCTGGGCCGCACCTCAAATGCTACGGTGCGCGTTATTCCGGGATCTAGGTATCCGATGTCGACCAACACTCGCAAAAACTCGGCGAGTTCGGCGACGTCGTTGACGCCTTCGGGAACGCCAAAGGGCGGGTGTGTGTCGCCATAACCCGGAAAGCTTGGGTCCATCACGCAGTTCCCGATGTGGATGTGCGTCAGATAGTCGCGGGCGAGCGTGAGCGCCTCCCGGGAGGACTCGTACTGCATGGGCAGGTGAGAGAGGTCGAGCATCAGGCCAAAGTCTGGAAAGCGGGGACGCAGTCTCGCCGCTACCCGCACGGCGTCCTTGGTGCTGCCGATCAGCGACTTTTTGTCGATCTCCCGGTCAAACACCTCCAAGGCGACGGGGAGTCCGACGGCCTGCGCCGCAGCGCAAATCTGCTCGAGCGAATCGACTAAGAGATCGATGGCCTCATCTCGCTTCTCCGGGCCGGGGTCCGGGCCGCTCATCAGCGCGAATTTGCCGGCCCCGAGCTCGGCTGCGTCCTTGACGGCCGCGATCAGCCTTTCGACGGATTCTGCACGCTTTGCCGGATCGGCGGAGTTGATGTCGAGCTTGTTTCCGAGCTGAATCGGCTGGGCGCCGAACCCGACTTCCATGTGTGCCGTGGCCAGCAAGTTGCGGACAGCGGTGCGGTCATCGGGGTCGTTCACTTGCGTGATCTCGATGCTGCCGAAATAATCGTCCCGGCAAATGCGGCTGACGGTTTCGACCACGGGACCGGATCCTCCCATGGTTTCGGGGAACGCCATGAAGTGCACGATCCCGACGCGCATCCAGTTATGTAAATCGTCTCGCAATGGATTAGCCTCCTTCAATATTTCAGTTGCGCGAAAATCAGGTGCGCGCGGCACCTGATTTTCGTTTAAAGTTCGCCGTAACCTTGTGCTACGAGTTCGATCGGGTGTACGACCCGCACTTCGGAACCCCGCTCCCGCAATCCTTTCGCGATCTGCATCAGGCAGCCGGGGTTGCCGGTGGCAAGCACCTTGACGCCGGTCTCGAGCACGGCTTCTACCTTGTTGTTGAGCAGTCGCCCGGCCATGTCGGGCTGCAAAATGTTATAAAGGCCTGCGCTGCCGCAGCATATCTCGGGGTCCCGCAGGTCGACGACGTCGACGCCGGGAATCGACGCGAGCAGCTTGCGAGGCTCTTGCCTTACGCCCTGGCCGTGCGAGAGGTGGCAAGCATCGTGGTAGGCCACCTTTTGATTGAGAGGCTTGGACATCGGCCTGAGCTCGATCTCCTGCAAAAACACGGAGATATCCTTCACTTTTTTGCTGAAGGACTCGGCCTTTTCGGCGTAGCGGGGGTCGCTCGCGAGCACTTCTTTGTACTCACGCACGGTCGAGCCGCAGCCTGCAGAGTTGACGATCACGGCGTCGACCTCGTCGATATCAAAGACGTTCAAGTTGTGCTGGGCAAACTCGCGGGTCGTCTCCGGAGCGCCCGAGTGCAGGTGCAGGGCGCCGCAGCATCCTTGCGCCTTGGGAATGATGACCTCGCAGCCATTGCGGGCGAGCACGCGGGCGGTGGCCCAGTTGGTGCGGGCGAAAAGGACACTTGCCACACATCCGGTCAGCAGGGCGACGCGGTAGCGACGCTCGCCTTCGGCCGGCATGACCTCCGGCAACGTGTAGGCGCTTTGACGCTCGATCTTTGGCGGCAACAGATCGAGCATGCGCCGGAGGTCTTTCGGAAGGATGCCGCTCAGGCCCCGAATGATCCCGCCAAAGAGCCGAACGGGTGCAAGCGCCCAGCGCATGCGGCGGGGGTAGGGAAACAGGCCGTCCCGGAGCACGGAGAGGATCAAGCGCTCCCGCAGCGGTCGCTTGTACGTCTTGGCGATGTCCTCGCGGGCCGCCTCGAGCAGCGAACCGTACTGCACGCCCGATGGGCAGGCGGTTTCACAGGCGCGGCATTCAAGGCACAAGTCGAGGTGTTTCACCACGTCCTCGGTCCAGTCGATGCGCCCTTCCGCGACGCCTCGCATCAGGTGAATGCGCCCTCGGGGGCTGTCCGGCTCCGAGCCGAGCTCGAGGTATGTCGGACACGCCGAGGTGCAAAGCCCGCAGTGAATGCAGGTCTGAAGGTCTTTCATCGGGATGCTGGTACGGTTTTTGGGCATAGCCATATCGGTGTTGCCTCCTGGCTTTCGTGTGCGCCTACAATCCGCCGATAAAACGCCCGGGACTCAAAATTCCCTTGGGATCCATCTTCTCCTTGACGGCGCGGTGGAGGAAGAAGTCGCTGCGCGGCTCGCCCCAGACGCCGACAATCTCCCTAAAGCCTTGGGGCGCCCGTTCGACGATCAGGTTGCCCCCGTCTCGCTCCGCGAGCGTGCGTAGCTCTCGGGCAAGGTCCGCGCCTTCCGTCTCGAGGCGATCGGCCAAAGAGAACGCGAGCCGCGCCGCGCCTGAGCCTGCATGCGCTGCGTACCGCATGCCAAGTCCGCTCGATCTGGCGAGGCGGAGCGCCTCCTGAATGCGCGGGACCAACACGTCATCGGGAACATGAATGCGCAGCACCGCTCCGTCCTGTGCCTTTCGGCCGTGAAGGTCGAGGAGCAGTCCGTGCACCGGATCCCACGGCGCTCTGCGAAAGCTGAGGGTCTTGGTCGGAGTCACTCGACGCATGATGCGGAGCGCCTCTTCGATCTGCCAATCGATGCTCTCCCGAGTGCCGCCGTATCCGAGGACCAGGAATGCCGCTTCGCCGTCGCCCCCGAAAGCGTCCAATTCGGCCGTTCCGGCCGCGAACTGCTCGAACTCCCCGTCCCTGGCGCTGCGCGGTCCGACGAGTTCCATCAGGACGGGAAGGGCGTCGGAGTGAACGATTTCCTTGATGTACCGGTCCGCAGTCCCGAGATCGCCGACTTCGACGATGAGCATCTCCCGCAGCTCAAACTGGGGTTGCGCCTTAAACGTGACCTCCGTGATTACGGCGAGCGTGCCGAATGAACCCGTGTAAAGGCGGCCCATTTCGTATCCGCTAACGTTCTTGACCACCCGGCCTCCGGCTTTGGCGATCTCTCCTGCCGCGGTGACCACTTTGATGCCGAGCAGGCGGTCGGCGATCGTGCGAAAGCCGAGGCGGAGCGGTCCAAACGCCCGGGTCGCCACAGCGCCGCCCACCGTCGCTTCCTTGGGCAGCGGTGGATCGACCGGGAGAAACTGGTTGCCGGCCGCCAACACCTCTTGGAGTCGATCGAGGGTCATGCCGGCCTGGACCGTCACGGTCATGTCGTCCGGTTCGTAACTCACGACCCGATCCAGGCGGGTGAGCACGAGGGCGATATCGTACGCCCGCGGGCGTTCGCCTAAATCTGCTTGCGTTTGACCGCCGAGCGGGATCACGGCAAGGCCGTTCGCCCCTGCCAGCGCAAGGACGCCGGCTACCTCTTCCGGCGTGGCGGGAAAGACAGCCGCCTTGGGCGTCGCCCCCGAGACCGAGAATTTATGGACATCGTCGCCGGCGTGAACGTGGTCAGGTCCGACGATCGAGGTTAACTTTTGAATGAGTTCCTGCATAGACAATGCCCATCCGGCCCTCTTTCACTGGCAGCGCGCTCACACGCACCCTAATAGCGCGCTACAACGTACTCTCCCGACCTTTGGTAGCCGGCGCGTCACGCCGGAGCGGCCGGCCGGGGGCGCTTGATCTCGATGCACCCCTTCGACGAAGGGAAGAGTTTTCCGGGATTGCACCGGTTATCGGGGTCGAAGGCCTCCCTCAAGGTGGTCATCACCTTGAGGTCCTCGGCCGAGAACATCTTCGCCATGTGTTCGACTTTCTCGATGCCGATGCCGTGCTCGCCGGTGACGGAGCCTCCAAGATCGATGCACGCCGTGAGGATCTCGTCCGACGCTTTGATCACGCGTTCGACCTCGTCCGGATTGTCTTGATCAAATAACAGCAGGGGATGGATGTTTCCGTCTCCTGCGTGAAAGACGTTTGCGACCCGCAGTCGGTACTTTTGGCCCACTGCGGTGATGATCCGCAATATTTCGGGGAGCTTGGTGCGGGGAACCACGCCGTCTTGCGTCACGTAGCTCGGCGAAAGTCGGCCCACGGCGCCAAACGCCCGCTTTCTCGCCGCCCACAAGGCCTTACGCTGTGCCTCGTCGGCCGCTTGCCGAATCTCGATGGCACCCTGGTCGTTGCAGATGTTGCGGACCCGCTGGGTGAGCGTGTCGATCCCCGCCTCGAGCCCGTCGAGCTCGACGATGAGCACGGCGGCTGCGTCGGTCGGAAAGCCGAAGCGAAATGCCGCTTCGACCGCCTGAATGATCAAGTTGTCCATCATCTCGACGGCCGCTGGAATGATGCCTTGCCGAATGATCTCAGAGACCGTCCGCGTCGCATCGTCGACGCTCTTGAAAACTGCGAGCAGCGTCCGATACGTTTGCGGCGATCGGGTGAGCCGCACCGTCGCCTTGGTCACAAGCCCGAGGGTCCCCTCGGAGCCGACGACAAAACCGGTCAAATCGTAGCCTAGCGCGTCCTCGACTTTCCCGCCCAAGTTGACGATGGTGCCGTCTGCCAACACCATCTCCACGCCGAGAATGTGGTTGAGCGTGACGCCGTACTTGAGCGTGTGCGGCCCACCGGAGTTGGTCGCCACATTGCCGCCGATCGTACAAGCGCCTTGGCTCGACGGGTCTGGAGCGTAATGGTACCCCTCGTCTTCGACGGCGTGAGTCACCCAAAGGTTGACCACACCGGCCTCGACGACGGCGACGCGATTTGCCAGGTCGACTTCGAGGATCTTTTTCATGCGGGAGAGGCCGACGACGATTCCGCCTTGAACGGCGATCGTCGATCCGCTCAGCGACGTGCCGGCGCCCCTTGGGATGAAGGGAATCCCGCGCTCATAGAGCAGCTTCAGCACTTTGGAGACTTCCTCGGTCGTGGCCGGGAGGACGACCGCGCTTGGGGGCATCCGTTCGAGCGTGTACCCGTCGCTCTCGTAGACGAGCGTCTCTTCACGCGTGGAAAAGACGTGGTCGGCGCCGACGATCTCCCTCAACTGGTCGATCACGTCGGGAGGGACGAGGGCGCGCTCCGTTTGACGTCTTTCGGAGGCTGTTGTTTGGGGTATGCTCATACGATCCCACCTAGCACGTGTCGCTACGGTCTCTTGGCGGCGCCCATGTGCAAAAGGCGATCGCGAACGGCGCGCCAATGACGCGGTCGATGGATGGCTTCGCCTGCCATCGTGTCCGCACCGACTTCTTTCTCATCAGACAACTCGACTCCCTGCAATTTAGAGACGGTACGGGGTATGTAATACTTGCCCGGAGAGCATCATCGGACCAGTACTGCCAAGGTTTGTCGACAAACGCCAGAAATAGGGGTACGCTTTATTTGACGGCACGGACATGCCCTTATTCGTCTTGTTTTGTCACAAGAAGGCGAGGATGTAACCATGAGTGAGACCGTATACGACGTTGCCGTAATCGGAGCAGGGCCGGCGGGCGCTCAGGCGGCAGTCTCCGCCTCCCATCAGATGCGGCATGTATTGGTGATCGACGCCGGGGAAGTGAGTCAAAGAAAGGGCCGGGCCTACTGGTCAAAGTCGGTCGAAATCGAGGATGCTCCCGTCTTTTCCGGGGTGACCGGGCCGAAATTTGCTCGGGCGCTCAAAGATTGGATGGCGTCGCGGCCTGTCCAGGAGATCGTGATTGGAGGCGAACGCCGCAAGTCGGGGATCGAGGTGCGCGGCGGCGTGGTCCTCAAACTGGAACGAAAGGGCGAGCTAATCGCCCTCGAGACGTCGGTTCAGCCGCTCAAAGAGGGGAGCGAACTCGTCCTCGAGACCTTTCTCGCCCGAGCGGTCGTCGTGGCGTCCGGCTTTGAAGACGGCTGGCCGGACATCGAGGTGGACGAAGGCGCGAAGCGTCTATTTCAGCAGTATCGCACCGTCTTTCGTTACGCAGGCAACGCCAAAGGATGGCACCTTTGCATCCGCTGCGACGGACACCTGCATATCGATAAACATATGGCCCTAGTGGGCGTAGGAGATTCCATTTACGGCGCATCCCTCGGGGCGCAGGATTTTACGGACAAGATTACGATCTTGACGAACGGGCGGCCGCACGGTTTTTCGCCGGCGATCTTGAAGCAGGCCCAGGAACGGGGCATCGAGATCATCGAGACCAAGATCGAAAAGCACATCGGCAAGGGGACCGACCTGCTCGGACTGAGGTTGGTCGACGGCCGGGAGCTGTACTTCGATGGCTTTTTGGTAGACGAGGGACTCGTGCCGAATACGGCGTTTCTCGAAGGGTGGGACGTTCAAACCGACGAGGAGGGGCTGCTCGTCATCGACGAAGACGGCCAGGTGCTTGACACGGGCGGCCACCCCGTGCCCGGGCTCTTTGCCGCCGGCGACATCGTTTCAGGCATGCGCAACCAGATTGCGACGGCCTTCGGTCTTGGTCAAAATGCGGGGCTCTCCGCCAGCGACTCGCTTCGGCGATGGCGCTGGCCGGAAGAGTAAGTCTTAGCGGGGAGGAGCGTCCTAAAGGTGACAGGCGATCGCATGTGGCGTACGACCGGCTGGCGGCGGGCGATGGAAGAGGCGGCTGGCAAATCCCCGGAGAACCCCAAAGTCAAAAAGCTCTACTCCAAGGCGGAGCAAATCCTCGCCGACGCCGCGTCCCCGGAAAAGTTGAAAGGGAACCCGTATAAAGGAAAGCCGCTCAACTTTGATCGCGAGAATCCGTTCGAAAAAGAGTTTTCCATGGGGAATCGGTTGCTCAAAAACGCTGGTTACAGGCCCCCGTGGATCGAGGTGCGAGAGGAGATCTTAGCCGAGAAGCGGGCGCTGCGCCGGGCGCTCGACCAACACTTGGCGTTCCTCGAGCGCGCATTGGAGGGCGGATCGAGTCGGACCACGCTTAGAGTCCGGCACGACCAATTTCTCGAAGAGATCCGCGATCGCATCGAAAAGCTACATCGAGAGATCGTCCGATTCAACCTGGAAGTGCCGATCATCGATCAGCAAGTCGTCAACATTCGCTTTGAGAGTTTCACCCGCGAAATGCGGTCCGCCGCCGAAAGGCTGCTTGCCCTAGAGTAGTCCGTGGCGCGCATGCGGCGGCGCATTAGCCAAAGAGCGCCGCCGCTTTTGATCGAGTGCGGTCTACGGTATGAGCACGAGCTTGCCTGCGCTCTTGCGTGACTCGAGCCGGGTATGGGCCTCTGCGGCGTCCTTGAGCGCAAAGGTGCTGTCGATCCTAAACTCCAGCTCGCCGCGCTCGATCCAACCAAAGAGGTCGCTCGTGCGCGACAGGAGCTCGTCCCTGGTGGCGGCGTAGTTCGCAAGCGTCGGGCGCGTTGCGAAAAGCGATCCGCCCGCCGACAGGATCTGGAGGTCCACAGGCGGAACCGGCCCGCTCGATTGCCCGAAGAGGACCATGTAGCCCCGAGGGCGCAAGGACTTCAGGCTCTTTTCGAAGGTCGACTTGCCGACGGAGTCGTAGACGACGTCGACGCCTTCGCCGCCCGTCAAACGATCGACTTCTTCCGCAAAGTCGACTTCCGTGTACAAGATGACGTGATCTGCGCCGGCGGCCCTCACGAGTTCGGCTTTTTCCTCCGTGGAAACCGTTCCGTATACGGTGGCGCCCCGCATTTTCGCAATCTGTACGAGAAGGCGGCCAACGCCGCCCGCGGCAGCGTGGACGAGCGCCTTGTGCCCCTGCTCGAGGGGAAACGTGCTGCATGCGAGGTAGTGCGCGGTGAGCCCCTGCAACATGATCGCGGCGCCCAGTTCGAAAGAGACGCCTTCGGGCAGCGGAGCGAGCGCCCACGCAGGGACGACGGCGTACTCGGCGTACGAACCTCGCTGCATGGCGTAGGCCACCCGGTCGCCCGGTCTTACGACGTCGACGCCCTCGCCGACGGCTTCGACGACGCCGGCGCCTTCCATTCCCGGCGTAAACGGCGGATCGATCGGGTAGAGCCCCGTCCGGTGGTAGGTGTCAATGTAGTTCACCCCGGCGGCATGAATGCGGACGAGCGCTTGTCCGGGCCCGGGTTCGGGCCGTGGAACCTCTTGCAATCGGAGAACCTCCGGCCCTCCGTGTTGGTCGATTCTGATGGCTTTCATCGCTTGTTGTTCATCCCTTCGTGCCCAGGAGCTAGTGCGTGAAATGACCGTGGTTGGTTCAGACTCTCTCTTCGCTTGGTCTGTCCGTTCCACCTTGATTTTCATGCAGGGCGATATCCATGTTGTGGTACCATGGTACCATGGCAGCGCAGCACTGACACGACTGTTCGTAAAGCCGCACCCTCGGCGTCGAGGGCGCCGGTGTGCGTAGGAAAGGCGGTTTGGCCTATGAGCACGATCACCCCGAGCAAGCGGGAGCGCAAACCCGACTGGCTCAAGAAGAGGATTCCCGACCCAAAGCCAATGGCCGAGATGCGCCAATTGCTCAGCGAGCTCAAACTCAATACGATCTGTGAGGAGGCGGGCTGCCCCAACATCGGTGAGTGTTGGGCGGACCGGACCGCCACCTTTCTCATTCTCGGGGAGATCTGTACGAGGGCGTGCGGGTTTTGCGATGTGATCACAGGCAGGCCCGAGCCGCCGGACTTTCGAGAGCCCTTGCACGTCGCCGAGGCGGTGCGCCACTTGGGCCTAAGCCACGCCGTGCTCACGTCGCCGGACCGCGACGATTTGCCCGACAAAGGGGCGGGGCATTGGGCGGCTTGCGTTCGGGCGATTCACCGGCTGTGCCCTCAGACCACCGTGGAGGCGCTCATATCGGACTTCGACGGCATCGAGAGCCACCTTGCGACCGTGCTCGAGGCGGAGCCCGAGATCCTCGCTCACAACGTCGAGACCGTGCCTCGCCTCCATCGCAAGGTGCGGCCAAGATTTCGGTACGAGCGCTCGATCGAAGTGCTCGCAAATTCAAAGCGCATCCGGCCGGAGAGCTTTACCAAGTCCAACATCATGGTCGGCTTTGGCGAAACGGAAGACGAAGTCATCGGCGTGATGAAAGACATGCGTGCGGTCGATGTCGACTTCCTCACGATTGGGCAATACTTGCAGCCGTCCAAAAAGCACCTTCCGGTCATCGAGTACGTGCATCCCGACACGTTTGAGCGGTACAAGGAGAAGGCGATGGAACTCGGGTTTCGCTATGTGGCGTCAGGCCCGTTCGTGCGTTCGTCCTTTGACGCGAAGGCGGCGCTCGAAGCGATCGGATATCGGAGGGGCTAAAAAGGGTGGCGCAGGATTTGGCGGGATCGCAAGGAAGCGGAACGGCAATCGACGTCGGCTGGACGGCGCAAAGCGTCGATGAGGGCCGAGTCGAAGGCGCCGTGGCGGTAGTGATTGACGTGCTGAGGGCGACGACGACCATCGCATCGCTGCTCGCGGCGGGCGCGGTTCGCATTTGGCCGGTCGGCGCCGTCGATGAGGCTCGGAGCCTGGCACGGACCTTGTCCGAGGAAGCCCAGAAAACGGGCGCCCAGCGAAAGGTGCTGCTGGCAGGCGAGCGAAAAGGCCTCCCGCCCGAGGGCTTTGACCTCGGCAACTCGCCTCTCAGCTTTGATCGGGACATGGTAAAGGGCAGCGACGTCGTCTTGACGACGACGAACGGCACCCAAGCGATCGAGCGCTGTCGCTTCGCGGACCGCTTGGTCACCGCTTCGTTTGTGAACATGGGCGCTGTGTTGCAATGGCTCGCCTGCGAAAAACCTTCGTCGATCTACGTCGCCTGCGCCGGCACCGAAGGCCGTTTCTCGCTTGACGATGCGCTCGCTGCGGGCTGTCTAATCGCCCGCTACAGCGCGCAGGTCGACAGCATGCTTTCGGACGGGGCCCTTGCCGCAAGGGCCCTATATGAGCGGTACGCCAGGGAGATCGAAGAGGGGCTTGGACAGGCCGCACACGCCAAGACATTGCGGGCGCTTGGCTTTGACGAAGACGTCCGCTTCGCCTGCCAGGTCGACGTGCTGGATGTAACCCCGCTTCGGCGGGCGGGTGAGCGGGTATTCATCGAGGATGGTGGGGCGTTGTGAACAAACCGCTAAGCTTGACGTGGGATCTCGAGTCGATCTTTCCCGGGGGCAGTCACTCCCCTGCGCTCGATCGTCATTTGAAAGGCGCGGCCCGGGACATCGAGGCTTTAAATGAGCGGCTAAAGGCATTTGCGGTTCCCCAGGACCCCTCCGAACCTGGTCCATTGGCTGAGATCGTCGATGAGCTGCAATCGACCACGCGAAAGCTGCGACAGGCGAGCGCATTCGTCTCATGCTTGCTGGCGCAGGACGTAAACGATCGCCAGGCGCCGATCGTGCGTGCGCGGATCGATCGGCTCTACGCCGACCTGTACAAAGCTTGGACATCCGTCGATGAAGTCGTCCTCGGCATCGACGATGACCTGTGGTCAAAGCTCCTCGACGCTCCCGGACTGCGCGAGGTAAGAGAACCCCTTGACGAACAGCGCCGGCGGGCAAAGCAGAAGCTTTCGCCACATATGGAGGCGCTCGTCGGAGACCTGGCGGTCGACGGCTATCATGCCTGGGGCGAGCTTTACAACCATGTCTCAGGGGCGATTCGCATCCGGTATGAGGCGGACGGAACGCCCGTTGAGCAATCCGTGGGCCAGGCGCAAAACACGTTCTCCAACGATCCGGACAGGGAAAAGCGCGAGCGCGTCTTTCACCTGTACGAAGCTGCATGGGAAGACAATGCCGAACTGTGCGCGAAGGCGCTCAACCACCTTGGAGGCTTTCGCCTGGCGCTTTATCGCAATCGAGGCTGGGACTCGATTTTGCAGGAGCCATTGGAGAACAACCGCCTGGAAAAGGAGACCCTCGACGCCATGTGGGCGGCGGTCTGCGAAGGCAAGCCGCTTCTAAAGCGCTATCTCGAGCGCAAGGCCAGGCTGATGGGGATTGACGCCCCGACCTACTTCGATATCGACGCCCCGATCGGACGCTTTTCGAGTGCGTGGTCGTACGACTTTGCCGCCGAGTTTATCGTCACGCAGTTTGGTCGGGTCAGTGCCTCGATGGCCGAGTTTGCTCAAAATGCATTCGAACGCAGATGGATCGAAGCGGAAGATCGGCCCGGAAAGCGAGCCGGCGGGTTTTGCACCTCGTTTCCGCTGACGCACGAATCGCGCATCTTTTTGACGTACGACGACTCGTTCAACGCGGCGGCGACCGTGGCGCACGAACTGGGACACGCGTTCCATCACTCCGTCTTTAAGGGTGTGCCTCAACTCAAGACGCGCTATCCAATGAACCTCGCCGAGACGGCGTCGACACTCGCCGAGCTCATCGTCGTCGACGCCGGAATGAAGGCAGCCCAAGACAACGACGAGCGCCTTGCCCTCCTCGACGCTAAAGTGCGTGATACGGTCGCGTTTTTCATGAACATCCATGCGCGCTTCTTGTTTGAGCTCGAGTTTTACAAGGAACGATCGACGGGCGTCTTGCCGGTGGCCCGTCTAAATGAGTTGATGCATGAGGCGCAGGTGAAGGGGTACGACGGAGCGCTTGCGGTATACCACCCGTACCTGTGGGCGTCGAAGCTACACTTTTACCTTACAGGCTCTCCCTTTTACAACTTCCCGTACACGTTCGGTTACCTCTTCAGCCACGGCGTCTACGACTGGGCGCTCGAGGACAAGGAGCGTTTTGAAAGCAAGTATGAGAGCCTCTTGCAAGATACCGGTTACATGCGGACCGAGGCGCTTGCCAAGAAGCACTTCGGCGTCGATCTCACCGACGTCGAGTTTTGGCGGGGAGCGGTAAAGCGAGCGCTCGTCGCCGCCGAGGAATTCTTGCGCATTTCGGAGTAAGGCGCGTGGTCGCGGAAGCCTTCATCCATTGAGGCCCTTCGTCTAGAGGTCCTTTGTCGCTCGACCTGAGCGAATCGAGGATTCTCGGACGACCAACCTGGTCGGCAGCACCGGATTGGGGACGGCCTCAGAGTCACCGTACGCGATCGAGCAAAGCAGGCGGCTCGCCAGCACGCCCATTTGGCGAAGCGGCCTTTCGACCGTTGAGAGTGGCGGATCTGTATAGGGCGTGAAAGCTGAATCGTTGAAACCTACAACGCGCACGTCGTCCGGCACATCTTTGCCAGCTTGACGAATTCCGCTGATGGCGGCCAACGCAATAAGGTCGTTGACGCAAACGTAGGCGGTCGGAGGGTTTTCGCCTAACTGCTGTTCATGGACCCAGGCCTTTGTTGTAGAGGGAT
>CAYRIY010000076.1:0-17873 GCA_964424335.1 uncultured Clostridia bacterium
CAGCACGCCGGGTAAGTTTCCACCGTTTTGCAGCTCCGACATCGGTTTGCTCCTTTAAAATTGCGTCTCCCGGCGTTGTTCGTACACGTGTCGAAGGGACGTGTACGAACAGCGCCTTCAGCGATCCGTTTGGTCGTTCGTGGAACCCCTCATCGGTATCGTCCTCATCGGAGGTTGGCGAGCAGTGCCCGCTCGTGCTCGAGGTGGAGCGGCATTTCAGCCGTGGTTTGACTGCGAATGATCCAGTACGTTCCCACCTGCATCGCGGCATTGCTCGCTGCGAGTCCGGCGCCGTCGGGCCCCAGGGCCTTGCGGACGCTCGGATCCTGTTCCATGAGGGGCGAAAAGACCACGGTCGTTCGCAAGGCGCTCTGCACTGCTTCTACAGGATCGATCTCTTTGCGGTTCACGCGGCCCGTGATCTCATCGACCCAGCTCCCGTCGGTGACGGGAATGGTCGCCTGCCAACGCCCATCTTGAACGACTGCGATTTCTTCGCCGACGCGTGCGGCCCGCCAAGTGCCCGTGCCCTTGAGGCGGTAGAGGCGGTCTACGACAATGGAAAGCCGGGCTCCCGAAGGCAGATTGGTCGTGCCGCTCGCGTCCACGGCGTTGCCATTTACCGAAGTCTCCACCGACAGGGTGTACTCAAGATTGGGAGGCCGCTCGGGCATCGTCAGCCCGGCATAAACCACGCCCACCAAGAAGATGAGTGCCAAACCGGCCAAGGCCAAAGAGATTCTCTCGCCCATCGGCGCCGCTCCCTTCGTGATCAAATAGAAGTGCTGGAATGTAGCGTGTCCTATTCGGGAAAAATCCATTTAAGCAAGGAGGCGCAACTCGCCCGGCCGAAGGGAGGAATGTTCATGAGACATCTCAGTCTCTTGGCGACCAAGTTTGTCATGATCGCAGCGGTTTTGGGCGTAACGCTTGGATTGATCGGCGGCGCCACATTCATGGAGGTGTTGATGGCCGCCTTAGTGCTCTCGGTCGTCGCCTACGTGGTCGGGGATCTGATCGTGCTGCCGGCGACAAGCAATTGGGTGGCGGTGGCGGCGGATGCCTTGATCGCGTGGGTTATCCTGCGAATGGTCTCACCCGACAACGCCGTCGGCGCCGCCCTGTTTTGGAGCATCGTTGCCGTAGCCGCAGGTGAGTACTTCTTTCACTCCTACCTCGAGCGACATGCCCTTCGTCACAAGTCCTGACATCGCTAAAGATACCGCCCCAGACATCCAAAGGCGCCGCGGTTTGCACGATCAACCACGGCGCCTTCATTTCCATTTGGAACGATCGGTTCGGGCAATCTGGCTATCTTGGCATTATCGTGTACGCTGATACTCCTCCATATCGCGCACGTTTTTCAACACCAGATCGGCGACGCCCTGTACGATCGACTTCTCACCGTTTAGCACGGGCAGGAACTCGTAGCCGATGTTGACATAGGTAACGCCGACTTCCGCCCACGCAGTCTCGCTCCAGGCGTCCGCCAGGCTTTCGATAAAGCCATGGTAGACGGGGAGCTGGTCGGCGAAGTGCGGCGCGGCAAGGTCCGCTTGGGCGAGGGGCAGCGAGCCGATCGCCGCCATCGTGTGGCCAAGCGGGGTGATGCCTTGGTCGCCTTGCACCAAGCTGAGCCACTCGAGCAGCTTCCAGGCCTCGTCCGCGTGCGGCGTCATGCTGCTTACGCCATACCCGTGTCCATAGTGCATCGCGCCCACGCCCTGGCTCCCCGCCGGCAGCGGGACAGCTCCAAAGTCCCTGACGAAGTCGCCGTCGTACGCGCTCTGGATGTTCCCCAAATACCATGGAAAGCCAAACATCATCGGGACGTCGCCCATGTTGAAAGCCTCGTACCAGTGCCAGCCTAGGCCGAGGAATCCGTCCCTTGCCGGCCCGCCTGCCCAATCGTAGAACATTTGAAAGACGCGGTGGGTCGCGGCCGAATCCAGGGCGAGGTTGCGATCGGCGTCGAGCACCTGGCCCCCTTCGGCCTTCAACATCGCGAGCATCTGGTAGTGGAGCGTCCATCCTTCACCGGGGTCCGCGGCGCCCGGCCGCGTGATCACCGACTGATCGTCGTACCGACTAAGTCTGCGGCCCATCTCTTCAAACTCGGCCACGTCGCGCGGCGGCTCTCCGTACCCGGACTCGTTTAACAGCAGCTTGTTATACACGAGGCCGGTGGTCATGTTCTCGACCGGCACACCGATCAACCGGCCATCAATGGTCAGCGATTGGACGGAAATAGGAAAGATCTCTTGATGGAGACGATCGGCCAAACGAGACGGCACTGTGGCGAGGAGCCCTGCGTTGTAAAGACGCAAGAGGTGGATCGTCCCGCCTTCGACGATGTCGGGACCCTCTCCGCCGACAAACATCGTGATCACCTTGTCCATGTCGTGCTCCCTACCCATGTTCTCGATGCGGACATGGGGGTTCATCGCTTCGTACATGCGCAAGTATGGGTCAAGGACAGCGTATCCCGGCGTACCGTCGTTCGAGTAGCCGCTAAACATTCGAAGCACGATCGGTTCCTGAGCCGCGGAGACGGCGGTCAGCGCGGCCACCAATAGCAACACGCTTATCGACCTTCGCAATGGACTGCAACCTCCTCATGATTGCTTTTCTTCGCTACATTGTGACGACACTCGCGCGATGGGTCTATAGGTGCTGGCGTTGTTTAAAGGTCACCCTTGGCGTTCACCCCCTCACGAATTCTAGTTGTCGCTTTGCGGTCCAGCGCCATCGGTGCAACCGCATGTACGCCGCACAACCAACTGCACCGGCAGGATCGTCGCCTCTGGGGGACGCCCCGTCTTGAGCCACGTGATCAAAGTCTCGGCGGCCCGCTCTCCTAGTTCCCCCACGGGCTGCCTGACGGTGGTCAAGGGCGGGGTCACGAAACGACAGTACGAAACATCGTCAAATCCTACGAGCTTTACGTCGCGGCCGATTGCAAGTCCGGCCTCCGATACGGCCCGCATGGCGCCGATCGCCATCAAATCGTTGGCGGCAAGGACCAAGTATTGCTCGTGATCTTTTAGGAGGCCTTGCATACACTCATACCCGCTCTCCTCGGTGAACCGGCCGTGCACGACCAGGGCGTCGGCAGGGTCTAGGCCCATGCTTTCGATGCCCCGACGGTATCCGACCAACCGATCATTGGAGGCGGGCTGCCTTTCGGGGCCGGCAATGATCGCTATGCGCCGACCGGGAGCGACAAAGGCAAGCAAGTGGCGCGCCGCCTGATAGGCGCCGCCCTCGTTGTCCACGTCGATGTAGCAAAGCCCAGGCTCTCGCTGCCTCCCGATCACGAGCACCTTTTCACCTTGAGACACGAGATCGACGATGCGGCTTGAGTCTTCGCCCGGGTCGACGACGATCAGGCCGTCCGCACGCCGGGATCTTGCGATCGCTTCAGCCTGGTCGTACACGTGCGCCCCCTTGGTCATCGAAAAGACCAGCGTATTGCGATGGCGATCCGCCGCCCGTCCAATTCCCCGCATCAACTCCGGAAAGAACGGATCGGCGAAGACGTCGTCCGGGCTGTGCGGAATCACGAGACCGATGCTGCCCACGTGCTGCGAGGCAAGGCTCTGGGCTGCGCTGTGCGGCTGATAGTTGAGCGCGGCGATTGCCTTGCGCACCTTTTGCTTCGTCTCGTCGCCCACTCGATTGCGCCCGTTCATCACGTAGGAGACCGTCGCCTGGGAGACTCCTGCGAGGCGAGCCACGTCGGCTATGGTCGGCGGCCGCCGACCAATGTCCGAGCGTGCGGGCGGAGCCGGCGATCCATTGCCCCCGTCTTCCCGGTCAGTCGGAGCGCTGATCTTGTGGTTCACGTCCATCCCCCAAAAACGTTGCTGAAGCGCTTAAGCGAAGTCGACAAAATAAAGTCGCAAAATGGCGACGTTCAACGTATTCCGCGTCAACTGACGGATTCCTTTGAATATCTTGGCGGGGCGCCCCTCTCGGACGAGAGGATCAACGACTTATGGAAGGCGTCGTTCCCGCACGGTGAGTAAAAACGGCTCCGCCTCCCATACGGCTCCGTCCGAAAATGCTACGGAGCGTCTGGACATGTCCGTGTGATACATTACGTAGGTTGTGAGGTTCTCTTTTTGAAATACGGCCGCAAGCGGGATGTCGGCGCTCGTTTGCGGATCGACGCGGCCTAGGCTCCGAAGCGCTGCGAGCCAATGGTAGGTGCGCGCTTTTGTCTCGCCAAACTCCGGTGCGCCCTCGAGCGGCCACGCTTGCCAGGCCCGAACTGGGTCCACCAACGCGAGAAAGCCATAGATGATGTCCGCCCAATGGGTGATCGCGCCGCCGGTCTCATCCCACAACTCATCGAGCGTCAGCTTGGCTCTTTCGGGATGCGCGCCTAAGTAGAGCGAAGCGCCGGTGAGCGGCAGTGCGTTGATCCCGTGCACCTCGATCGGGTGGCGCGTCCACCAGGTGTCGTGGTCCCCACCGCTCCCAAAGAGTCGAGCGATCACCTTGTGGCCGTATGCGCCCGGAAAGTGCGAGCCTGTCACGTCGAACCAATAGTGCCAGACCGCATGGGACTCTACGACATAACCCCACACCCCAAGGTCCCGCAAGGCCCGGTCGCCCGTCGCTTCGCCAAACAAGATCAGCCCTGCCCAGGCGTGCATCGCTTCCGAAGACGACTCCTGGTTGTTTCCCTCGCGAAACGCAGCCGTCCCCGACGCCCACGAATGTCCCGCGAACGGGTCAAAGCAGCGCAGGCGCGGAAACTGACGATCTTTCTTGTCAAGGCAGGCAAAGTCACGAGCAAGGAGCTTTACCATGCCGCCCCACGCCTCGTCGTTCGCCCACGCTCGGTCGTACAGGGCAACGATCCCCGCCGCGTGGATGAAGTAGCCGTAGTGAAAGTGATGGTCGTTTAGATCCGTCGCCGCGCCGTGGCTTGACGGGTGGCCGAGCAATGCGCCCCACGCATCGTCGTACCAGAAAAACTCATCCGCGGCGCCGTTTTGCTCCGGCCTTTGCGAAGGCACGGTGAACCAACGTTCGAGGCGCCCCTTCAATGCGCCAAGGAGCCGGTCCCGAGCGTCGATGTCGCCCAGTTGGTCGGCGATCGGAACGAGCTGCGCGATCCGATTGAGGCTCTTTCCCACAAGGTACGTATCGTACCGCTTCGATCCCATGCCAAGCGGCCACATCGGAGCCCGGAGCGCGTCGGCCAGCAATTGTTTGAGGAGCGCTTGGTCGGCGGTTTCGCCCAACGGAAGGTACGGCAATATGCCGCTGAAGCGATGGGACGTGACGAAGCGCCGCCCTGCTACAAGGCGCATAAGGCCTCGCGGAGATCGATAGGTGTGCGGAGTGACCGTGATGTCGCTTTCATCGAGATCCAAGGCGGCCCACTGGTGTGGGTAGAGTGCGATCACGGGCGCGGTGGAGTCGCCCTGCTGGGTCGCCACGACAAATTGTGTTTTCACGCGGCCTGTTTGGGCGTCGTACGTGAACGACGCGTCGGTATCTTCTGGAACGGCGCGGGCGTGCTTGGCAAACAGCAAGAACGTCTCTCGGTCGGTATTCGGGAGGATCGCAATCGCTAGGCTCCGGTCCCCTGCCGGCATGTCGCACAGAAGGCGATGGGCGCCGTCCCAAGTCCACACGCTCCCCGGCGGCCCAAAGAGGCCGTAGGCATTGTCCCCCACCTTGAGGCCGATCGCATGGGGCTCTTCGAAATGCCACTCCTCGGGCTTTTCCCGGAAGGTGCAGGACGGGCGGCCGCCGAGCACATTGGCATAAACATACGGAAATCCGTGACCGACTCGCACGTCCAGGAGCGACTCTACATGCGTCTCGGCAAGAAAGGAGAGATCGACCGTCCAGTCGGAGTACCCCGAGACAACTGCCTCCGCAAACGTGCAACCCGCAACACCGAGGACCAGCTCTTCGCGGTAATAGGCGTGAAAAGCGGCAGATCGACGCTCCGCCTCATCACCCGAGAAGGCTTCGATGTCCGGATAACTGATGCCAAGTCCATCCGGACCGGCCTTCACAGCCAGGGGGTGCGCGTAAATCGGATCGGAGAAGGACTTACACGCCGCCGAACTCCAAAATCGGTTGGTCGGCATCGGACCGTCGAGAAAATGGGCACGCCGAGGCGGCGTGGAGGGGCCGTCGACCCCTGGCGGACGATCGAGGTAGTAGCTCCCGGATCCAACCCGTTCGATGCGAACGTCGGTCGACGGCATCGGCGCTCCCTCCCACGGTATGGTCAACGAGGTCCGAGGATTTGATCGATTTGCTCCTCAGCAGCGCGCACAATGTCGACGACGACGGCCCGCTGGCTCGCAGGCAACGGCAAGAGCGGCGGCCGCGGATTGCCCCCAAAGTACCCAAGTGCGTCCATGGCGGCTTTGAGGCCCGGCACGCCGAAGCGGATCGTGACGGCAGCGTTTGCCTGCAGCAGCGCATGCTGCACCCGCCGCGCCTCGTCGTACCGCCCTTCCTGGGCCAAGGCGTACAGCGCGCAACATGCATCGGGCAGGACGTTGGCGACCGCCATCATGCCTCCACGTGCACCGACAGCGAGCGCAGGAAACAATATGCTTCCCGAGCCTGCGAACACCTCGAAGTCCGGGCCTGTTCGGCTTACGATTTCCGTGATCTGAACGATGTCGCCGCCACTGTCCTTGATGCCGACGATGTTGGGGTGCAGCGCGAGCGTGGCTACGAGTTCGGCAGAGAGGTTGATGCCGGTGTTCCTCGGCATGTTGTAAAGCAGGATCGGGATGGGCGAGGCCTCGGCTACGGCCTCAAAATGACGTCGCAGGACATCGGGCGTCATTTGGCCCACGAAGAAATGCGGCGGGAGCACCAGGGCCGCATTCGCCCCGGCGTCCGCGCTCGCCTTCGTCAACTCGATGGTCGCGGCCGTGGTCTCGAGCCCGGTTCCTGCGATCACCCGGCGGCTTCCGGCCCGCGCCCGCACCGCCGAAATCAGCGCGATCCGTTCTTGAATGGTAAGGTAGGCGCTCTCCCCGTTCGAGCCCGCGACGACAAACCCGTGCAGGCCCGTTTCAAGCCACTTGTCGAGGTTTGCGCCCAGCGCGGCCAGGGAAAGTTCGCCCGCCTCAAAAGGCGTCGGTATCGGCGGATATACGCCTTCAAACACGAGCATCAGCCTTTCGCGGCATACTCACGCTTTGCGTCCTCGAGGGTCATCGGCTCGTAATCGCCAGCGTGTCCGGCGCTGCCAAACGCCTCCATGCGGGCCTTGACGACGTCGACCACCGCCTGACGCGCCGGCGCCAGGTAGTCCCTCGGGTCAAACTTCGTCGGGTCTTCCGCAAGCGCTTTGCGGACCGCCCCGGTCATGGCCAGCCGGATATCCGTGTCGACGTTGATCTTAGAGACCCCGTTTTTGATGCCCTGCTGGATACTTTCGATCGGCACGCCAAAGCTGTGCTCGATCTTGCCGCCGTGGGCGTTGATCACATCGACCAGTTCGGGCGGTACCGAAGACGACCCGTGCATGACAAGGGGAATCTTGACCCTGCTCTTGATCTCGGAGATCAGGTCGAGTTCGAGCTTGGGCTCGGCTTTAAACTTGTACGCGCCGTGCGACGTGCCGATCGCAACCGCAAGCGAGTCGCAGCCTGTGCGCGCCACAAACTCCTCGGCCTGGTCCGGATCGGTCAGTTGCACCTCGCCGACGATGTCTTCTTCGATGCCGCCGAGCGTGCCCAGCTCCGCTTCGACGGAGACGCCGAATTCGTGCGCGTAGTCGACCACTTCTTTGGTGATCGCGATGTTCTTTTCAAAATCAAAGTGTGAACCGTCGATCATCACACTGGTAAAGCCGAGGTCGATCACGGTCTTGACGGTCTCGAGCGAGTCGCCGTGGTCTAAGTGCAACACGACCGGGATCTGCGGATACTCCTCGACCGCGGCTTGAACCAGGTGCTTGAGGTAGACCAAGTTTGTGTACTTGAGCGCGCCCCGGCTCGCCTGGAGAATGACGGGTGAATTGCACTCCTTGGCCGCCTGCATGATCCCTTGAATCTGCTCCATGTTGTTGACGTTGAATGCGCCCACACCGTAGCCCTTTTTGGCTGCTTCGCGCAGGACTTGCACCATTGGAATCAACGGCATAGTTTGTAGAGCTCCTTTTTTCGTCGAATGTGCTTCATCTTCGTCCCAGAGGCGCCTACGCCCTGCCGTCCATTCGGCTCCTACTTGCGCCTTGGATCTGGTATACTGAAATCCAGCCACATTGACTCTTATCAGGAGGTGAGTCTCCCGCACACGTCCGCGAAAAATCGCGGGCCCAAGCGGGAGCAGCTATGGCCGATACGTTCGAAGGCATCGACCTCAAAGCCATCCTCGACGAACACGCCGACTGCGATTATACCAAGCGAGTTCCAAGCGGACTCGAAAACCTCGATCCCGATGGCATTCGCAAGGTGATCGCAGAGGCCGAGCGCCCCGTCGTCCTCAAGTTCGGGAAAGACTTCTGCGGCTGGACCAAAAAGCTTAACCGCGTGCTCCAGGAGATCGTCCCGTATTACCAAGACCGCGCCGACTTTTACGAAGTAAACTTGCCGACGTACCCGCACCTCTTTGACGAGTGGAGCATTTCGACGTCGCCCATGATGATCCTCATCAAGGACGGCAAAGAGGTCGACCGGAGCGACGCTGCGGAGGCCTTTGAAGTGCCCCCTGTGTTTGAGGCTTGGTTTGGCAAGCCAAACGCCAAGGCGGCCGAAGCGAACGCCTGATCCGCCGTCGTTGGAGCGCTCGAGTGGCCCGGTGGACGCCGCCATTCGAGCGCTCTCTGTTTCAAACGTTGTTTAAGCGTTTTCTCTTGAAGTAAAAACGCTCAAACGACGTTTTCCCTGTCCGCCCATGCCTTGGACCGCTCTACGGCCCGTCGCCACGACCCGATGAGCGCATCGCGCGCATCTTGCGTCATCGCGGGCGCAAAGATCCGCTCGGACCTCCATGCCTTTGCGACTTCGTCCGTACCGCTCCAAACGCCCTCAGCGATGCCCGCCATGAAGGCGGCTCCCAAGGCGGTCGTCTCAACCATCTGCGGGCGCTCGACCGAGGTGCCCAAAATGTCCGCTTGAAATTGAAGCAGAAGGTCGTTGGCGCTCGCCCCGCCGTCGACGCGCACTATTTCGAGGTCGCGCCCTGTTGCCTGGCGCATGGCCTCGATGACGTCTCGGCTTTGAAATGCGATCGACTCGAGGGCCGCCCGCACGAGATGCGCCTTGGTCGTCCCTCGTGTGATACCCAAGATTGCGCCCCGTGCAAAGGGGTCCCACTCAGGCGCGCCCAGGCCCACGAACGCCGGAACGAAAAACACCCCGCCACTGTCCTCGACCGAAGCAGCGAGCGCCTGTGTTTCGGCCGCCGAGCCGATGAGCCCGAGACCGTCTCGAAGCCACTGCACAACTGCGCCGGCCACGAAGACGCTGCCTTCGACCGCGTACACAGGGCGATCAAGACTTTCGATCGCCCATGCTACGGTGGAAAGAAGTCCCGTTCCATGCGTGGCGGGCGGGGTTTCGCCAGCGTTCATCAACAAAAATGCGCCCGTCCCGTACGTATTCTTGACCATCCCCGGCTCAAAGCATGCTTGGCCAAACAATGCCGCTTGCTGATCTCCGGCGCATCCCGAGATCGGAATGCCGTCCGGAAACCCGTCCACGCCTCGAGTCGCGCCGAAACGGCCCACGCTGGGGCGAACCTCAGGCAGGGCGCTCTTGGACACGCCGAATAGGTCGAGGAGTCCATCGTCCCAGCGCAGAGTGTTGATGTCGAAAAGCAGCGTCCGTGAGGCGTTCGTCACATCGGTGGCGTGCACATCTCCGCCCGTCAGATTCCAGATGAGCCACGAATCGATCGTGCCGCAAGCCAAATCGCCGCGAGCCTGGGCTTCCCTTGCTCCATCGGCGTGCTGCAGGAGCCACTCCAGCTTGCTGCCTGTAAAGTAGGGGTCGAGGTACAGACCCGTCTTTTGATGGATCTCGCCTTCGAGTCCCTGCTCCTTCAACGTCCGGCAACGCTCCGCAGTGCGCCTGCATTGCCAGACGATGGCCCGGTGGAGGGGGCGCCCTGTCCTTCGATCCCAGATCACCACGGTCTCACGTTGATTCGTGATTCCGATCGCCTTCAAATTGAGGGGCGATAGGCTCCAATCCCTTGCAATCTCGGCTATGAGCGAAGCGACGTGCGCCCAAATCTCTTCGGCGTCGTGCTCGACCCAGCCCGGGCTCGGAAAGTGCTGCTCTAGCTCACGGTATCGGCGGTCGACCGCTCGTCCCTCACGATCGAAGAGCATGACGGTGGTGCCTGTCGTCCCCTGGTCAATCGCAAGTACGTACTCTATCACGAAGGCAACGCTCCTTTACGATGCGACTCGCATGTGACGTCCGATCCCAAAACCGGACGCGCCGAAGGTTGCTACTTTGCCGAGCGACCTACCCACTTCACGATGTTCGTAAGCGTTCCGATCCCGTCGATTTCGATCTCAACCACGTCGCTCTCTTGGAGCGTGAACGAGTCATCGGGGACGATGCCCGTTCCCGTAAGGAGCACCGCGCCTTTGGGGAAGTCGTACGCCCGCCCCAAATACTCGACGAGCTCGTCGATTTTCCGCTTCATCTGATCGGTGTTGGTCTCGCCAAAAAAGACTTGGTCTCCGTTTCGCTTGATTGTGAGCCGAATCCCAAGGCTGTGTGGATCGTCAATATCAAGTGCAATGGCTGGCCCGAGCGCGCAGGAGTCTTTGTATACCTTGGCCTGCGGCAGGTAGAGCGGGTTTTCGCCTTCGATGTCCCTCGAGCTCATGTCGTTGCCGACCGTGTAGCCGAGCACTTCCATGTTCGCGCTGAGCACGACGCCCAGCTCAGGCTCGGGAACGTTCCACGCCGCATCCCGGCGAATGCCGACGTCTCCGAACGGATCGACGACGCGGTGCGCCGTCGCCTTGAGAAAAAGCTCAGGCCGGTCGGCGTCGTACACCAGAGCGTAAAACTGCGCCGCGCCCTTTGACTCGGCCATTCTCGCTTCCTCGCTCCGCTTGTACGTCACGCCGCTTGCCCACACTTCCTGCTCGTCCGCGGGCGCAAGCAGGCGCGCCTGTTTGCCGCCCACGTCCTGGCGACCAGCCGTCAGGAGGTCGGTCAGTTCAAAGGCCGCAGTCGCGCCGCTCACCGCGGACTTGAGCTCGTCGATCCGCTCGGACAGTCTGCCCTCGGCCGCAAGCAAATCGCCGAGGGTGGCATATGGAAGTTGTCCCGCAAGGTCGTACACCTGACCGCGTTCCACGACGCCCAGCCTGGGCTTTTCGCCCTCATACCGAAACCGGATGAGCTTCATTATTAATTGCCTCCAGCCTGAGCGATCGTGACAGTCTTGATCTGAGTAAAGAACTCGATCGCAGCCCTGCCCTGCTCCCTCGAGTTGGAACTGCTCGCCTTGTAACCGCCAAACGGCGCCTGCAGCTCGACGCCCGCCGTCTCGGCGTTGACGCGCACCATGCCGACCTCGATGTCGCGTATGTACTTGAGCGCCGCGTTCAGATCCTTGGTAAAGAGCGAGCAACTCAAACCGTACTGCACCCCATTGGCGATCTCGATCGCTTCTTCGACTCCATTTGCCGGAATCAGTGCGAGCACGGGTCCAAAGATCTCTTCTTGAGCGATGCGAGCATCAGGCCTCACGCCCGTGAAGACTGTCGGCTGGACAAAGAATCCTTTCTCGTAGGCCTCGCCGGTCGGACGTCCCCCGCCGCACACGAGCTGTCCTTCCGCCTTGCCGATCTCGATGTAAGACAGGACGCTCTCCTGCTGGGAGCGGTTGACGACGGGGCCAAGGTACGCCTCGTCATCGGTAGCGTGCCGGATCTTGAGGGCCTCCGCTCGCTCGACGACCTTCGCGGTGAAGGCTTCGAGGACTTCGGATTCGACGATTGCCCGGCTGGTCGCCGTACACTTTTGCCCGGCAAACCTCATGGCGCCGCTGATCACGATGTCGGCCGCCTGGTCGAGGTCCGCGTCTTTCAAAACGATCGCAGCGTTTTTACCGCCCATCTCGAGCTGGTACTTGATGCCTCGAGCGGAGGCGAGCTTCGCGATGTGTGCGCCGACGTTGTTGGAACCGGTAAAGGTTACGCCCTTTACGTGTTCGTGCGTGACGAGCGCATCTCCGAGCGCGGCGCCGGAACCGGTCACGACGTTGAAGACGCCTGCGGGCATCCCCGCTTCTTCAAAGATTTCGGGCAGGACAAGAGCCGTCAACGGAGCGTCGCCGGCCGGCTTTAGGACGACCGTGTTGCCGTAGATCAATGCCGGGCACGCTTTCCAAAGCGGAATTGCAAGCGGGAAGTTCCACGGCGTGATGACGCCCACGACCCCCAAGGGCTCCCGCGTCGTGAACATCAGCGTGTCCGGCGCGGCGGACGGAATCACGTCGCCCGTGCTTCGCCAGCCCTCTCCAGCGTAATACTCGAGGAGGTCAACGCCCCGTTGGGTTTCGCCCCGAGCCTCGCCGATCGGTTTACCCTGCTCTCTTGAGAGCAACTGCGCGACTTCCTCGAGGCGAGAAGCAAGGATCTTCGCTGCCTTCGACAGGACCCGGGCCCGCGCCGGACCGGGCATCCTCGCCCAACCCTTAAATGCATCGTGAGCGGCCTGGACGGCACGAGCAACGTCCGAGGGCGTCGAGGCGGCGACTTCGCCGAGGACGTCGTCCCAGTCGGACGGGTTTCTAACTTCTCTCGTTTCACCGGTGGACGCGGGGCTCCATGCCCCTCCGATCCAGTTGTCCCGCTTGATCATCACTTATAGCACCTCCGAAACTGCTTGGGAATCGGTCATCATGCGCGCTAGACCAAACCGATTCCAATCCAAAGAAGTATTGCGGTCACGGCGAGCAATCCCAACATGGGCCACCTGGGAGCGCCGTCGAGCTTTTGCACGCGCCTTTGTGCGGGGTGAAAGGCCGCAACGATGAGCGTCATGAGTATTGGGTGCGCGAGACTCGGCCGAACGGCGCTCGGCAACATGAAGTAGTTGATGATCCCAAGCAACCACTGGACCGAGATCAGCACGCCGAAGATCCGCACTACGATCCAGGCCGCCCTGGTGACGCCGCTCTTTGGATCTGTCGAAAAGAGGGCAAGCAGCGCTCCGATAACCGCAATCGTGACGAGGGACTCACCGAGGTATCGGTGAATGGTGATTACCGCTTCATTCATGGACACACACCTCCGACGATATCCATTCCGCCTTCCGACCTCTTCACCTGCCGATTTCATCGCCTTCATCGGGATTTGAAAACGACCTGATACGCCGCTTGGGACCACGAACGAGACTTCATTCTCACGTCGCGCATGTCCGGCGACGCATAATGTACATCGACCGTTCGCTGCTCACTGATGGGGTGATCACATGAGGTTGGCGGTTCAGGGCGCTTGGGTTGCAGACAATCTGAATCAACTGGGGAGCGGGGCCTTTTACCACCTGGCTTATGCGTCGCACCAAATCCATCCGGAGCTGCTCAGAAAGCTGAGACGGGCCTCGTTTCACGAAGGGCGGGTACGGGTTTTCATTCTGCGGGGGGATGTTGGATACGAAGTCGCCGACGGCGAGGTCGTCGCGATCCACTGGTTTCCGGAGTTCATACGCATTCACTTCATGATCGGCAAAGTCTATTTCGACGAGGTCGGAGCGGAAACGTCGTGGGAAGACACGGACTATCTGGTGCTCGCCTGACCTATAGGCGCTCGCGGACCCGGTGTTAGGCGTGCTTTTTGCCCATCGTCTGGATGTATCCACAGCTTTGCCTGGGAACGACGCTCGTCCGGCACCAAAAAATAGTAGGACGAGTCACACCCGGTCGCTCGACCTCGTTGATGAGCGTGGCTCCCGCAACGCGCCCAAGCTCTTTCCAGTCGATGACGACCGTGCTGAGGTTTGGCAAAAGGCCGTCGTGCGGCTCGTCGATACCGATGACGGCGACTTCCTCGGGCACTCGCTTACCTGCCCGTTCGAGCGCCGACAAGGCGAGCGCTGATTGACGGTAGTTGAAACCGACGACGGCCGTGAAGTCGATCTCTCGCTCGAGTAAGTCCTCGATCGCTTTGGCTCCGGCGTCGGAGCTCAAAGGAAAGGACGTTAGCTCGACGACCAGTTCGGGATCGAAGGGAACGCCGCGCTTACGAAGCGCCTTGCGGTACCCGTGCGCGCGCTCTCGACCGACCGGGTAGTCGGAAACGGCAAGACATGCAATCCGGGTGTGACCGAGCGCCAAAAGATGCTCCGTGGCAAGCTCACCCAAACGTTCGTTGTCGACGACGACCTGGTGCGCTGCGAGGTACTCTACGCCCCTGCTCATCAACACGATCGGACACGAAATCCGCTCGAGCAGCGCGATGCTGGAGTTGGGGCAGTTGCGCGGGATCACCACCGCTATTCCCGCGATCCCTTTCTCCACGAGATCTTCGATGTATGCCTCAAAGCGCTCAGGCGCCTCCCTGTAGAGCCGCACCGAGACCTCATAGCCGCTTTCCGCCGCGTACTCAAAGAACGAATCCACCGGCGCGCCGAAGTGGTTGCTGCGAATGTCGGGCACCACAAGCCCCAATTCCCGCGATCGAATGCCCGTGGGCGAAGCCACGATGCGAGCTCCGGTCCCCGGCACTCTCCTAAAGACGCCTTGCGCATCGAGCGCCTGCAGCGCTTCGCGAATCGTCACTCGGCTCACGCCAAACGCTTCGGACAGGGCCCGCTCCGACGGAACTTGATCATTGGGTTTCCACTCGCCACTCCTGATCAGCCCGAGGATACGTTCTTTTGTAATCTCCTTCAACGTGGGAGGCATCGCTTTGCTCCTCTTCGCGCCATTTAGCTGTCATACCAATCCTACCAACATAGGCGCGCAGCAAAACGCCGGGCCCTAGTGTTCAATCGGATCGTCAGGTCAATTGTTCGCCGCCAGTTTGCTGGTCTCCTATTAAATTTTGTCGAATTTCCCAGATTCGAAGAAGGAATCTTCGGCTCGTCCCGGAAAAATCACACAAACAATACGGTATGAATGGTATGACCACGGTGCGTGTCTTAGATGCGCGCCCACACCAAGTACCGATAATCTCGTAAGCGAGGTGACGGCCTAGGGAGGTTGCCGAATGTTCGAAACAAAGCGGCGTCGTCATCGAATGGTCACGGAGCATCAATACTCAAACAATTTGGGAGGGAAATCAAATATGCGTCACCGACTTCTCATACTCGCGCTGTGCGTCGGTTTGGTAGCCAGCCTAGCCGCTGCAGGTCACGCCCAGGTCAAGATCAGCTACTGGGCGGGATGGATGAACGCTCAGCACCAAGAGGCCGAGCTTGCCATCATCGAAGATTTCATGCGTCTCAACCCCGACATCGAAGTCGAGTTTCTCCATATGAGCAGCCCGTGGGATCAACTTCCGATCGGCCATGCCACCGGCACGATCGGCGACGTCTTGATCTCGTCGCGCGACGACTTCCCCAACTGGCAGGAGATGGGGATCTTCAAGGATCTGACGCCGTGGCTCGAGAAAGATCCTGACTTTCAAGATGCGTTCGTACCCCAGCTCATGCCCTTGTTCCAGTCTCCGGACGGACGCCAGTTCGGCCTTCCCTTTTCGGCAAACGGCCGTGGCCTGACGCGGTATAACAAAGGCCTCTTTGACGAAAACGGAGTGCCTCATCCGGGCCTGGACCCCTGGTCCTGGGACGAGTTGGTCGAGCACGCCTCCAAACTGGTCCGCTTTGACGAAAGCGGCGCCATCGTCCGAGAGGGCATCCAGGTCGGCACCCACCCGATGACGATTTGGACCTGGTTTTGGGCAAACGACACGGACCTGTGGACTCCGGACTTCAGCGCAACGACGGTCAACACGCCCAAGGTCGCTGAGACGCTCCAGTTCTTGCAAGACTTGGTGCACGTCCACCGCGTCTCGGCTCCGCCGAGCGCTGCCACGACCTCCGCGATCAGCTTGGGACACGGCCCGTGGGCCTTCCAAGGATGGCACACGGCGCACCTCGCGGGCACCGGCCCTGATTACGGCATCATGTGGAATCCCTACAACGGGGAAGAGAAGCGGATCGCCATGGTCGGCGGCAGCGGGCTCCAAATCGCCGCTCGCACGCGGCATCCCGAAGAGGCCTGGCGCCTCCTCAAGTACTTGACCTCCGAAGAGGCTCAGTGGCGTCGGTTTATGGAAGGTTACGGCACGGGCTCGCTCAAGAGCCACCTTTTCGAGGCGGCGGCCGTCGAGGATTCGCCGATTCCTGAGCCCAGGGAGTTGTACTGGCAAGTGTTTGAGTACGGCTTGCCGCAACCGACGTTCCCCCGCTACCGCGAGTGGGCCACTCCGTTCCAGCAGTACCTAAATCAAGCGCTCGAAGGCGAGATCAGCGTCGAAGAGGCGCTGCTTCAAATCGAGCACATGACGGAGATCTTGCTCAGCAACTAAAAAGTAGGACCATTGCACATCGAGACCGCAACAACGCGGCCCGTCTCCTTCCTTCCCACGTGGAAAGAGACGGGCCGCGTCGCGCTTTAGGGAAGTCATTCGACCGATGCGTGATTGTCAACGCACGCACATTTTCGTACACTTGACACGAGCGCTCCCAAAAAGCAGGCGATGATGCATGTCCGACGAATTGAAACGCCATCCCGAAGGGCCCGACCCCGAGTTTGACGGCGATCTTCTAGAAGACAGCCAAGCCGATCCGATCGACGACGAGGACCTTACCGCCCTGTCTCGTCGGCGTCATCCACTGGTCATCCTCGTCGCCGTGGTCGCGCTGATGGGGCTGCTCGTCATCTTTCTTCGCCCGTTTGCCGACCTGCGAGACACACCTTCTCTTTCCTTCTTGTACGAGGCGAGGGAGCTCGAAGAGGTTCCTCTCATTCAGGAGTTGCGGGAGGCCTCGGTCTTGCTCAACATCGTGCGGCGAAACGGCGAGTCCGCTTTGGGGTCGGGATTCAACGTCGCCCCGGACGGGGTCATCGTCACGAACAAGCACGTCGTGGCCGACGCCCGGAGCATCACGGTCACATTCCGTGGGAGGGGGACCTTCCCCGTAGGGAACTGGATCACGCACCCAAGGGCCGACCTGGCCATCGTGCGCCTGCGCTCCGACGAGCGAGATCTCCCCACCGTGACAGTCGCCTCGGGCGAGCCGCCGCTCGTCGGCACCCCAGTGTACATCATCGGCAATCCGCTTGGCATCGCCAACACGGCCGTCAGGGGCACGCTGCGATCGTACGCATTCACGTCGGCTGCCGAGGGAATGGCGCCGATGGTTGCCATGGTGCTCGAGGCGCCGATCCATCCGGGCAGCAGCGGAAGCCCGGTCTTTGACGACCAAGGAAGCGTCCTCGGCGTCGTATTTGCCCAGCTTCCAAAAGAAGATGGAATGCCCGACCGAGGCCTTGCCATTCCGGTCGCCGTCCTAGAGGACTGGCTGCTCTAACCTTCCAAAGAGTGTGACATCACTTCACGACGTAAAGTAGGGCCATCACCATTGCCGTGGCGGTCACGATCCGAAATCGCTTGATGTCGACCTCTTTGCGCGTCCTCGTCGTAGCGAGGTGCGCGATGCCCGTCAAAAACACGTACGCCGCCGCTATGTATCCGAGCGTGCTCTCCAACTCAAAACGCCTCCCATCACTCGCATGGCCGCATGGTCAAAGTCATTGGGGATTGTCTATTCCGACACTTTCCAAATCCACAAAGCGGATACAAAAATGCCGGAGCCCAATGACTCCGGCGTGTTTGCCATGGTAGCGGTGGCTGGATTCGAACCAGCGACGCCACGGGTATGAACCGTGTGCTC
>CAYRIY010000077.1:0-17750 GCA_964424335.1 uncultured Clostridia bacterium
GATAGCCGAGCCGCTTTGCTTCCTCATAGGCCGACATGATCCGTTCCCGTCCGGCAAACGCGCTTACGAGCATGAGGAGCGTCGATCGAGGCAGGTGAAAGTTTGTGATCAGCGCGTCCACACACCGAAATGTGTATCCGGGGTAGATGAATATATCCGTCCAGCCGTGCCCGGCACGGACCTCGCCTCGCTCGTTCGCCACGGTTTCCAGAGTGCGAGCGACCGTCGTCCCAACGGCGACGATGCGATTGCCCTCGCTCCTTGCTCCGTTTACCGCTTCGGCGCAGCCTGGAGGCATCTCATAGTACTCCGAGTGCATCTCGTGAGCCTCGATGGTGTCCGAAGTGACCGGCCGAAAGGTCCCAAGTCCCACGTGAAGCGTCAGGCGAGCGACCTGAACCCCGCGCGCTTCGAGCCGCTCAAACAGCGCGTTCGTAAAATGCAGCCCGGCCGTGGGCGCCGCCGCCGAACCTTCGTTTTTGGCATAGACGGTCTGGTAACGCTCAGGCTGGTCAAGCGTCGCCTTGATGTAGGGCGGAAGCGGCATCTCACCGAGCTTGTGCAAGGTCTCCTCAAACGTCCCCTGCCACACGAATCGCACGAGCCGCCCGCCTGTGGGCAGTTCTTCGAGCACTTCCCCCTCCAGCTCGCCGTTGCCGAAGGTGCACCAGGCGCCGGGTCTGAGCCTCCGCCCCGGCTTCACCAAGACTTCCCAGACGTCGATCGTCCTCCGGTGCAAAAGGAGCAGTTCGACCTTGCCTCCGCTTCCGCGCTTTGCGCCAATCAGTCTTGCGGGCAGCACCTTCGTCTCGTTGAGCACGAGCAAGTCGCCCGGCCGGAGGAGATCGGGGAGCTCCGAGAAGATCCGGTGATCAAAATCGCTCGCATCGCGGGAGACGTGCATCAAGCGAGCGCTGTCTCTCGGCGTCGCCGGCGCCTGCGCGATCAACGACTCGGGCAGCTCGTAATCGTATTCGTCGACTCTCACGTGTCCGGCGCCCCTTACTTGTACCCTAATTCTCTCAGTGCGCTCTCCCGGTCGCGCCAGTCGCGCCGCACCTTCACCCATAGCTGCAAGAAGACAGGCGATCCAAGGAGGCGCTCGATGTCTTGACGCGCAAGGGTGCCCACTTCTTTCAGTAGGGCGCCGCTTTTGCCGATCACGATGCCCTTTTGCGACTCTCGTTCCACGTAAATCGTGGCGTCGATGTGGACGAGGTCACGTCCCTCTTCCCGCTCCATCCGTTCCACTTCGACGGCGGTCGCGTGGGGCACTTCCTCCCGCGTCAGGTGGAGCACTTTCTCTCGGACCAACTCGGCCACGACAAACCGTTCCGGGTGATCGCTCACCCAGTCGTCCGGGTAGTACTTGGGTCCGACGGGTAGGAGGTCTTGAATCTCGCGGCAAAGTTCAGGCACTCCTTCGCCCGTCAGCGCAGAGATCCCATGCACCGACGCGAACGAACCGAGCGCTCGGAAACTGTCGACGATCCCGTCTCGTTCCTCCCGCGGAACGGCGTCGAGCTTGTTTACGACGAGCAGCACCGGCGTGGTCGCCTTGGCGAGCTTCTCTGCTACGATGCGATCGCCCCGACCCGCTCCGGACGGTCCGTCCACCAAGAAAAGGACCGCGTCGACCTCGGCGATCGCCTCCTGCGCGGCCTCCATCATCGCCTCTCCGAGGCGATCTTGGGGACGGTGAAACCCTGGCGTGTCCAAGAAGACGACCTGCGACTCATCGGTCGTCCAGACGCACTGAATGCGGTTGCGCGTCGTCTGGGGCTTGTCCGAGACGATCGTCACCTTCTGTCCAATGATCGTGTTGAGCAGGGTCGACTTGCCGACGTTCGCTCGGCCGACGATCGCTACAAACCCGGATCGAAAATCTCCCATTTAAAAGCTCCAATCAGCGCAAGTTTTGAGGGCCGAACGCACTCGGCAGCAACTCCCGGACCGTCGAGACAATGAGCTCTCCCGCCGTGGACGTCGTCACCACGAGCATGTCCGGTGCAAACTCGTTCAGCACTTGGCGACACGCGCCACAGGGCGCACAAGGTTCGCCCGTGCTCGAGACGATGGCGATCGCCAAGAAGTTTCGCTCGCCCTCAGATACGGCGCGGGCAACCGCCGACTGCTCCGCGCAGATCGTGAGTGGGTAGGCGGCGTTCTCCACGTTGCAGCCAAGGTATACTTCGCCACGCTTGCCAAGCAGCGCAGCCCCGACTTCAAACTTGGAGTAGGGCGCGTACGCGTGCCGCCTCGCGTGGATAGCATGCCCCACCAGCGCTTCCAATTCCTTGTTCCCCAGCCGGATTTCTCCATTTGCAGACAACCCGTGAATCACCCCGCCAACAGTCGCGCCACGAGCAGCGTTACGAGTGTCCCGATCAAAGCGCCCATCGCTACCTCATAAATGTTGTGGATCTTGGCCTCGACTCGGGATTGCGCGACCAAGGCCGCGACGGCCCCGCCGAGCAGCACGATCGTTCCGGAAGCGCCGGACAAAAAGATCAGCGTCGCCAAGGAGAATGCGACTGCCGAATGGGCGCTCGGAAATCCTCCTTGAATGCGAAAGGGCGTCACTTCGGCCTTGATCAACACGACGATGATGAGCACACAGGAGAGCGCAGCGAGCGCGACGACTTCGGGCACCGTTGTCAAGCGCTCGAGCGACGCATCCGCAAGCCGCGACAGCCTGGGAAAGAAGATGACGACGCCGACGAAGACCGACGTGATCGCCGCGATGAGGACCGCGCCGGCGGCGACGTCCTTCGCCGTCCTTGCCAGGGGGTGAAACTCTTTTGTAACGAGGTCGACCGCGGCTTCGATGGCGGTGTTGATGAGCTCCGCCACCATGACGAAGCCGATGACCAGCACCAGCGCCGCCGTCTCAAACCGAGAGACGCCGAGCGCCAAGGCCGCCATGAGCACGAGCAGCGCGATGAACGCGTGCATGCGCATGTTGTGCTCGGTCCGCACGGCGTGAATGACGCCTGAGACGGCGTGGTTCAAACTTTCGATCCAGTTTTTGTTTTTGCGCGCCGCCATGTCATCAAGCGCCCCACCGAATAGATTTGCGCCTCAGACCTCGAGGCCAAGTTGGCTTAAGATGGCCTCCTCCCGCTCGCGCATGGCCTGTCGCTCTTCGTCCGTCTCGTGGTCGTACCCTAGGAGGTGTAGCACGCCGTGGACGAGCAAAAACCCTAGCTCCCTTTGAAGCGAGTGACCGTACTCGTCGCTTTGCGCCGCTGCCCGTTCGAGCGATATGACCACATCGCCAAGGAGGACTTCAGGCGGCGAGGGATCGCCCAGCTCGCTCTCGTCCTCTCCCTCCTCGAGATCCCACTCTTCAAGAGGAAAGGAGAGCACGTCTGTGGGCTCGTCCTTGCCGCGAAACTCCCGATTGAGCGCCTTAATCTCGTCGTCTCCCGTCACGACGACGCTCACTTCCGCGTCGTTCCACCCTTCGGCGGACAGGACCTGCGAGCCGACGCGCGTCAAAAACGATTCCAGTTCGAGCCGGTCCGCGTCCGATTGTGCAATCCTCACATCAACGTCGACGATCAGCGCCATCTGTTAAGCCCTCTTTACTTCCATCTCTTTGATGAGGTTTTCGGGGTATTCGACTCGGTTGTGGAAAATGCCCGTGAGCACCTTGACGAACGCCTCGGCGATCTTGTCCAAGTCCCGCAACGTGATGTTGCTCTCATCGAGCTGGCCGTCGGCCAGGCGATCTTTGATGATCTTGCGAACAAGTCCCTCGATCCGGCCCGGGGTCGGCCTGCTCAGCGTGCGGACCGCCGCCTCGACGCTGTCTGCGAGCAAGACGATCGCCGTCTCCTTTGATTGAGGCCGGGGACCCGAATAGCGAAAATCTTTCTCGTCGCAACTTTCGTCCTTTGCGTTCTCTTTGGCCTTGTTGTAAAAGTATTTGACCAAGGCCGTGCCGTGGTGCTGGCGGATAAAATCGACGACACACTCGGGCAAGCGGTACTTGCGGGCAAGCTCCACGCCGTCTTTCACGTGACTCGTGATGATGAGCGTGCTAAGGTATGGCGACATCTTGTCGTGCGGGTTATCCCCGCCGTATTGGTTCTCGATGAAAAAGTACGGGCGCTTTGTCTTGCCGATGTCGTGGTACTGGGCGCCGACCCGAGTCAAGAGGCTGTCGCCCCCAATCGCCTCGGCCGCCGCCTCGGACAGGTTGCCCACGATCATGCTGTGGTGGTACGTGCCGGGGGCCTCCATGAGAAGTTTGCGCAAGAGCGGCTGGTTGGGGTTGGAGAGCTCGAGAAGCCGAATGCTCGACGTAATTCCGAACACACTTTCGAGGTACGGAAACAGCCCAATGGCCCCGATCGCCGAAGCAAGGCCGTTCACCGCCCCGAGAATCGAGTATTGCACCATGCCCATGTCCGCGCGAAAAAGGCCGTAGGACACCATCGACGCGAACGTCACGAGCCCGACGATGACGCCCGCCCGCGTCAAGTCGGACCGCTCGCCCACTTTGGAAACGCCAAAGACGCCCACAAGTCCGCTCACGAGCGCCACGACGGCAAACTTGAGCTCCTGGCCCATAGTGAGGCCGACGATGACCGAAAGGAATACGGCGGCCATGATGGCGACGTGGGCGTCGAGGAGGATCGCGATGAGCATGGTCGCAAGAGCGACCGGCGCCAAGTAGCCAAGGGCCTCCGAGGGAAAAATGCTGAGCACTTTGGTGATCCCGGCCACGACGACCAGCACCAACGCTAGGAGCGCGAGGTGACCCTCGTCCGTCACGATCTGTCGGCGATGCTGGTAAAGGTAAACCCCGAACAGGCCGATCATAATGGCGACGACGAGCAAAATGCCGAGCGCTGACATGTAATTCGCGTTGCTTCGCAAAAGCCCGAGGTCTTGAAGGATGCGAATGTCCTCATCGCTGATCAGGTCGCCCTTGCGGACGATGATCTGGCCACGCTCCACATAGATGGGCTTGACGTTGGCGATGGCTTCCTCCCGCGCTCGATTGAGCCGCTGGAGGTCGAGCACGAGGTTGGGCTCGAGCACGCCCGCAACGATCCCTGCGACAAGCCCGCGCTCCTCGGGAGAAAGTGGAACATCGCCCGGGCGAACGTCCGCCAAGCGGCTGCCCAGGTTCCCTAGCGTTTCAGCGAGGGCCGCGTCGTCGAGGCGCTCGTTGTTGAGCAGCCCCGCGACAAATTGAGATGTCGCGTCTTTCAGCTCCGCCAGCCGATCCTGGGGAAGTTCGATTGCGACGCGAACGTGGGCCGCATCGAGCGGCCGGTTGATCGACACGGAAATCTCTTCCGCAAGGGAGACCGGATCGACGTTGGCGCCGCCCGCCGCCTGGATGAGGTCAAATACGTCGGCTACGAGCTCTCGCGCCTTAATTGCGATCGCCTGGTTGATGACGTAATTATCCCGGTTGTCGACTGCCTCTTTGACGGCGCGGTCGGCGGCGGTAGCCCGCAAAAGGTCAGTTTCGTACCGATTTACCGCCCGAAATGGCGCCTCGATATCACGAGGGGCGACCTGTCCCACACTCACGTCGACCGTGTCGGTAACCACATTCGCCAAGAGCAAGCCGCCGAGCGCCAAAAAGAGCAAAACCGCCACCAACCACTGACGCACTCCGGTCTTGTGGAACGTGTCGATTCCCCACCGCGTCAAGGCGGCTTTCAGCGAACCCACGAGTTTCATCCTTTGGTCACCTCGGCAGCGCTCCCCGATGACTGCCAATCGACAGGCTCCTCGTCCAAGTCACCCCCGGACACGCGCTCAAGATCGTGTACACCTTCAACTTCCGCCTCGGGTGTACGCTCTGATTCAAGCAGACGGGCGCCCCCTTTGGTCCCGATTCGCCTCTCCAGAGCCTGATCATGCCTGTCGTACGCCTTAATGATCCTCTGCACCAGCTCGTGCCTGACGACGTCCCGGTCAGTCAAGTAGATGAACTCGATCCCTTCTATGCCGACCAGGATGTCTTGGACCTCTTTCAAACCGCTAAACTTGCCCTCCGGCAAGTCGATCTGAGTGATGTCTCCTGTTACGACCATCTTGGAACCAAAGCCCATCCTCGTCAAAAACATCTTCATCTGCTCGGGCGTGGTGTTTTGGGCTTCGTCCAGGATGATGAACGCGTCGTCCAGCGTCCGGCCGCGCATGTATGCCAATGGGGCGACCTCGATCACGCCCCGCTCCATATAACGTTGAAAGACGTCGACGCCCAAGATGTCGTAAAGCGCGTCGTAAAGCGGTCTAAGGTACGGGTCGACCTTGTCTTGCAAGTCGCCGGGCAAAAACCCCAGGTTTTCGCCTGCCTCGACGGCCGGCCGGGTCAAGATGAGGCGATTGATCTCCCTGTTTTTCAGCGCCGCCGTCGCCATCGCCATCGCGAGGTAGGTCTTGCCGGTTCCGGCCGGTCCGATGCCAAAGACGATGCCGTTTTTGCGGATGGCGTCAACGTACTCTTTTTGTCCGGGAGAACGCGGGCTGATCCGCTTTCCCCGGGCAGTCACCTGCACGACGTCTTGGTGGAAATCGGAGATGGTCGCGGTCGAACCTTGCTTGTACATCTCGATGCTGGTCCGCACGTCTTGAG
This sequence comes from uncultured Clostridia bacterium, assembly GCA_964424335.1. Taxonomy (GTDB): domain Bacteria; phylum Bacillota; class Limnochordia; order DTU080; family RSA5; genus CAYRIY01. The sequence goes on from CAYRIY010000077.1 coordinate 6,608, forward strand.
GGGCCAGGAACGGCCGCTGCTCCGCAGCTTTTGCCAAGTCACCGAGCACCTTCACGGCTCCCTCGACGCCGTCCTTGGCCCCCGTCACCGTCAGCTTGGTGCCCCGAGCCACGATCTGCACGTCGAACGCGCTCTCAATCATGCGCAAGTGCTCGTCACGGCGACCAAAAAGGCCGAGCGCCGACGTGTTGTCATCCACCACGAACTCTTGCCTATTCAACGCATCGCTCAATGCTCGTCCATCGCCTCCCGCGGCGCTCTTTGTCCCCCATATTGAGGCTATTCTCCCACATTCGCTCGACGCACACACTATACCACTACCTCGGGCCTCGCCGCAAGGTGACATCCATCACCCGCGCACGCGTGGGGCCGTCGCCGCGCATGCCTTTCCCAGTCAATATTCAATCGGCTCAAACCGCCCGAGTTCACCGAGGACTTCCACCCAGGCGCGCGCCTGGGCGATCGGTCTGCCCTCTTCGATGATGATCTGGACATCCACATGCGGTCCGTCGACGAACTCGGCGCCTTCGGGGACGCGCGCCTCCAGGTCGATGAGGGCCGCAGCCTTAGCGCTCTCCAAAGCCTCATCCTCATCGATCGGTTCTCGTTCACGGTCGACCTCGATATAAACAACCCGCTCCAAACCGACCGGATAACCGCCGTACAGCTCCGCCTCCCAAGCGCTGCGCGCCTCGACGTACGACTCGAAAGGAGGCCCGGAATTTCCAACCTGCCACGTGCGATTACCGAGGCGCAACAGGTACCCTGTGGCTCGATTTCCCGTCGGCGTCTCGCGCAAGGAGACGAGGTGCGCCCTCCCTTTCCCCTCGTACCAGATGCGCGCCCGTACGACGCCGTCAGCCCGTACGTAGGGGGGGCGGTTCTCCTCGAGCAGGCGCCTGTGCTCATCCGACTCCGGAGGAATAAATCCGCTAATCAACACGTCTCCTGCACGGACGATGTCCCCGGGCTTAACGACGGCGTGTCCGCGAAAGGCGCGCACCTGTTCGACGACTCCGCCCTGGGCCGCAACCAAATTGCCGGCAGCGCTCTCTCCCGTCTCTGTGACTGTCCGCTCGGCGACTTCGACAACTGCCAACGTGCCTTTCACGTTCACGGCGGCCCATGCCAGCTCATTCACTTCTAAAAGCAGCGAACGCTGCAGCCGTTCCCGATCGATCCGGTCCACCGGCGTCCCGGGCCGCAAACCGCCTTGCGTCACGACGGCCATGATCCGCTCTTCGAGCTCCTCGGCGCCGCCCTCGATGCGCACGAACCAGACAAAGTTGGAAGCGACGAAAAGGGCGGCCATAAAAAGAACCGCGCCGGCCAACAGGGCCTTGCGGCGGAGCGCCGCAGCGCATACGAAGGGCAGACCGACCTTCTCCACGATGGCGACTTTCCACCCTTGCCCCCTGCATATGGCGCGCACTCGGCGAAAATTGCCGGCGCCCACGCGTGCCACGAGCATGTGCGGGGCGACCCGCTGCGTATCCCATGCAGGCACGTCGGCGCGGGCGAGACGATTCAAGAACCGCTCCAGATTTGCGCCTTTCACCTTGATAACCACATACCCCGACATGTATGTCCACGCTCGGCGGATCAAGGAGCGCCCTCCTCCTTATTGCCTCGTGGGGCGTCGAGGTCGAGGCGCTCGATGCGGCCCTCGACGACGACCTCATCGCGGAAGATGCTCCCGATCTTGAGTCGTTTTCCTTCGACGACCAAGATTCCGTCGCGGGTGCGAATGCGAATCCGGGTCGGCGTGTACTCCAAAACGCCCTTGTGATTGCCGATCTGCACCTGCACATTGCCGATCAAAGTCACCCGCGGAACGTCAAGGACGACGTCTTGAGGCATCTCAAGCGACTCAGACAGCGATCGGACAAAGCTCTTGATTCGGCTCCGTCCCCTGGACTCGAGCGGCATCGCACTCCCCTTCCGCATCCGTGACGTCGTCCCCATTCTTATGCGGACGAGGGTGCACAGCATGACCGAGGAGCTATGGCCGTCCTTTGAGATGCCAAAGGAAAGGAACCTGCCCACCGGCGATGAAGGTTTGGAGATTTGGGCGTCGCTTTCGAATAATAACTGTTCTAGTGGGGGTTGACCGCTGTGTTTGCAACGCTCTTTCGGGCCTTGAGCACGTTTATCGTCGTCATCGGATTCCTCTCCGGCGCCACTGCTGTCTATGCGCTCATTTTCGGCAACAATTTCGTCCGATTCGCCATCCTCTTTCCCATCGGGCTCGTCCTCGTCGTCGTCGGGATCAAGATGCGGGCTCGTGGGTCCGAGCAGCGCATCGTCGGCGTCCAGCCCGAAGAGATCGCCAATGACTTTTCGGTGGCAAAGGCGATCGGACTTGGCGCGCACGCATCGCCTGCGGTCTCGGCGGCCGCAGGGGCGATCGCCGGCGCTTTGGTGGTGATCGGTGTAAACATTGCGGGCATGATGACAGCTCGTGCGCTCCCCCTTGCGCTCTTGATTTTTGCGCTGTTTGGCGCCGCGTTGGCGCTCATGAAACGCAAAGGGCTGCAAGACGGTCGCTTTTACATAAAAAACGGCCGCCGCTTTGGGCCTCAGCGGCGGCTCAGTCAGATCTTGATTCCCGTGCTTACGGTGAGTTGGTTGGTCCTGTCGGCGCCCGAGGCGGATCCGGTCATTCTAGGGCTCATTGCGATCGGAACCCTGTGGTGGATCGGGGCGGCGTTCGACTTTGCGTGGGACGTCCTACACATCACCCTGCTCGTGCTCATATACGGCGAGCACGCCACAAAAACCGTCGAGTGGGGCTTAAGAGAGTGGCTTCGCCACACACGGGCGGATGCGCGCGTCTATGAAGTCAGCTATAACGATGGCGACGTCCTCCTCAAGGGCGAATTCGACAAGCCTGACGAGCTGCTGCGCGACCTGCGCAAGCTCGACTTTGTCCGCAGCGCCAAGATTGCGTAGCGGGCTGGCTTGGGGCAAAGGGACGTTGCGAGCGCTAATCGGAGCGCTCGCGCGGTCCGATCATGGGCGGCCGGTACGGTTTAAACGCCCTCGGCGGTCCCAAGATCTCTTTGAGCAAGACGGCCTGTGCAAGCGAGCCGGGTGTCAAAAGTCCGCGCACCTCGTCCACGGGCCTTGCCCCTTGAGCAGCGGCCGTTCTGGCTCGTGCCGGTCGCCGCTTGGGCCGCACGCCGACTCGGGAAGATTCCTCCTCGATAATGGAGCCGTCGTCCAGGAATGCCCGATCCTCCAAAGGCCGCTCGTCCAGGTACGGACGATCCTTTTCGTGCAAGCGATCGTCAGCATACGAGTGATCGTCTGCGTATGTGCGATCGTCCAAGGATGCGCGATCCGTCTCCAAAGACCGGTCGTCCGAGCTGGGCGAGGCCGAGATTTCGCCCGCTTGCACCTCATCGAACCGGTACTCAGCGACGGGCTCGACTCGAGGCTCTTCCACCTGGACACCAGGCCGATCGCCTGGCGAGCGCTCGGTCCACGCATCCGGCAGGTCGAAGAGTTCCTCCAGTTGCCCAGGTATGGGCCTTGATTGCCTGGGAGGCGTCCTTGCCTTTTTTATGATCGCCGCCACGATCGTCGCCAAAAAGTAGAGGACGACCAGTACCGGCATTACGGATTCCACGAGAGAATCCCTCCGCGGGCTCGTATTCTAGCGTCGGGGCTCGGACTCAGGGCCCTTCTCGTCGGCCTCGTCGGCGCCTGCGACGGCCTTTCGCATGTCCGTGTCGGCGTCGATGTTTCTCATCGTGTAGTAGTCCATCACGCCTAGGTTGCCTTGGCGCAGCGCTTCGGCAAGTGCCAATGGCACCTGAGCTTCTGCTTCCACGACGCGGGCGCGCATCTCTTCGACCTGAGCCCTCATCTCCTGCTCCCGCGCCTGCGCTGCAAACCTTCGCTCCGCGGCTTTCGCCTGAGCGATGTTCTTGTCGGCCTCAGCTTGGTCGGTCTGGAGCTGGGCGCCGATATTGCGACCCACGTCCACATCCGCGATGTCGATCGACAAAATTTCAAAGGCAGTTCCCGCATCGAGGCCCTTTTCCAAGACCGTCGCGGAGATCTTGTCGGGATTTTCCAAGACGTCCTTGTGCGTCTCCGACGAGCCGACGGTCGTCACGATCCCCTCACCGACCCGCGCGATGATCGTCGGTTCACCCGCGCCGCCGACAAGCCGATCGATGTTGGCACGTACGGTGACGCGCGCCTTTGCTTTGAGCTCGATTCCATCTTTCGCTACAGCGGAGATGACCGGGGTCTCGATCACTTTGGGGTTGACGCTCATCTGGACCGCTTCGAGTACGTTCCTGCCTGCGAGGTCGATCGCGGCGGCCCTTTCAAAGGTGAGCGTAATTTGCGCGCGATGCGCTGCAACGAGAGCGTCCACGACCCGATCGACGTTGCCTCCCGCAAGGAAGTGCGCCTCCAGCTTGTCGATCGTGGCCTCGATGCCGGCCTTCTCCGCCTTGATCAAGGGCAGGATGATCTTGGACGGCGGCACGCGCCGCAGGCGCATGCCGACGAGCGTCATGATGCTCACCCTCACCCCGGCCGCGATGGCCGAGATCCACAGCCCGACTGGAATGAAATTGAGCAAGATGAGGAGCAGTACGATTAAGATAATGGGCAGTATGAGAAATTCCACGTGCTCTTCCCCCTTCTAGTTGCGCTTTCGTTTTCTCTAACGATACCGCTTTGTCTTACACCTCTCGAACCACGATGCGGGTCCCTTCAACGAGGACGACTCGCACCGGCCTTGAGGCCCCGATATATCCGCCTTCGCTCACTGCGTCGACGCGCTCGTCCCCGATCACGACCACGCCGGCAGGACGCAGCGTCGTAAGCGTCACACCGTCTTGCCCCAAAAATCGGCTAAAGTCAGCCGGGGCGCGATACCCCTCCTCATTGGTTTGTCGGGTGGAGAGGATCAATCGCTTCCACACACCAAACCTACGCCCGGACTTCCACAATATCCACGTTCCGACCGCGGTGACCAAAATGGCAATACCGATGGCGACCAGGGCAGACTCCATGGTTGCAAATGAGAGCACAATGCTCGCAAAGACGGCGGCCACGCCGGCTAGGCCGAAAATCCCAAATCCCGGAATCACAAAGAGCTCGACGACGAGCAAGATCAGTCCAAGTCCAAATAGTGCGGGCACTTCCCAGCCCACGAGTCCAACGAACATGCGGGCGCCAAAAAAGAGGGAGAGCGCGAGGAGGCCGGCTATCCCGGGCACCCCAAGTCCGGGCGTCGTCACTTCCGCCCACAGGCCGAGGAATCCGATGGCAAGAAGAATCTGGCTGACCGTCGGATCAGAAAGGAAGCGGGCGATTCGTTCCGCCCAGTTCGGTTCGCTCGTCTCGATGCGGTTTTGAGCAAGTCCAAGCGCTGCGGCAACGTCGCCGACGGAGCGAGCGACGCCTTCTGCGTATCCTACGCGCAGCGCGTTTTCCGTCGTCAACGTCAAGATCTCTCCAGATGAAACCAAGCCGTCGACCGCGACGTTGATGTCAACCATGGACGCGGCAATGAGCGGATCGCGCCCGTTGCGCTCGGCCATTGCTTCAAATTCCGCCCGCAGAGCCGACACCGTCTTTTCGTCCGTTGGTCTCGGCTCGGCCGCCCCGACGCTCGCGCCAGGCGCCATCCATATCCCGTCTGCGGCAAGCGCGATGAGCGCTCCCGCGGACCACGCCCGCTCCAGCACGAGCGCCGCCGTAAAGATGTTGGAGCCGATCAAGGCGTCTCGGATCTCGGTCGCAGCGTCGACTCGCCCGCCGAAGGTGTTGATGCGTACTACAATTGCCGCGGCGCCGCTTTCGATCGCCTCGTCCACCGACCGGCGTACGAACGCCGCAAGTCCAAGGTCGATGGCGCCGGTCACAGGGATCACCCAGACGGGTCCATCAAGGCCCGACAAATCAGGTAAGACGACGGGGGACGCGGTCCCGCCCTCGCTCGATTGGCCAAGGCCCGAAGGAGCAGGCGCCTCGGACGCCGACGCGCCTGCTCCGGCGCCCGCGATCACCAAAGACGCGACCAAAAAAGCAAGGAGAATCCGGTGAATGGACCTTCGATCGACGGACGCACTCACGAGGGAGCCTCCCATCCGGAAAAAGATATGCCTAAGAGCGATGCGCATTATGCTCCAAATCGCACAGCCAATGCCATTTTACCCTATGGAGCGCCCGGTGGCACGGGTTTTCTTTCGCTAAATCCGGGCGCGAAAAGACCGCCGGTCAAGCCGGCGGTCGTCGCCGTCAAACTAAAACGCGCGCCCCATGAATCAATTGGAGCGCCTTTTTGAGGCCTTGCGCGCTGCGTCGGCCTTCTTTTTCCGCTTGACGCTCGGCTTGTCGTAAGCCGAACGCTTGCGAAGCTCCGACATTACGCCGGACTTTTGACATGATTTCTTGAACCGGCGCAAGGCGCGGTCAAGCGACTCGTCCTTACCCACCTTGACTTGTGCCATGATGGAGGTTTCCCCCCTTCCTCCACGCTCGATGTCGCACCAAGTTATCCGGGAGGCCAATTGAGATTTCGACCGCCAAGAAGATGAAAGTGCAGGTGCCCAACGGTCTGTCCACCATCTTCCCCACAGTTGACTACTAGCCGGTACCCCCGCTCGGCTAATCCTTGCGCCGCCGCAATCTCTTTGAATGTGACAACGAGGCGGCCCATGAGATCCTGGTGAGCCGACTCGACCTCCGCAAGGCTGGCGATGTGGGCGTTTGGAATCACGAGGATGTGAACAGGCGCGGCCGGATTGATGTCTTTGAATGCTGTTACCTGATCGTCCTCATAAACCTTTTCCGAGGGAATCTCCCCGGAGATGATGCGGCAAAAAAGACACGTTGAATCGGTCAAGCCGCCTTCCCTCCCGACTTGGAATCAGTCTTCTCCCTTGAAAAGTTCAATTCCTTCAAATTGATCCCGTGCCGCATTCGAATGTTTGTGCAGGTCCCGCCGTTTGCGCCGCGGCCGCGATCACGCCGGAGGCGTCGGCCTCCGTCACAATGACTGGAATGATCTGCCCACGCTCCGCTCGGCAACGAACGCGCGCCCGCACATACGTGTCGGTCAGGCCTTCGGACCACTCGCCGTCCAACCGCTCGACCAGCACGGGGGCGCTCTTACCGACGAGTGAGCGGTGAAAGCGGCCTGAAAGTTGGTCCGAGAGCGCGATCAACCGGTCGACTCTCGCCCGCTTTACATCCTGATCCACGTGCCCTGGGATGCGCGCCGCGGCCGTGCCGGTGCGGACGGAGTACGGAAAGACGTGGATTTTACTAAACGCCATCTCCTGACAAAACGCGTAGGTGTTCTCAAACCGCTCATCGGTCTCCTGGGGAAACCCGACGATGATGTCGGTCGTAATCGCAAGGTCCGCAATACGAGCGCGCAGTAGATCGACGACCTTGCGAAACTCGTCGACCGAGTTTCGCCTCCGCATCAAGAGCAAGATGTCGTCATCTCCGGCCTGCGCAGGTATGTGGAAATGACGGCATACCTTCGGAAGCGACGACACGACATCGATCAGGTCGTCGTCGATCTCGTGGGGATCGATCGAGCTGATTCTGATTCGCTCGAGTCCCTTTACATCGTGAATCCGCCGGATGATTTCGGCAAGCGAGACGGGCGGATCGAGGTCGATGCCGTACGTGCCAAGGTGGACGCCGGTGAGCACGACCTCCTTGAACCCCTCGGCCGCCAAGTACTCGACCTGTTCTACGACGCGTTCGGGCGAGCGACTCCGGTTTCTTCCCCGCGCCCAAGGAATTTGACAAAAGGCGCAAAACTCGTTGCAGCCGTCTTGAATCTTTAACGTGGCCCGGGTCTTGCCCTCGAAGTCGAGCGCCGGCAGCTCCTCGAACTCCTTCACTTTGAAGATCTTCTCCACCGCGTGAACCGGGCGGCCCGTGCGTCGCACGTCCTCGACCATATCGACGATTTCGCCTCGGCCGTGCGTGCCGACGATCACGTCGACGCCGGGAATCGCGGCGACCTCATCCGGGGCGTACTGTACGTAACAGCCCATGGCCACCACGATGGACCTGGGATTTGCGTTGACTGCCTTGCGTATCACTTGCCGCGACTTCTTCGTCCCGGTATTTGTCACGCTGCACGTGTTGATCACGTACACGTCCGCGGGCCCGTCGAAGTCGACCACCGTGTAGCCGCGTCGGCGAAAAAGCGACGCTACCCCCTCGGTGTCGTGGAGATTTACTTTGCAGCCGAGTGTATGAAAGGCCACCGTCGCCATTTGCTTTCGCCCCTTTTTAGCGGAGGATTTGCTAACGTTGATCGCACGGAAGTGGACTTTATGGCATGCCCATAGTGTAACCCCGGGCTTGCGCTAGGGTCAACGGTGCACGGTCGCCCGGTCCCAAAGGGCCGCTCGCGAAGGCCCCCATCGTGTCCAGAAGTAGGAGGTGGACGACGGGAGGCGAATGACCCTCGTAGCGGTACACCAAACGCCCGAGTTGGGGGGTCAAGCGTGCAGGCGCGCATTTTGATCGTGGAAGACGATCCGGCAATCGTCGAGCTCATCAAATACCACCTGGAGAAAGAGGGGCACGCAACCTTGTTGGCCCAGGATGGGCGGGCAGCGCTCGAGGCCTTTGATATGCACCGCCCCGACTTGGTTCTGCTCGACCTCATGTTGCCAGAATTGAGCGGCTTTGAGGTGTGCCGGCGGATCCGCAAGTCGTCGAAAGCGCCGATCATCATGTTGACGGCAAAAGACCAGGAGGACGATCGCGTCCACGGCTTTGAGCTCGGCGCCGACGACTATGTGACAAAACCCTTCAGCCCAAGAGAGCTTCTCGCTCGGATCAACGCGGTGCTTAGGAGAAGCCGCCCGGACGAGGTCGAGGCGTTGGTCTCGGGCGACCTGCACGTGGACCTCAAGCGTCGGCGTGTGACCTTTCAAGGCCGTGAAATCGAATTGACCCCGAAAGAGTTTGACCTCTTGACCTTACTCATGACGCGCCGGGGCGAGCCGATCGACCGCGATCGGCTGCTCGAGGAAGTATGGGGTTATGAGGCCGCCGGCGGATCGCGCACGCTCGACGTTCACATCCGACGACTGCGGCAAAAGATCGGCGACGATCCTCAGGCGCCTCGTTTCATCGAGACGGTTCACGGCGTAGGCTACCGTTTCCGCGACGACGTCCAAGGCGATCGGCGCCGCTTCGATTCCTACAGCGGCGGTGACGATTCTAGGTGAGCATGTTCCCTTTGCGCTTCAACCCATCACTTGGGTTGCTGGTCGTCGGAGGGACGGCCGCTGCCGTCGCACTTGGTTGGTCCCTCGCCGCGTACGTTTGGGTTGCGCCCGTGTTTGCGACGCTCCTCGTCCTCGTGGCCTGGCGCCTCGCGCTCCGGCTGCGACACGCTTCAGACTACGCTGCGCGGCTCGCGCTCGCTGCCCAACAGGTCGACTCATACGACTTTAAACGCCCGATCTCCGATCGCGCGCCACAAGCGCTCGATCGCCTTGCGAGCGCACTCACCGAGAAAAATCGCCAGCTCGTGGCTTGCGCCAAGGAAAATCTGCATAACGAGCTCGCCGTCCACGCCGTGTTCGAGGGCGCTCCGTCCCTCCTGCTCTTGGTGGACGGCAACGGCCGCGTCCGCCTGATCAACGAAGCGGTCGAACGAGCGTTTCAAATATCCCAAGCGGAGGCGGTGGGAAACGTCTTTTTGCAGGTCGTGCGGGACAACGAGATCGACGACGCACTGAGCCGAGCGCTCGAGTCGGGTGAGCGCGAGGAGTGTGAGCTCGACGTCATGACCGCAAGGCCCGCCGGCCGATATAAGGTTCGCATCCAGCCGTTTCGGTCGACCAAAATGCGATCGATTCCTCCACAAGCGCCTAGGGAACTGCCCTCGACTGTCGAAGGTGCAGTTGTGGCCATGGTCGACGTCACCCGCCTCCGCCACCTGGAGCGTGTCCGCAAGGAGTTCGTGGCCAACGTATCCCATGAGCTCCGCACTCCGATCACGGCGATCAAAGGTTTTGTGGAAACGTTGGCGGACGAGGACGTGCCTCCGGCGACGCGCACGCGGTTCCTGTCGATCCTTAAGTCCGAGGCAGACCGCCTCGACAATCTGCTCACCGACCTGCTCGACCTCTCGTTGCTCGAGTCGGACACGCGTCCACTCAAAAGAGAGCAGATCAATTTGAAGCAGTTTGCGTCTCAAGTGGTCATGCTTCTCGAACCGCAGGCGCATCGAAAAGGAATCCGCACCGTGATCCAAATGGCGGAGGATCTGCCTGACGTACCGGCTCATCCGGGAATGCTGGAGCAAGCTTTGGTAAATCTCGTGGACAATGCGATCAAGTACTCACCGGAAAATGGCGTGGTCACGATCGAAGGAAAGCGCGTCGGCCGCGATCACGTCGAAGTCGCGGTGATCGACTCGGGCCCGGGCATTCCATCAGAACACTTGACACGCCTCTTCGAGCGGTTTTACCGAGTCGACAAGGCGCGTTCGAGGGCGGTCGGCGGGACCGGGCTCGGTTTGGCTATCGTTCGTCACATCGTTCAGCGTCACGGGGGGACCGTTCGGGCAGAGAGCCGCTTGGGTAAAGGGAGTCGGTTCGTCGTGACCCTACCCATCGAAGCGGAAGAAGCCCCCGTCCCGCCGTGGGAGGAATAAGCGCGGAGGTCAAGCATGCAACCTATCATCGCGATTCAAAACTTACTTTTGCGGGTCGGACAGGCTCCCCCGTTGCTCGAGGTCGAGTTTACCGTATCGAAGCCGGGCGTCATCGGAATCGTAGGACCCGGCGGTTCGGGTAAGAGCCTCCTCCTGGAGGCGCTCGCCCGGAGAAACGTCCGCGGCCTACAGATGTCGGGAACCATCGAAACGACGCCCGACGCCCCCGCTCCGGAACCGCCCGTTCGAGCCAAGGATTCCCCTCCGCGCGGAACGATCCTAAGGGCGCTCACCCATCCGTTCGCTCACGGTCCGGACTCCGAGCGCCGTCTCCAGGAGTCGCTCTCGGCTCTTGACCTTTGGGACGTCTATCAAAGCCGCCTGTCCGAATCGACGCGGAGCCTATCTCGATTGGAACGCCTCAAACTTCTTGCATGTCGCAGCGCGGTCAAAGGCGCCCCTTACCTCCTC
>CAYRIY010000078.1:0-17647 GCA_964424335.1 uncultured Clostridia bacterium
AGATGATCGCCCATGGCAAGATGATGTTGGCAAACGGAGGTGTCTGCCATGGCTGATGTGAAAGGCGTCACGAGGCGCGTTTTCAAGGTGTTCTGGGCGTGGCAGGATCGAGAGGAGGAGCAATGGCTCGAGCAGATGGCGCTTGCAGGATGGTCCTTGGCGCGTGTCTCGGGGATCTCCTACACCTTTGAGCGGAGCGAGCCACAAAAGATGATCTACCGCTTCCTCGTGGCGCTCGTCGTTTTGCCAACCCCTTTGCGGTTGATCGATGGCTGGTGGCTGCGGGGCCTCGAGATCTTATTGATCACGAGTATGCTCGCGCTCGTTTACTGATTCACCCGTGTCTGGGCCGTGGTGCGCAGACTTGAGTCAAGACCTGAGGAATAGCCGTTTCGGCATTGGGTCCAGCTTTTGTCCCTACGCAGCTATGCGATTACTCATCACGCGGGTCGACGATCGCCCCCGTAAAAAGGTTGGCCTTCAGCACCAGATCACTGAGAATGAACGACTCAACGAGCAATTGCAGGACGCAAATCGCCGCCTTGAGGCGCTGGCTATAGCGGATGAGGTAACGGGAATCGCCAACCGCCGCGGTCTGAACATGCACGTGGACAGGCTGCTCGATTCTTCGGAAGGGACTTTGCAGCTCTCGCTGATCATGATCGACATCGACTATTTTAAGGAGTACAACGATCTGTACGGCCACGAACAGGGCGATAGCGTTCTCGCAGCCGTGGCGACGGTACTTGAGAAAATAGCGCAGACTCGTCGGGTTTCGTCGCTAGGTGGGGCGGCGAAGCGTTCGTCTACGTTGCCACGGGGATGGACAAGGAGAAGACCACTGCCGTCTGCCGGCGAATCCAAGAAGGAGTCCGTATAGCAGCAATTCGCCACGAAGGATCGGTGGCGTCGGAATACGTTACATTGAGCATGGGTGTCTGCTTCATGGATTTTCGGAATCGTGAGGATTTCGAAACGTGTCTGCGGCGTCCCGTAGGATCGCAAGGTGCTTTGAGACCGCGGTACGCCCACGCTCAGTTTGGCACTGAATGTGACACCTTGTGGTGTCTAATTGCATGATAAGCCACTTAACGGTGTCCTGTCAATCCTTGGAGCTTCGCATGGCAGGGAAACAGCCGAGGTGGGACAAATAGTCACATTAATGTAAAAAACCACAGGAAAAAGTTAATTGCATAATAAATAGATTAGACAGACAAGGGAGCAAAAGGTCGACAACGTTGCTTTCGAGACATGACGCTTGCCGAAGTCTTTCGACACAGATTTAGTTTCGGCGGGCGATTCCGGTGTAATGGGGGTGAGGTGGGCGCCTCGGGGCGAGGCGATGACGGTACCTCAAGCAGACGTACGACGCAAATGTCGAGCTTACGATGTACATTTCAGATGAAAACGGGCGTTTTGACGCCAAGGGGGGCAAAGACGGTTATGCGATTGGTGCAAAAAGCTCTGTGGGTCGTAGCGATCCTTGCAGTGGCTGCATGGGGCGCCTCGGCGTACACTTCCGACCGTATGGATTTTGGCGAGATCGACTTTAAGGGAGCGACCGTAAGCGTCGTCGCACACTTCGACAACCTGCAGGCCTTCTATGAGGGTGGAGCTCGGGCCGGTCGGCTCGAAGAGGCGAAGCGCCTTTTCAACATCGGCGAGATAAAATTGGTCCAATTCGACTGGGGTTCGATGGGCGAAGCCGCGCTCAACCGCTACTTATCGGGAGACAGCGCGTACGATCTGTGGCGTCTGCCGCACAACGGCTTCTTTACGCTGGCGACCCGCGGCGCGTTCTTTCCGGTGAGCACCATTTTGCCGCCGGAGTACTTCGAAAAGCTGCCTCGGATCACCCAGATGAAGAACGAACGCCTGCGTTACAACGGTGAACTCCTGCACTTCTCGGCCGGCGTTCCCGACGACTTTGGCCACGTGCCGTTTATGCTCGTAAACCTCGACTTGTTCGAAACTGAAAACCTGCCCGATCCGTATGAGCTGTACGAAGCGGGAGAATGGGACTGGGAGACGGTTGAGGAGATTGGTCGTCAAGTGACCCGCGATACCGACGGCGACGGAGTGGTGGATCAATGGGGCCTTGCGTTCATCGATCCGTACATGATGATCTTTGCAAACGGCGGCAGCATCACTCGCCTTGACGACGACGGCCGCGTCGTTTATTCGCTCGGCGAACCGGCGGCGATTGAAGCCTTGCGCGTGCTGAACAACTGGCAGAATGTGCTCGGAATCACCTACGGCGACTGGCAGATGCGAGAGTGGATCACCGGCAAGACGGCGATGGCCTTCATTCCGTTCTGGCAGATCAACCCCGACGAGTACGACTTCCGGCACGCGGTGCTGCCTCTGCCCAAGGGGCCCAACACCGACGACCACGTTTTCGCTCCGGGCGTAGCCGATGCGATTTACATCCCGGCCAACTCGGCGTATCCGCTTGGCATGGTGGCGCTCGACAACTTCCTTTTCCCGCTGGAGGAGTATGAGGAAGTTCTGGATGAGATGATCAGCGATCGCGCGCGCGACCGCAATGCCTACCGCATCATGTATGACGTGATCGAAAACGTCGACGGTGACGCTGCTTACTACCACAACTTCCTCGGCAGCTGGTGGGAGGGAGACACGCCGTACGGGGGCGTGGTGCAGGGCGTCATGGGGGGCGGCGCGCCGGCGACGGTCGTCGCTGAGTTTGCGCCACGGGCGCAAGCAGCCATCGACGAGACGCTTAAACAGTAGTTGCGTCATAGAGTGAGGTAGCATCCTAGGAGCGCGTTTGGGATCGCACTCCTAGGACCGGCGGCGGCGGAGGGCGGACAGTGGAGGCCCTTCGCCGCACACTCCGGGGGAGGGGGTGCGCATATGCGACGCTGGTTCCGCCTGATGTGGATCTTGGCATTGACGCTCTTGCCGATCCACGGGGGCGCTCCCGCATCAGCCGCCACAATGCGGGACTTCGCCGTGCCCTACACCAGTTACACGTACGACTACTGGGGTGAAGCGACTCCGGCCCCCCAAGCCTACCTGCCTGCGGGGACGATCAACGGAGAGCGTCTCGGTGTCGGTGCGCTAAGAAACCCGTCTGACATTGCCGTTGGGCCGTCGGGGCGAGTCTACATCGCTGACACGGGCAATAACCGCATCGTCGTCGCCGATCCGGGGTGGAACGGGGTGCAGGTGATTGCCGAGTTCGACCGCGGCGGCAGCCCGGATCGGCTGCGCCGCCCTTCCGGATTGTACGTCACCGAAGATGAGCATCTGTATGTGGCCGATACGGACAACGGGCGCATCGTCGAATTTGACGCCGGCGGCGGGTTTGTGCGGGTGATCGGGCCACCAGAGTCGGAGGTGGCCGGCGTGCTGCCCGCCGGTTTCGACTACCAGCCGCTTAAAGTGGGTGTCGACAACCACGGCAGGATGTATGTGATCGCTCGTAACGTCTTTGATGGGTTGCTCAGTTTTAGTCAGGACGGGCGCTTTCGGGGATTTGTGGGAGCGCCGCGCGTCACTCCCGACTTTTTTGATTACCTTTGGTCACGGATCGCCACGGCCGAACAAAGGGCCCGGATGCAGGCGTTTCTCCCCACGGAGTACAGCAATCTGGATTTAGACGGGCAGGGGTTTGTTTACGCGACCGAGGTAAATCGCGAGGACACGGAGGCCACCTTCAGCTCGGTGAGGATGGTCCGGCTCTTGAACGCCAAGGGCGAAGATCTCCTGCGCCGGATCGGATTTCACCCGCCCAACGGCGATGTCCAGTACCCTGATCGCTGGTCCAACGCGACACGGCACAGTTCCTCGACGATGGCCGACGTCGTTGTGCACGACCTGGGCGTCTACAGCGTGCTCGACAACAACCGCGGCCGTGTCTTCACCTACGATGTGAATGGAACGTTGCTCTTTGTATTCGGTTACCGCGGCACGGATCACGGGATGGTTAAAGAACCCGTTGCACTCGAACGCATCGGACGTTCCATGCTGCTTCTCGACGGGCAAGCAGGGGCGGTAGTGCAGTATGAGCCAACGGATTACGCATTGCTGATCTGGGCGGCGATCGAGGCGTATGCACGGGGCGAGTACGACCGCACAGAGGCCATTTGGAGACGGGTGCTCGAGCTCAACGCCAATTTCGATCCGGCGTACACGGGGATCGGGCGAGCGCTACTTCGGCGCGGGGAGTACGCCGAGGCGATGTACTACTTCCGTCTCGGCAACAACAGAAGGGATTACTCGGAGGCTTTTGCCCTCTATCGGCGCGGCGTGGTGTACGAGCGCTTCGGCTGGGGTGTAGCCGTCGTAGGGGCAGCTCTTCTTGGGATCGTGGTTCTCATGCGTCGCCGACGTCGAGGGCGCGTGGGCGCGACCGGCGGACCGCCGTCCCCTCCGAGCGGCCACTGGGCGCATGTGGCGGCCGCGGCCGAGATCGCCCAGGGCGCAGACTCCCGTATTCCTCAAGTCCAGCCGCGCCTAGAATTTGCTGCCGCGGAGATGTACGCCTGGATCAAATACGGTTTTTACGTGATCCTCCATCCCGGCGAAGGGTTTTTCCAACTCAAGCAGGCAGGCAAGCGCCCCTTGGGAGCGGCGCTCGCAATCCTCGCCGCCGTGACCGCTACGTTCGTTGCGGCAACCCCCTATACAGGGTTTATCTTTAACCACTCCGACTTGACCCGGGTGAACGTATTGATGGAGGCGGCTTCAGTGCTTGTGCCTTTCCTGCTTTGGACGGGCGTCAACTGGGCGCTGACCACGTTGATGGACGGCAAGGGACGCTGGGTCGACATTGTGATCGCCACGTCCTTTGCGGCGCTGCCGCTTGTCTTGACGCATGCTCCGATGATTGCGGCGAGCCATTACATTACGGCGGAAGAGGGGACGTTTTACCATTTCGTCAAGAGTTTGGGGACATTGTGGACCGGAGTGCTCGTCGTCTTCGGCGCCGTCATGACCACCCATGAATACGACGTGCCCAAATCCTTTTGGACCTGCATCCTGACGGCGGCAGGCGTGGGATTCGTCATGTTCCTCGGCTTCTTGGCGGTCAATTTGTCGGAGCAGGTGTACCTGTTTGTAAACGAAGTGGTGACGGAGCTCTTGTACAGGACATGAGCGGGGGGAAGGCGCGCTTGAAGGCCTATCTTTGGATAGTCGCCATCTTTATCGTCTCGTCGGCGTCGACGGGATTCGCATCCGAAGCGTTGCCGCGTGGGTTTGACCTGGTCGCTCAGAGCGATACACTCGCCCTATATTTGAGCGAGCGCACCCTCGAGTTCGCGGTGCGCGACCTTGAGAGCGACCATGTCTGGTACTCCAATCCTCCTGGCCGGGCGCAAAACGAGCGCGTGGCGCGCGGCGCGAACAAGGATATGCTCAACGCGCACGTGATACTCACGTATTTCACGGCGAATCGCCAGGCGCAAATGGACTCGTACAACGACGCCGTCAAGCATGAACAATATGCCATCGAGTACATCCCGAACGGGTTTCGGTTCGTCTATGAGATCGGACGAAGGTGGCAAGACGCGCAGTACCTCCCGCAGATGATCTCCGAAGCTCGATTTAATGAAGAGATTCTTTCAAAGGTGGGCCGCCGGGACCAGTCGTTCGTACGCGAGAGCTTCATCATGTTTGAACTCGTCGAAGGATACGTGGATCCGGAGCCGTTTTCGATTTTGGGCGTCGATCTTGAGGAACTGCTTGGACCGTACGGATTTAAGGTACACGACGACGTGCGAGCGGCCGATAGGCGCCGGGCGCTCCAGGAATACTTGGTACTCGTGCGTGACGCGAGAGGGTACACGAATCTCCGGCAAGTGACCACCGAGGACATCGCAGGCCTGATCGATACCCCGACCCTCATGCTCCGTTGGGACGTGAGAGAGTGGGATAAAGAGGAACTTTGGGATATTGCCAAAGACGTCGGATTCACACCGGAAAAAGCGGCCGAAGAGCACACCCGCTACAATATCGTCCCGCCTTATCCGGACTTACGCAGGTTTAAGGTGGCGGTCGAGGTGGAGCTCGACGGGGATTCGCTCGTGGTTCGGATTCCTGCCGAGAGTGTGGAGTACCCCCACAAGGTCTACGATCCTGCGACCGAGTCGGAAGTGAGTTACCCGCTTACTTCGATTTCGCTCTTGAACTACTTCGGTGCTTCTGGCACGGATTCGGACGGCTACATTTTTGTGCCCGACGGGTCCGGCGCCCTGATTCGGGCAAACAACGGCAAGACGACCGTGCAGCCGTACAATGCGCGTATATACGGCCGGGATTACGCAGCGGCGCCCGTGGAGGAGCGGACGACCGTCGACCTGCAACAGGCGTACCTGCCCGTGTACGGACTAAAGGACGGTGACAAGGCGTTCTTGGCGGTAGTCGAGCAAGGGGACGCCATGGCGCGCATCGAGGCGCAAGTCTCCGGGATGCGCGATTCGTACAACAAGGTGTGGGCGAGCTTCGACTATTTGCCCCAGGTTCGGGTATTCCTCGATGCGGCCGGAGCCTTGATCCACCTGCGCCGCCTTTCGCTCAATATGTATCAAAGTAGGCCCTACCGAGGGGATATGTCGGTGCGGTACTTTTTTCTCACGGGAGAGAACGCCGACTACTCTGGGATGGCGCGTCGTTACCGCAGCTACTGGACCGAACGAAGCGGTGCGCGACCACTGGCGGAACAAGGCAAGGCGCAGACCGCCCTCGACATCGTCGGCGGGATCGACCGCACCCGCCCCGTGCTCGGTGTCGCCTCCCGGGTCGTGACGGGACTCACGACCTTTGAACAGGCGCGCCAGATCGCCGACGAGGTGTATGCGCTGGGAGTCGACGGGGTGCAAATGCGCCTCCTGGGGTGGCTGAAAGGGGGCGTCCGCCACATCTATCCGGAAAAAGTCCGCCTGGAGCGGAGTTTGGGCGACAGGGCGGCGCTCGCCGGGTTGGAGGAGGAGCTGCGCTCCCGAGGCGGGGCACTGTATCCGAGCGTCGATTTTGGCGTCGTGCACCAAAACGGCCTCTTTGACGGTTTTGTCAACTTTACGGACGCCTCGCGGTTTCTAAATCGCAACAGGGCGTATCTAAACACTCATAACCCGGCCACATACCAAGCGATTGCCGGCAGGTCGGCGCCCTTGTTGTCGCCTTCCCGCTACGAAGAACTCATCGCCTCGTTTGTCGCCGACTATAGGCGATACAGCCTTTCGGGGCTTGCGCTCGGAGATCTCGGACGGTATTTGTACAGCGATTTTCGGGTGGACGAAAGGGATCTGGTCGACCGGCAGGCGGCGCTCGAGATCGTGCGTGGGCAGGCGGCCCGTTTGCAAGATGAGGGTTTGAGCCTCGGCGCGGCGGGGGGCAACGCGTACCTACTGCCCTACGTTGCGATCGTCTTTGACGCACCGATGGAGAGCCGGGGCTTTGAGCTCCTCGATGTTTCGGTGCCCTTTTATCCGATCGCTCTCAGCGGATATGTGGCCTATGCCGCCCCGGCGATCAATCTGGCGGGAACGACTGCTCGGACCTACGCCCTGAGGCTGCTTGAGACCGGGGCGATGCCCTCCTTTGCGGTAGCGTATGCGGCCCCTTCCGAAGTGAAGCACACGCCTTCGAATCACCTTTATTCCATTGGTTTTGAGTCCCAACGTGCGTCGGTGGAGCAATTGTTTGAGGTGTATGGCGATGCGCTGCGCGCTGTGTCGGGTCGACCGATCGAGCGGCACGAGTGCGTGACGGCCGATTTGTGCCGCACAGACTACGCCGGGGGCCTGCGAGTTTGGGTGAACTACGGCGATGAGCGTGTGCAGCTAGACGGCGTGACGATCGCCGCCGGCGGATTCTCGGTGCGGGGAAACTCCTTTGAGGTAGCGGAAAGTGGGGTGCGACCCTGATGGCGCGCTTGCGCATATCGTACGCCCGGCGCAGGGCGATTGGCGGTTTCTTATTCACGATTCCGTTTTTGATCGGTTTCATTCTGTTTTTCCTCTACCCGCTGTGGCAGGCGGTACAGTTCAGCTTCCACGAGTTGGTGCTGACGAGCACCACCTTTGAGCTGCAGCCGAGAGGCTGGGAGAACTACCGTTACGCCCTGCAAGTGCATCCAGAGTTTTTGCGCACGTTCCTTGATGTGCTCGGACAACTCGTGACGCGGCTACCTCTTGTGATTGGATTCAGCCTTTTCGCGGCCACGCTGCTCAATCAGGGATTTCGAGGCCGCAGCTTGGTGCGGGCTTTGTTCTTTCTCCCCGTGATCATGAGCGCGGGCGTCATCATGCGGATGGAGATGAACGATTACTCGGCCATCATGTTCGAGGCGTCTCGTGACGGGGCGCTGTTCGCCGGGGCCGCGATTCGCAGCCTGTTTGAGAACGCTAGGCTGCCGGAGGGGTTCCTCAATTTCGTGGTCGCCGCGGCGGACAGCCTGCCCTTTGTGATCCGGGCTTCGGGCGTCCAGATCCTCATTTTCCTTGCCGGACTGCAGGCGATTCCCCGGGAGATCTACGAGGCGGCGGACGTCGAAGGCTCGACGCCGTGGGAGCGATTTTGGCTCATCACGTTTCCCATGATCACGCCCCTCCTGCTGACAAACGTGATCTACACGATCATCGACACGTTTACAGCGATGAACAACGAGGTCGTGATCATGATCCGGGAAACGTCCTTGACCGGAGCGGGGTACGGAGCGGGCATGGCCATGGCGATGCTCTATTTCGCCGCCGTGGGCGTACTTCTCGCGGTGGTTTACGCAATCATTGCGCGGCGGATCTTTTATTACACGTGATGGAGGTGATCGGATGCATCCGGCGGTCGCACGGCGCATCAAAACCGTATCGTTCGCAGCCTTTAGGACGGTTCTTTTGGTCGGTATCTGCTACGTAATCCTCTTGCCGCTGCTCCTTAGGCTCTCCTCAGCGTTCATGCCGATCGAAGATGTCTACGATCAGTCGGTGCGCTGGATTCCCCGCTCGCCCACACTGCGCAATTTCGCGCTCATGTGGGAGCATATGGAGTATTTAAAGGCGCTCTCGAACACCTTTCTCCTGGCGCTATCGACCAGTTTGGTGCAGATCGCTTCGTGCACCCTTGTGGCATACGGCTTGGCGCGTTTTCGCTTTTGGTGCAGCGGGCTTATCTTCTCCCTGGCGCTCTTTACGCTGGTGGTGCCGCCACAGCTAATCATCGTCCCGTCGTACCTAAACTTTCGCTTTTTCAACGTCGCCGGGCTGCTCGGGGATCATTCGTTCAATCTAATCGGCACGTACTGGCCCTTCCTGATGCTCTCGATGACGGCGACAGGCTTTCGCAACGGGCTTTACATCTTCATCATGCGGCAGTTTTTCCGCGGCATGCCTCGGGAACTGGAGGAGGCGGCCTACATCGACGGAGCAGGCATGGTGCGCACATTCTGGCGGGTGATGTTGCCGGGCGCCGTGCCGGGATTGATCGTGGCATTTTTGTTCTCGTTCGTGTGGCAGTGGAATGACTACCTGTACGTGACGATGTTCATGGCGAACGGCACGTTTTTGCCCCAGGCGCTCGAAGGCGCCGCATCGCGGGTGAACCGAGCGATTAGCGGCAGCGATACCCTTGCCGTTTCGAGCGGGTTCATGGACGACCACTTTTACTCGCTCATCAACAACGCCGGAATGATTCTCGTCATCTTGCCGCTTTTGATCTTGTACCTGTTCGTGCAGCGGTACTTCGTCGAAAGCGTCGAAAGGACGGGGATCGTCGGATGAACCGGCTGAAGGTCGGCGTATTGTTCCGATCCGCCGCGCTTTTTGCGTGCGTCTTTGTCACGGCTGTGCTCGGGACGGCGCTTGCGGCCGAGCATGCCGCGGATTACGTGCGGCGCGAGGCGTATGGCGCCTATCTGGAGCGGCACGCGGGGGCGGCGCGGCCCGAGCTGAGGATCGACATTCCCGTTGGCGACTACGCTTTTGCCGAAGGCAACGTGCGCGTCGAAGTCGATGCGCACGGATGGGCGGGCGCAGCGCTCTATGCGGATGAGGCGAGCGTCGTCGAGTGGGCGATCGAGGCGCCCGAGGCGGGAATGTACAGTTTGGGAGTCCTGTACTACCCGGTCCCGGGGCGGGGTACGGCGATCGAGCGAGAGCTGATCATCAACGGTGAAACGCTCTATGCCGGCGCTGAGCGCCTGGTCTTTCACCGTGTCTACACCGACGCAGGCCCGACGCTGCGCGACAGGGCGGGCAACGAGATCCGGCCGCGCCAGACCGAATCGCCGATGTGGATCCGGGAGTATGCGCGGGATTCCCTTGGCTATTATCGCGAGCCATACCTGTTTTACTTGCGGGAGGGCCTCAACCACCTGCGCCTTGTCGCCCACTCCGAACCGATGCTGATCGGCGCCCTTTGGCTCGAGAACGTCCCGGCGCCGCCTCCGTATGCCGAGGTGGCGGCCGAATATGAGAAGTCTGGCGCCAGGCCGACCAAGGGCGCACGGGTGATCGTGCAGGGCGAACATGCCGCGCGTCGTTCGAGTCCTTCGCTTTTTGCCGTGTTCGACCAAGGGGATCCGACGACCGAACCGTACCATCCGGCCGAGATTCGCCTCAACTCGATCGGCGGGCATCGCTGGCAGATACTTGGCGATTGGATCGCTTGGGATTTCGACGTGCCCGAAGACGGCCTTTATGAGATCGTGATCAAGGCGAAGCAGAATTTGAATAGGGGCACGTTCAGCAACCGGCGCGTACTGATCGACGGCAAGACGCCCTTTGCCGAGCTCGAAGCGGTTCAGTTTCAGTTTTCGACGCGCTACCGACTGACGCGCCTTGGGGAGCATGAGGGGCGGCCCTATCTTTTCTACTTGACCAAAGGCCGGCACGAACTGCGCATGGAAGCGGTGCTGGGCGATCTCGCCGACCTCGTCCGCCGCAGCGAGGATCTGTTATACGAACTGAATCGGATTTATCGCAGCATCATCATGATCACGTCCGCGACGCCCGACCCGATGCGCAGCTATCAACTGGAGCGCCGTGTGCCTGGGCTGCTCGCGGGCCTCGCGGATGCATCGGCCGAAGTCAAGCAGATGGCGTCCGATCTGACGGCGATCACCAAACAGCGGGGCGGCCACACGGCGACCTTGATCGATCTTGCCCGCATGCTGGACCGGATGGTGCAGAGGCCCGACTCCATACCAAACCTCCTGCGCGAATACCGGGACGGCATCGGCAATTTGGGGACGTGGGTGATGAACACCCGCAACCAGCCTCTTCAGATTGACTACATCGCCGTGGTCTCTCCGGGTGAGCGGCTGCCCGAGGCGGCGCCGTCGTTGCTTCAGACGGTGTTACACGAGGCTCGAGCGTTTGTAGCGTCGTTCTTTCACGACTACACCGGTATCTTGGAGCTGACCGACGAAAGCTCAGAAGCCGCCGCCGTACCGGAGCCGCGCGATCAGGCGCCTCCGATCAAGGTGTGGATCGGCATCGGGCGCGACCAGGCTCAAGTGCTTAAGCAGATGATCGAAGATACGTTCACCCCTGAGACCGGGATTCGCGTCGACCTCGAACTGGTTAACGAGATGCAGCGCCTGCTTGTGCCTGCGACCATCGCCGGCACTCAGCCCGACGTGGCCATCGGCGTCGCCGACATGGATCTTGCGTTCCGGGGGGCGGTGGTGGATCTTGCGCAGTTCCCCGATTTCGACGAGGTGGCTGCGCGCTTCAAGCCGTCCGCCCTCTTGCCGTTCCGGTTTAGGGCGCATACCTTCGCACTGCCCGACATTCAAAGTTTCCCCATGCTCTTTTACCGCAAGGATATCCTCGCAGATCTGGGATTGGAAGTTCCCCAGACGTGGGACGACGTGTTTCGGATCCTGCCCGAGTTGCAAAATAACCACTTGGAATTTGGCATGACCCCGAGCATCTACACCTACCTGCAGTTTTTGTATCAAAAGGGGATCTCGCTCTACCACGAAGACGGCATTGCCGTCAACCTCGATGCGGAAGCGGCGATCCGCACGTTTGAAGAGATGACCAACTTGTACACGCAGAGCGGCCTTCCGATCGAGTACAACTTCATCAACCGCTTTCGCATGGGCGAGATGCCGCTTGCCATCGCAAACTACGGCGAGTACAACACGCTCTCCGTCTTTGCGCCCGAGCTGCGGGGCGAGTGGGGCATGGCGCCGGTGCCGGGCCGCCTGGAGCCCGACGGGACGATCAATCGAACCGTGGTCGTGGCGCACAACCAGTTCGTCGGCGACCAACTGACGCCGCAAGGAACCACCGGATCGATCATCTTGGCGAAGTCGCCGCGCCAGGAGGAAGCGTGGGAGTTTCTCAAATGGTGGACCCGCACCGATACGCAGGTGCGTTTTGGACGGGAGATGGAGGCCCTCCTCGGCGCCGCCGCCCGGTACGCGACCGCCAACGTCGAAGCGATGCAGCAACTGCCCTGGCGGGCCGAAGAACGAGCGCAGCTCAACATCCAGTGGGAGTGGGTCGAAGGGATCCCACCGGTCATCGGCAGCTACTACGTGCTGCGCCAGTTTGATTGGTTGTTTCGGGCGGTAGTGCTGCAAAACGAACCGGTGCGCGAGTCGGTGCTCGACTACACCCGTGAAATCAACCGAGAGCTCGAGCGCAAGCGACGTGAACTCGGTTTTCCGACGGATCCGGACGAGATTTTGCCTGAGTGGAACGAGCTCTTTTGGCGGCATTACACCCATATTCACCGCCTGGATGAGCCGCGCCCCGCGGGTGATGCCCAGACCGCCGAGCTGCTTGCGCGCCTTGGCGTCCAGGGCATCGGAAAGGAGGAGGCGTCACCTTGAGCACGAGCACGGTTACACGCCTACAGACGCATCCCCGTACTGGGACCAAAGCACGCCTAGCACACCTTTGGACCGAGATCAAGGCGCACCGGATCTCGTACTTGTTCGTCGCGCCGTTTCTCATATTGTTCACGGTGTTCGTCGTGGCGCCGATCATCCTTTCGATCGGGCTGAGCTTTACCTACTTCAACATGGTGCAGCCGCCTGTATGGGTCGGTTGGCAGAACTACCTGACGCTCTTTCTCGAAGACGAAGTGTTCTTGATTGCCGTTAAGAATACGTTCTTTTTTGCCGCGATCACCGGACCGATCAGTTATGTCATGTGCTTTATCTGCGCATGGCTCATCAACGAGCTTCGTCCCAAGGTGCGCACGATCCTGACGCTGATGTTTTACGGTCCGAGCATCTCCGCGAACGCCTTTTTGATCTGGACCGTGATGTTCAGCGGCGACGCCTACGGGTATGTGAATGGAATGCTGCTTTACTGGGGCGTGATCGACAAGCCGATATTGTGGCTGCAGGATCCGCAGTGGATGATGGGGATCGTCATCATGGTCGTGTTGTGGATGAGCCTGGGCGTCAGCTTTCTCACGTTTATTGCGGGCTTGCAGGGCATCGACCGGATGTACTACGAGGCGGGGGCGATCGACGGGATTCGTAACCGGTGGCAGGAGCTCTTGCATGTGACGCTGCCGATGATGAAGCACCACATGATGTTTGGGGCGATCATCAGCATTACGAGCTCGTTCGCGGCCTCGGCGCAGCTGCAGGCGTTAACCGGACCGACGCCGACCGACTGGGCCACGTGGACGATCATGCAGCATCTGAACGATCACGGTTACGTGCGCTATGAGATGGGATACGCCTCGGCCATGGCGGTGCTGCTGTTTATTGCGATGGTGACTGTCCAGCGCTTGGTACAGCGACTTTTGGCGAAGTTGTGATGGTATTGCGATCAAGCAAAGGGGGAAGTGGACATGGCTTTGCGGGCACGGCGCGTCAGATTGTACCGATCGACGGCGGGGGACATCGTTATCTTTTCGGTACTCGCTCTGATCGCGGCGTTTATGGCGCTGCCGATGTTTTACACGATATTTCAGGCGCTTAAGCCCCTCGACGAGATCTTCATCTTTCCGCCGCAGTTTTTGCCGCGCCATCCGACCTTGGACAACTTTTACGACCTCTTTGTCCTGATGGCGCAGAGCTGGGTGCCGGTGAGCCGCTATTTGTTCAACTCGCTCCTCATCGTCGTGCTCGGCACGGCGGGCAACGTCCTGTTTGGCTCCTTGTGCGCCTACGCACTGGCCAAGCATGACTTTCCAGGAAAACGACTGATCAACCAGGCGATTCTCCTGTCGCTGATGTTTGCTGGGGCGGTTTTGCTCATCCCCCACTACCTGACGATGTCGTACCTCAATTGGATCAACAGCTACGCTGCCGTTGTCGTGCCGGCGTGGGCGGCGACGCTCGGTGTCTATCTACTGCGCAACTTCATGGAGCACATGGTGCACGACACATTACTTGAAGCCGCCCGGATGGACGGCGCTTCGGAGTTTGCCTGCTACTGGCGCATCGCGATGCCGATCGTCAAACCGGCCTGGCTCACCCTGATCATCCTCAGCTTTCAGCAGTTGTGGGCCGATCAGGGAGCGCTCTTTCTCTACGCAGAAGAGCTAAAGCCGCTTCCGTACGCTTTAAGTCAGATCATCGGCGGAGGCGTTGGCCGGGCGGGCGTGGCTGCGGCGGTGACCGTGCTGCTCATGGCGGTTCCGATGACGGTATTCATCATTAACCAGTCGCAGATCGTCGAGACCATGGGCACGTCTGGTATTACGGGCGAGTGAGGGGTGTGAGTGTTGTGCTGATTCGGGCTTGGATTTTGGTCGCGGCGCTGACCGCTGTGGGGGGTTCGGGTCTGGCCGGGAGCGTGGCCGTGGCGGCCGCGGAAGAAAGGGTGGACGCTGTGTCGGACGTTTTATTGAAGGATGTGTTTGGGGACGCGTTTTTGATCGGGATGGCGGTGGAGGGTTTTGGCGATATGACAAACCCTCAGGTAAGGCACTTCAACGCCGTGACGCCGGGCAACGACCTCAAGTGGGAGCGGGTGCATCCACGACCTGGGGTGTACAACTTCCGGCCGGGCGACACTGTGCACGAGTTTGCCAAGGAACATGGCATGGAGATGATCGGGCACACGCTCATCTGGCACAATCAGACGCCGGCGTGGGTGTTTCAGGATGAGAATGGCGGCCCAGCGTCGCGGGAGCTCCTGATTGAGCGGATGGAGGATCACATCAAGACCGTTGCAGGCCATTACTGCGGCCGCGTTCGCGGGTGGGACGTCGTCAACGAAGCGCTCGACGACGACGGCAGCCTGCGCCGCTCGCCTTGGCTCGAGATCATCGGCGAGTCCTATTTGGCCAAGGCGTTTACGTGGGCGCATGAGGCATGTCCGTCGGCCGAGCTTTATTACAATGACTACAACATGTACGATCCCAGGAAACGGGCCGGCGCGATCCGCCTGATCCGGTCGCTGCAGGATCGAGGCGTGCCGATCCACGGCGTCGGGGCGCAGGGCCACTGGGACGTCACCCACCCGTCGGCCGCCCAGGTGGAGCAGATGCTCCGTGACTTCGCAGAGCTCGGGCTTAAAGTGATGATTACCGAGCTCGACATGAGCGTGTTCCCGTGGAATGAGCGGCGGGATCTTTACCGGGGCGCATTGCCGCCAGAGCTTGCCGAGCGGCAGGCGCGCCGCTACGCCGAGATGTTTGAAGTCTTTTTGAAGTATCGTGACGTGATCGACCGCGTGACGTTTTGGGGATTGACGGATCTGACCAGCTGGAAAAACAACTTCCCCGTCCGGGGACGATGGGATCATCCGCTGCTCTTTGACCGGGCGAGCGAGCCCAAGCCGGCGTTTTGGGCGCTCGTGGAGGTTGGGGAGCAAGAGCGGTAGCAACTTGCGGTCAATTAAGGCGGGGCTCAGCGAACAGAGTTAATGTTCGCTGAGCCCCGCACCAACGTCAACCCGATTAAGAGCTGGGTCTAGCGACTCATTGCGGGTTTCCCCATGTCGACTGACCGCGGTAGGCGTCCACACCTACTTGGAACTGATCGCCCGCCTCGAGTGCGCCCATGTCGGGCCCCTCGCCGACGAACTGATCGTTGAAGTTAGGTACGCGGACTCCGGCATCAGAAGCTCCTCCGCTTTGGCCCGAGCTCCACCGCTGGATATCAGATTCCAAAGGAGTGTCAGTAACATCAAAATATTAGGCCGTGTTTTCTGGACTCGCTTGAATAATAAGTCCAAAGGGGGGAATCTACACGAGCTGCGAGGAGGAGCGATGAATGATAGGCAATGTGAAAGTCGGACAAATTGTAAGTTTGGTACGAATGAGTCACGGCTGGGCCGCGGTTCTTTGTCTTGCTGCGTGGCTGTTCGCAATGCCGGCAGCGGCCCAGGAGCAGATCGTTCTCACGATCGCACACGCCTGGCCGGAAGTGTTTATGGACGAGCGGCAATCGGTATTTGACAAGCAGTTTATGGAGAAGTATCCACACATCAAGATCGAGGCGGAGAACAGCGGGTGGGGCGAGTTTAACGAGAAGTATCTCGTGCGCGCCGCATCCGGGACATTGCCGGACGTCGTTTACGTCCATCCGAACTGGATGCCTACGTGGGTCGCGCAAAACCTCTACGAAGAACTGGACCCGTACATCGAACGGACGCCAAGCTTTGGCATCGACGACTTCTTTCCCGTCATCCTCGAACCATACCGGAACGCCGCGGGCAGCCAGATCGCATTGCCCTACGGCGCGGGAACGGTGGTGATGTATTACAACAAAGACTTGTTTAGCAGAGCAGGCCTTGCGCCCGTGGACTACGCTTGGCGATGGGAACATGAGTTTCTGGACGCGGCCAAGAGGTTGACGCTTCTCGATCCGAACAGTGGCGCTGTGGTCCAAAGCGGGTTTACCGGGCCAAATCTCGACTGGCAAGCCGAAGGCGTATTCTACGCTCCGTGGGGCGCGGGCATTCTCGATCCATCCTATGGCCAAGGGGAGCGGTCGCGCCTTAATGAGACCGAGGCCCTCAACGCCCTTCAGTTTTGGGTCTCCCTAGGCCAGGAGTACAACGTGGTTGGTGGCGACTGGCTCGCCGGAACCGCAGGCATGACGGTATCCGGGACTTGGGAGATCGTGACGACCAACTCCGCCGAAGCCTTCGATTGGGACGTCGCCCACGTTCCTTCGGGTCCGGTGGCCAAGTCGACCTCGATGAGCACGGGCAGCGGATATGCCATTACGACACAAAGTCGCAACAAAGACGCTGCATGGCTCTACTTGAGCGAGTATCTGGGAAGCGAGAACATGCAGTTCATGTGGGGTGAGACACGCCGAGATCCGCCGGCTCGCTATTCGGCCATCGACTCGTTCGTCCGCCAAGGCGGGGATCCGGTCTCGATCGAGATCTTCTTTTCAGCGACCGAGTATGCGCTTGTCCGCCGAGTCGGCGGCACGCACTGGGGGCAAATGTTGAGCGTTCACGATCAGCTCATCAACCAAGCATTGAACGGAGCGATCAGCCCGCAGGAGGCGTTGCTCAACGCCCATCAGCAGATTAGCATCTTACTCGCCGAGCAGAACAATCGTTAACTCGGCGCCTGGGATCTAATGAAAAAGTCGGGCGGTCGAGAGTGTCCTTTCGACCGCCCGTCTTTGTTCGGTAAGTTTCTGACAACTTGCTGGAGGTTTCTCAACTTGACGTCGGAAACGTGTCATAGTATACTAACGGCACTCGATATATCGGGTGCCGTTATAACGTGTATCGGCATAAGA
>CAYRIY010000079.1:0-17622 GCA_964424335.1 uncultured Clostridia bacterium
TCGATGCGAACCCGCATTACTTAGGCCCTGATGATCGTTGTTTATGAGGGTGTTTCCGTCCAACGAGGCCATCCGATCCCGCCGAAGCATCTCTCTGCCCGCCGCCCCAAGGAAAGAACGACGACGCCATTGAATGCGCTCCATCATTCCAACTCGCAAGGAGGCTCCCCCGACGCATGGCACGGGTACACCGCATTTCGCCTAGCGAAATTCCCCGGTTAAATCGGATCGACATGTCCTACACGGCGCCGTTTGGGTATGCGTACCGCATCGAAACGAATGGAGCCAATGTCCGGTTTTCCCTCGAAGAGACGCGTTTTTCCAAGCCCTTCGAGCGAACGTACGACTGGGACTGGACAGAGGTCGAAGATTTCGCGCTAAACGTGGAAAAAGGACTGGTTTGGGGCGCATTCGACGAGTCAGGCGATCCGGTCGGCCTCTTGGAACTCCGTGAGAGCGCGTGGAACGGCTCCCTCTGGATTCAAAGCCTCTACGTGGACCAAAGGGCGAGGCAAAAGGGCGTCGGCACGAGTCTGCTCGACGTAAGCGTGGAATACGCCAAAGCAAGCGGCGCTCGGGCGCTCTTTGTCGAAACGCAAGTCTCGAACGGGCCGGCGATCCGCTTCTACCTGGCCCGCGGCTTTCACTTCTGCGGCCTCAACGACCATTTTTACACCAACGACGATGCCAGCCACGGGGAGGTCGCACTGTTCCTCGTGCGCGAGATCCCGGTCTAAGAATGCCCCTCGCAACCCATGGAGAGCGCCTGAGCGACTTCCGCGTCGTACGGCGCACCGCTCAATGCTGCGACGCCCCCTGTCGTCCGCGCCATGGGAATGAGCGATGCGAGATCCACGCGCCACGGTTCGCCGGGGTTCGCCCGCTTTAGGCGCACCCGAACCACCTTGAGATAGCCCCGGTCCGGGTCAGGCTCATGGTAGTAGACGGTGGCGCTCACCTCTACGGTTGCGGTGCGTTCCTCTTGGTCGACCATGCGGGCCCCGTGGTACGAGATGTGCCGGATGGGCAATGCAAGCTGACTTAGGAGAATGCTAAAGCCACCGCCTTGGCTCGCTGCGGAGGCAAACTCCGACCCTAAGGCGTCCTCCTGGCCAGACATATAGCGAAGCGAGACGACGTCCTGGTGGTTGATCGCTGCCACCGACCACTTTGCGAGTTCGTCTGGGGATGCGGAATCCAGCGTCTGTGCGAGGCGCCCGGCCGCCTTGAGCACCTGCAGTTGGTGGCCCGGGTCCTCCCGCCACGTCCCGTGCACCCTGCTCTGCCAAAAGTGGATGCAGGAGTGGCCGACAAACTCATTCTCAAAGAGATCGCCCCACCCGTGGGGCATGCCGTTCATCGAACCGGCGGCGCGCAGGTCGCCGATCGAAAGGACAACCGCTCGGCGCTTCCAGCTCCACTCGCCGCCGTAGATCTCCTTTAGGATCCGGGAATCATCGGCTGTAAGCGGCTCGACATCGGCATGCGAATCCCCCCGATGCCGCCGAACCTGAAAGCTACGACCCGTTTCCAGGTCCCGAACCACCGCGGTGCCGCCGACGGGGAAGTGCCGCGCCACCTCGGGCCAAGTGAGGAGTTCGCCGTAAAACTGAGATTCAAGCGCCTCGATCTGGGCGCGGACCCACGCCGCAAGCTCCGGGCTCACCCACTCAACTGGCGAACCGGTTTGCTCGCCGGGACCAAGATGCTTTAGACGATCCGGGAGTTCGCCCGAATCGCCCACTGCCACAAAAAGCCTGTATTCCCTCGTTACAGAGAGCGTCGTGACCCTGCCGTCGCTCCAGGCGAGGTCGAGCCGCCAAAATACGCTGCTCGGATCAAACGAGCCGGCTTGGGTGACGACACCATCCAGGAGCCCCCGAACGATTTCCAGCTCGCTTTCCGAGTCCACCTCGACCCGCTCATTAAATTCGGGCCAATTAAAGTAGACGGCAACTCCAGAGAGTTGCACGGCGCCGGAGCCTTTCATTCGGCCGCTCGTGAACGGGAGCTCAAGACGCCCGTAGAGCAGGCCGATCGCCACGGCGACGCCAAGCACGACAAATGCGATCAATCCGATCAACGCGATCATGCGAGTTGGGGAGTTTCGAAAGGCGTCCACACCTTGATGGATATGCGGTCGCCCCCGAGACGAATCACCCTGGAGCCAAAGGATGCGTTAGATTCCGCTCAAGATCGCTTGGGCGGCCTTTTCACCCTGCGTCACGCAATCGGGAATGCCGACCCCCCGGAACGCTGCGCCCGCGACGAATACACCGGGAGCGCTTGCGGCAAGCTCGCGCTCGATGCGCTCAACTCGCTCGAGATGGCCGACTTCGTACTGGGGCATTCCTTTGTTCCAGCGGTAGATCCAGCGTTCCCGTGGCTGACCCCGGATCCCGAGAATCGTGCGCGCCTCATCCTCCGCCGTCCGAATGAGGCGGTCGTCCTCCCAAAAGGCCGCTTGCTCCGCCCCGCCCTTGCCGAAGTGGAAGCGAAGCACCGCTCGATCCTCCGGCGCCACATGCGGCCACTTCGCGCTCGCCCAAGTGCAGGCGGTGACGGGTCGCCCCTCGGTCCTGGGGTTCAAGTAACCCGTACCGTTCAGCGGGTGGCCGATATCGCTGCGCCGGTACTCCAGGACGACGCCCGCAACCGAAACGTACCCGATCTCCCCGAGGCTGTTGGCCGCGGCCGGCGCGAGCTCCTTTAGAAGCTCGCTCTGGACGTACGCCGGCGTTGTGAGGAGAACGGCGTCGGCCTCGATGACGCGGCCGTCCTCGAGCGCCACTTCATAGGCCCCTCGATCGCCGCCCTCGGCCGCAACGCGCCGCAATGACGCCGCGCCCACCCCGGAGAGCAGTGCGACGGTCGGCTCGCTCGCCAAGCGATCGACGAGCGCTTCGATCAAGGTGTAAATGCCGCCCTCGAGCGACACAAACGTGCTCCGCGGCACTTGCGACTGAGCGTCGCTTTGGGCCGCAGCGCCTGCCCGAGAACCGTTTGACTGAGAGCCATTTGCGGGAGAACCGCTCGCCTGAGCCCCACCCGCCGGGGCGCCTTTCGCGCCGCCGCTTTTCTTCCGACCGGCGAGCACGGCCCGGATCATGCCGCCGTGCTCCTCTTCCATCTTGATAAACTGGGGAAACGTCGCCCTGACGCTCAAGTTGTCGACATTCCCGGCGTAAATGCCCGAAAGGAGGGGCTCTGCGAGCCGTTCGAGCGCCTCGGTTCCAAGCCTGCGGCGCACAAAGCTTCCAAGCGACTCATCCCCGGCCTCTCGGCGTGGGGGGACAAAGTACTCGAGCGCCATCCGGGCCTTGCCCCGGGCCGTGATGAGGGAGCTCTTCACGAATGGGCCAAGCTTGGTCGGCACGAGCCCTGAAAGCCCTTCGGGAAGCCGGTGCAGCGTGTCGCCGATGCGCACGAAGGAGCCAGATCCCGCAGTGCCGACGAGCCGATCGCCCAGTCCGAGCTCGAGGCAGAGACGCACGCCTGCAGGCTTTCGGGTCAGGATGGAATCGGGACCCTCTTCAAAGACGAGCCCATCGGTGCGCACCGACTTCACCTTGCCGCCCCACCGACTCGCTTGCTCGATGACCGTACACTCGAGGCTGCGACCTTGCTTTTTAGCCTCGGCGGCAAGGCGGTACGCCGCGACGAGCCCCGTGATGCCGCCGCCCAAAACGGCGACCCGCAGTAAGGCGCTCACGCCTGATCGCCGCTCCCGCCTGGGCCTCCGGTCGGGCTTCCACTCAGGCCTCCACCCGAGCCTCCGGTCGCGACGGCTGCATTCGCGTGCCGCCACACGACGTCCCCTAGCATCCGTACAAACTCCTCCGCAGCATTCGGCGAATCGGTTCGCTCAAGTTGCATTCCCAAGGCGTCGGCCTTCTCCTTCGCCTCCACATCGATGTCGTAGAGGACCTCCAGATGGTCGCTCACAAATCCCACGGGACACACCAGGACCCGCTTCTCGCCTGCCTCGTGCAACTCATCGAGTACGTCGAGGATATCCGGTCCAAGCCACGGCTCCCCTGTCGCGCTGGCGCTCTGGTAGGCAAACTTCCAACGAGCGATGCCCGACTCTTTAGCAATCGCAGCGGCCGTCTCATCCAACTGCTTGGGATAGGGGTCGTCCCACTGCAAGATGCGCTCAGGCAGGCTGTGAGCCGTAAAGAGCGCAAACACATCGCCGCCCTCCGGAAACCGCTCCAGCGCTTCTTTCACACGGTCCGCCATGAACGCTATATACCCCGGCTCGAGGTGCCAGCTCTCGACCTCCGCGAAGCGAAAGCCATGCGCGCTCGCCCGCTCGTTCGCCGCCTTGTGATACTCTGCGACGCTCATCCGGGAGTACTGCGGCGTGAGCACGATCGCGACGCCCTCGCGGATCCCATCCGCCGCCATTTGATCGACGGTGTCCGCTATGTACGGATGCCAGTGCTTCATCCCGACATAGGCTCGAAACCGAACATCGTCAGCCGCCCGCTGGTTGAGGTCATCCTCCAGTTTGCGGGCGACCTCTTCGGTCACCTTGTTCAGCGGCGATCCGCCGATCCGATCGTACCTCTCTTCGAGTTCCGCCAAGCGCTCGGGATCGGGCTTTCGGCCGCGGCGAATATGCGTGTAGTACGCTTCGATGTCTTTCTTCTCATCCGGGCTTCCATAAGCCATCACCAAGACGCCGATCTGCTTCATATCACTTAGTCTCCTTCAGAAGTCCGTTTGCACTCGTCCCACACAGCGGTCAAGCCATATTGTATCGCAAACCCCAAGGGCAGTAGCCATTCACCGAGTTTTTCCTCGAACCGTTCAGAAATTAATCAGATTTATCACTAGAAAAATAGAAGGTAATTCATTTTCTCTACCAAATATAGCCACTTTGAGGGGAGGCACTCTCATTTGATTGCAATCTCGGGCATTGATTCGGGGCAAGTGCCCATTTCATCCTCCTCACCGGTCCGGGATCCACCGCACTGGAGACACCGGGTCCGCACAAAATTGATCGCGCTCGTGGCGCTGATGGTCCTGCCGATCAGCGCTGTCGGCCTCTTCCAAGCGTATACGGAATACAACCGCCATGTGGACATGGAGCTGCAAGTAAATCTCGAGCTTGCCGATTCGGTCGCCCATGCGTTTCGCAATTTCACTGAAGGAGTATGGAACACGTCGGAGATCCTCGCTACGACGCTCTATCCCCACGGCAACCCGCTCAGTCCCGAAAGAGCCCGGGAGATGTTGATGGCTCAAGCGTTGGTCATTCCGAGCGTCGACGATTTTGTGTGGTTTGATGAAACGGGAAAGGTGATCGCCGCCTCCGACTCCAACCTCGACGCGATCAGCATGCCCTACGTCGAACGGCTTGCGGCAGGCGAGGGCCGCCTTGTCACCAACATTATCTCTGGAAATGACAGCGTACGACCGCTCCTGGTCGTCGCGTCGGCAATCCAGCACGGCGGCGCCTTTAGAGGCGGCATCGCGGCCCTGATCGACGCCGAAACGCTCGACCTCGTGCTGCCGGTCGAGCGGCGCCGAGGGAGGATGATCTCCCTCGCGAACCCGAGCAATTTCCTCGTTTACGTCATCCCCCCCGATTCGGTGCCCCGAAACGCTCGGCAACTCGTCCTCGAGGCCTCCCTGCCGACGTTGTTGCAAGGAACGGCGAATACGTTCCTCGATTACGTCACGCCGTGGGATGGTATCAAGCGCATGGGAGCCATCGTGTCCATCCCTGAGGTTGGTTGGTCCGTCATTGCAACGGCGCCGATGCGCGAGGTCGTAGGTCCTCTAATTGCATCGCAGGCCAGAAGCGTTCTCGTCCTCGTCGCCACGGCCATCTTGTCGATCGTTGTCGCGTCCCTGATCGCGAGGGATTTATCCCACCGCCTCCACAGACTTTGGGAGGCGGCGTCGTCCTGGTCGCAGGCCAATTTCCAGGTGCGAGCCGAGGTTACGGGCGACGATGAACTGGCCCGCACAGCCATTACGTTCAACGACATGGCGGCGCGCCTTCAACGCCTCGAGGAGGAACGAGAGCAGTTTCTCCACGCTGCAGCCCACGAGATGGCAAACCCGGTCTCGAGCATCTTGAGCATCGTTCAACTGCTTCGCCATCAGATCCGCCAGGGCAATCCCGCGCCGGTTCAACCTGAAAACCTCGACAGAAAGCTGGCTGCGATCGCACGCGACGCCAACATCCTGGCAGGACTCATACCCGACACGGCAAGACTTTACAGCCAGGAGCAAAGCTGGTCGATTCGGCCCCAGCCAACGGAGCTCGTCGAGTTTTTGATCGACCTCGTCGACGCCGTGCGCTCCCGCTCCGAGCACGTCGTCACGCTCGACATCGGGTCAATCGAGCAGCTTTGGATCAACGTGGACGCCCAGCGCTTCAAGCAGGTGATGCGCAATCTGGTCAACAACGCCCTCAAATACTCTCCGACGGGCGAGGAGATCGACATCGGTATGCGCATCGAAGGCGACAAGGTCACCATCTGGGTCCGCGATCACGGCGTCGGCATTCCCCCCGGCGAAGAGGAACTCATCTTTCAAACGTTCCGTCGAGCCGCAAACGTGCAGGCCATCCCCGGCTCGGGCCTTGGCCTATTCGTCTCGAAACAGATCGTGGACGCCCACGGCGGCCGCATTTGGGCGGAGAACAATCCCGACGGGGGCGCCACCTTCTACGTTCAGCTTCCTCTTTAATCGACCGAGTACTCGTGGACCGCCTCGACGACCCGCTGCAATGTAGAGACCTTGGCCTGAGGCATCACGCCGTGGCCCAGGTTGAATATATGGCCAGGCCTGCCGTTCGCCCGGCGCATCACATCCCGGGTCCTCTCGAGGATGAGCGCTTCGTCGCCGAGCAGCAAGTTGGGTTCCAAGTTTCCTTGTACCGCAGTATCGTACCCGATCCGCTCCCACGCTGCGTCGAGCGGCACGAGCCAGTCGACGCCGACGACGTCTGCGCCGGCTTCCTTGAGGAGGGGGAGCATTTCACCGGTGCCCACGCCAAAGTGGATGCGGGGCACGCCTGTCCCTTCGAGCGCGGTGAGTATGCGCTTGCTATAAGGAAGGACGTATTCCTCGTAATCTTGCGGGCTCAGGCACCCGACCCAACTGTCAAAGAGCTGAAGCGCCTGGGCGCCGGCTTGCACCTGTGCCAAAAGGTAATCGATCACGATTGAGGTGAGGCGCTCCATCATCTCGCGCCAGACGTCGGGAGCGCCGAACATCATGCGCTTTACTTCCGTAAACTTCCGCGTGGGCCGGCCCTCGATGAGATAGCTGGCAAGTGTAAAGGGGCCGCCGGAGAAGCCGATCAGGGGCACATCGAGCTCTCTGCGGAGGATTTTGATCGCCTCGAGCACAAAGGGCACATCCTCCTCAGGAACGATCGGCCGCAGCGCTTTGACATCCTCCGCGCTCCGAAGCGGCTTGTCCAGCACAGGGCCGACGTTTGGCTTGAGGTCGACCGCGATGCCGATCTGATGAAGCGGCACCATGATGTCGGAGAAGAGAATGGCTGCGTCGACGCCGAGTTGCTTGACGGGCAAGATCGTCACTTCCGCCGCGACCTCGGGAATCTTGCAGATCTCCATCAAGGTGTATTTCTCCCGGATTTTCCGGTATTCAGGCTGATATCGCCCGGCCTGACGCATAAACCAGACGGGCGTGACATCGACGGGCTCCCGTCGACAAGCGCGCAGGAATCGATCCATACTGATTACCTCCGATACGTCGGCGCCATATTCTAGGCTGACGGTCGCTCTAGCCCGTTTGACGCCGCCACTCCACATCATACCGCGTTTTTCGTCCTCGGCGGGGCATAAATCAAATCAGGGCGAAATCGCGAGAAATCGGGCGAAATATTGCGATTGGGTGTGCGAACGGGGCCCAAACCGAGGGACCGCCGCGGACGCCCGCCCAAACCGAGGGCCTCCCATCGGAATTGAGTTGCCAGGCCATACCTTCGCTGTTAAAATCAGAGGTGCTTCTGACCAAACGCCCTTCCCGTGACTGGCGGTGATCGACAATGATCAGCATTGTTGAGATTCACTCCTACTTCACCCCGTTTGTTCGCCCACGACCATAAACGTTTCCGATTCCCGATTCGCTGATAACCGAAGTGACATTAGCGTCCAAACCATGCCCGAGGGCCCTTTAGCCTAGGAGGGTTAATATGGATGACGGAAATTCTGCGCGCGCACTGTTCGAAAAGGCGCTCGCTCACGACGAAGCACTCATCGAAACATTCGTCAGCGATCTTTCGCTATCGGGATATTTCGGCCGCTCCTCCGGGGCGGCCATTACAGACCGTAGGCTGATCGTTGTCGACGAGGCGTACGACGGCGGTTTCATCGAGTTTCCGTTTACCGCGATCACGGAGATCAAAGTTCACACGCTCTACGGAAACAGCGTGCTCAGACTTCGCAAAGCGGACGATTCCAACCGCTACGTCGAAGTGCTGCGGTTTTCCCGCTCGCTCGACGAGGACGCCCAAGTCTTTGCCGATCGCGTGCGGGAGCGCCTTGCGGCCAACGAGGACGGCGTCACGGATGCGGCCCCAGGCAAGCCTTCGGGCGAACAGTCCGGCGGCAAGTGCCGATCGTGTGGCCGGCGTCTCCCCGACGGGCAAACCATCTGCCCGGCTTGCGTCGACAAACGGCGGCTTGCCGTGCGCTCGTTTCGCTATTTGAGAAAGTACCCGGCCGCGACCGCGCTCTCCTTTGGCGTGACCCTGGCGATTACGGGCCTCCAGCTCATTCCTACCTACCTTACCAAGGTCATGGTGGACGACGTCCTCGTTCCCCGCAACCTCGACATGCTGTGGTGGGTGATCACGGCGATCTTGATCGTCCACGGCGTGTTGGCGGTTTTGAACGGAGTACATATCTACTCCCTCCACTGGCTCGGCAACCGCGTGATCGTCGACCTCAGGACGGAGATCTACGCCAAGTTGCAACAGCTCACGCTCTCTTTTTACGACAAGCGGCAGACCGGTTGGATCATGTCGCGGGTGACCAACGACACGAGCTTTCTCCAGCACTTCATGGTGCAGGGCTTGCAGCAGATCATCGTCCACATCCTGATGATCGCAGGCATCGCCGTCGTGTTGTTCTTGATGAATTGGCAGCTCGCGCTCATGACCCTCATCCCCTTGCCCCTCGTAGCTTTTGGCACCATTTGGTTTTCCCGCAGAATGCACGGCGTTTACCACCGCATATGGCGGCGGGTTTCCAACATGCACGCGATGCTCGGCGATACGATTCCGGGAATCCGTGTCGTGAAGGCTTTTACCCGGGAAGCGGGCGAGATCGACCGGTTCGTGGATAAGAACGAGGAAGTGTTCACCGAAAACATGCGGGCGATCTCCATCGCTTCGTACTTCTTTCCCTCGATGAGCTTTGTGATGGCGATCGGGGCCATCTTGCTCTGGGCGGTGGGCGGCTACCGGGTGATCACGGTGGGCGACCTCCTCCCCGGCGAACTGATCGCGTTTATCGGTTACACGATGATGCTCTACAACCCGATCCAGGCGCTCAGCCGCTCGAGTGAGCAAGTACAAGGCGCCGTCACCGCGGCGGAGCGGCTCTTTGAGATCATCGACACCAAGCCGGAGACCGAAGACGACGACGGCAAGCTCGAACTGCCCGAGGTACGGGGCGAGATCGAGTTTCGCAACGTCTCGTTTCATTATGAAAAGGGCGATCCGGTTCTCCAGAACGTGAGCTTCACGATCGAGCCGGGACAGATGGTCGGGCTCGTCGGGGCGAGCGGCTCGGGCAAGAGCACCTTGATCAACTTGATCGCCCGGTTTTACAAGGTGACCGAGGGCGAGGCGCTCGTCGACGGGATCAACATCAACGACGTCAAGCTCTCGTCCTTGCGCAGCCAGATCGGCATCGTCCTGCAGGAGCCATTCCTGTTTCACGGCACGATCGCCGAAAACATCCGGTACGGCAGGCCCGACGCCAGCTTTGACGAGGTCGTCGAGGCGGCAAGGCTCGCCAATGCCCACAAGTTCATCATGAACCTGCCCGACGGGTACGACACCCGCATCGGCGAGCGCGGCGTCGGCCTCTCAGGCGGAGAAAAGCAGCGCATCTCGATCGCCCGCGCCATCTTGAAAAACCCGAGGATCCTCATTCTCGACGAGGCGACCTCGGCGGTCGACACCGAGACCGAGCGGCTGATCCAAGAGGCGATCGACCGCCTCACGTCGGGCCGCACGACCATTGCGATCGCACACAGGTTGTCCACCCTGCAAAACGCCGACCGGCTCATCGTCCTGCAGGATGGAAAAATCGTCGAATCCGGAACCCACGACGAATTGCTCGCGATTCCCGACGGGGTGTTTCGCCGCCTCGTCAACATGCAGCACGAGATCTCCCGTTCGAGACCGCTGCAGGCAACGCACGCGAGCCAAGGAGGATAGATGCTTCTCTAAGTGCACACTGGATTTTCCGATCGGCGCGAGACCGCCGTTGACATAGACGGACGATCACTTTGACACGATCACTTTGACACGATCATTCTAGACCGGCTTTTAAACTTGACCAACGATCAACCCTGACAGACGAACCTTTCTCGGGCCACGCTTTGGGAGGCGTCGGACATGGCTACAAAAACCATATCGTCAAAAGAAGTAACGTTGACCCGAGAGTCCTTTGGACTCCTCAAGCTTACGCTCCTTGAGGAGGGACGCGTGACGGTCGTCCCTCATGTACAGGTGAAAGTCGGTTTCCCGCTGAGCGATGAGTTGGCCGCCGTATCCTTTTGCGACGTGGACGGCGAAGAGATCGGCGTGCTGACGGACGCCGAAAACCTTGAAGAGAGCTCGGCAAAAGCGCTGAACGATGCGCTGAGCTTCACCTATTTCATCCCGAGGATCACGGGCGTCGACGAAATCAAAGAAGAGTACGGCGTCACGCGCTGGAAAGTGCAGACGGACCGCGGCCCTCGCACCTTTGAAGTGCAGTCGCGGCACGATATCCGTCCCGTCGGCCCGGGCCGCTACCTCGTCCGGGACATCGACGGCAACCGGTTTGAGATCAGGGATATTGGCTTGCTCGACCCTGTGAGCAGGGCGAGGCTCGAAGACGAACTTTAGGCTGGGGCAAGAGGGGATCTCAACGCAGCGGTTCCTTCAACCGCCGCGAATACCTCAACTGCAGCGAGTCCCTCAACCGCCGCACGTCGAAACGAAGCCGCGCATGATCGGCGTGCCGGTCGTGTTGGCTTTGGTATCGACCGGGACGATCAAGAGCTCCGTCTCCTCTGTGGGCGCCGCCGGAATCACGGCGGCGCCGCTCCACGTTGGGGGCTGGTTCAAAGGCGCGCTCCTCGACAACACTGCCGAGTACCGCTCGCCTCGGACCTGCAACGACCCGGCGTACGAATCAAAAGGCCCCAGGTCGCCAGGTTCGGGTATTCCCACGACCGAAAACAGCACCTCAAAGTGTTCCTCTCCAACAGGTCGGATCACGGCGGCCCCCGCGGCCTCCACGTCCTTGGGCTCGATGCGGGTCGGCAGGAGCAAGGAGCAACACGGGTAGGCGACGCCGACGATCCTTGGGATGCAAAGCGGTTCGCCCGGGTACAGGACGTTTGGATCTTGAACCTGAGGGTTGGCGGCGGCGAGTTGTTCGGGTGTCAGGTCAAAGGTCTCTGAAATGGATGCGAATGTATCCCCAAGCAAGACCGTGTAGACAAAGCCGTCCACCCCTTGCGGACACGACGGCCTGGCTGGGACACAGAGCAATTCGCCGGTCAATATGTTCCTTGGATCATCAATCTGCGGATTGGCATGGAGCAGGTCGGATAGGGCGATGCCGAAGCGCTGCGCGATCAAGTACGGCGTGTCGCCTTGCTGCACGCGATAGACAAAGGCCGAGCATCCGGGGTAGGATCTCGGCGCCTGGTCGGCCTGCAGCCGCGTCGTTCCTCGTCTGGACGCCGGTGCAAAGCCGCCCCGATCGATCCAGGGCGACAGATCAAACGACCGCACGCGTGGACCCATGCAACGACCACCTTCCGGGAGTGCGCTCCATGGTCATCGTATGCGGTCGTCTCGAGCGTTAATACCGCGTGCCGGTTCGACGCTCTCGCTTTCATGCCGATAGCAGGCGCGCTGATGCGTCACGCTGCATCATGATGGGTCACGTTGCGCCGCGACGCGCCAGGACTCATCATGATGCTTCACAAAGAGGCGAGCACTTCGTCCGCGTGCCCTTCCACGGAGACGTTCGGAAAGACCCGCTCGATCACGCCATCCGGACCAATGACGAACGTCGTGCGGAAGACGCCAAAGTACGTCCTCCCAAACATCGTCTTCTCGCCCCAAACCCCAAAGCGCTGGGCGACCTCTCCCCCGTCGTCGGCAAGGAGGGTATAGGGCAGGTCGTACTTGTCGCAAAAGTTCTTTTGATCCTTAGGCGAATCGGGGCTGATCCCGACGATTTCGACGCCTTTCGCCCGAAACTCAGGCA
This sequence comes from uncultured Clostridia bacterium, assembly GCA_964424335.1. Taxonomy (GTDB): domain Bacteria; phylum Bacillota; class Limnochordia; order DTU080; family RSA5; genus CAYRIY01. The sequence goes on from CAYRIY010000079.1 coordinate 12,495, forward strand.
ACTTGTCCCGAAAAGCTTGCGCCTCTAGCGTGCATCCGGGCGTGTCGGCCTTAGGGTAAAAGAACAGGACGAACCGCTTCCCCTTGAAATCTGAGAGGTTCACATCCCGCCCATTCTGATCGGGCAACGTAAAAGCTGGAGCCTGGTCGCCGGCGGCCAGACTCGTATCGCTCGACACACTCAGCCCCTCCTTAAAGAGCAGACGCTACGCAACCGTCTTTTCGATCTCGATCTTCCACTCGCTCGCATCGGTTTTGGTAACGCCAATCAGCTTGTTCCCGGAGTTTTCCACCCAGCGCGGCACGTTATCCACCGCAAGCGGGTAGTCAACCCACACGATCAAGCGGTCGCCGACCTGCAGTTCGCCCATTTTCTTACGGGTCTCCGTCAGCGGGTAGGGGCAAATCTCACCACGTACGTCAAGTTCATACTCTTTCACTTGCATTCATCTCCCTATTGAATATGTCTTTCTGGCGCTGTCCAAAGCCTGTGCGACGCCCCGCGTCACGCCAATGAACAGCGCCCTAAGATGTCAGTTTTCACCCCGTGTTGTTGGACGGGTTTAAGCCGCGCTTCGCCCGGGGACCAGCGTCCGCCGTACACTCGTCTTTAGCGAAACCAACCACTTTGGCGGTGCGAACATGATCGTCACGGCCGTCCAGCCACCCAGCACAATCGATACCGTCGTGACCAAACTCGCAACCGAAAGCACCGACATGCCGGTAAAGCTGTGGCCGATGTTGCACCCGCCGGCAATCTGGGCGCCAAAGCCCATCAATGCACCGCCGATCAGCGAGTGGAGTACCCGATCAGGCTTTGGCACACGCAGTTTGCGCTCGGCAAAGAGCTTCGCCCCAACGTATGCCCCGATAAACAGGCCGACGAGCAAGAAGGCGCCCCAGTCCAGGTAGGAGCTGTCTCCTTCGAAAAAGAAGCGAAACCACGCCCGAATCGGACCGGTGATGCTAAGACCAAACGACCGTCCGGTCGCAGTCGACGTGATCCATCCGGCGATTCCCACAAGACCGATCACGGCCCCGGTGATCGGCCATGTCCAGCCTTGGCTGTGATACGTCGTCTTTCGCCCTTTCAAGAGCCATAAGCCGACGATGAGGACCAACGGAATCGCGACCATCCACGTGTTGACGCCGAGCGCTCCATCGATCGTGGCAGGAGCCCCGTTCACATCGACGCGCACCGTGCGCAGCGCATCCTGGATCGGGCTCAAAAACCCGACATCCGTGGCGACGGCTGTAATTCCGAACATGATGAACGCCATGAGGGAGCCGAGCATGCCCTCGGAGACGCGGTAGCAGGTGCCGCTCGCGCATCCTCCGGCGATCACCATGCCCGTTCCAAAGACAAAGCCCCCGACGATGCTCGCCCCCAGAAAAAACGGCGGGATGTCGATCGCCTCAAAGTAACCGATCGAACGCAACGCAGTCACGCCGATCAACTGCACGAGGCCTGCGAACGCCCAGGCCCGCAGCAACGTGCTATCCTTGACGAAAACGACGTCTCGAAAGGCCGTGTTGACGCAGAAGCGCCCGCGCTGCAGAGCGTATCCAAGGGCAATGCCGACGATGAGTCCAAGAAGCAGCTTTCCGGTGAAACCGACGATCACGGGATCAAACCTCCTCGATTCCCTGTGCCACCGGGAGGTCGTCCCGGTTGCCCCACTCGCTCCACGAGCGCTCGTAAATCTTGGCGCCGCCGTATCCGAGCGCCTTCATCGCGACGTAAAGATGCGTCGCACGAGGGCCGCTCATACAATAGATGACTTGCTCTTTTTGCGGGTCGATCCCCGCCTCCTGCAGATGTGTCTCGATCTCCTCCAGCGATTTGAAGGTCGTGTCGGGACGTACGTTTTGCTTCCAATCAAAGCGGATCGCACCCGGGATGCGCCCGCCACGCTTGGCAAGCGCCAACTCCCCGGTAAACTCCATGGGGTCTCTCGTATCAATGAGCTGTAGGCTCGGGTCGCCGAGGCGAGCGGCGATTTCGTCCGCGCCAGCCCTCAGTCGTTCTTGCGGCTTTGGTTCGAATGTACGAGGGTCAACCGACGTCGGCTGGTCGTCGACCGAAAAGCCGAGCGACGTCCAGGCTTCGATCCCGCCGTCCAAAAACGACACGTCAGGGTGGCCGTAATACTCGAGCGCCCAATACACGTAGGAAGCGTCGACGCCGGCGCGTTCGCCGTACACGACGACCGGGGTCTCATGATCAATCCCCGCCTGCCCCGCCAGCCGCGCAAACTCGTCAGGAGGCGCCAAGCTTTGCGCCGTCCCTTCGAGCACGACGGCCGTCGAGAGCGGGAGGTTGACGGCGCCGGGGATGTGCCCGGCAGCGTACCGGCGCGGCGAGCGGGCGTCGACCACCCGAACCGCCTTTCCCGTCTCGCGGGAGTCATTGAGTAGCGAATGCAACTCTGTTGCACTTATAATCACGATTCGAGCCCCCAGAACAAATGACGAGCAGTCCGATAAGAATTCGCGAGAATCGGATCAATGATACCAATCCAACCAAAGCATGTCAACGAATGCAGGCGGTCAAGGCTGCTGCGAAGGATATCAAGAACGATTGGACTGCACGGATCGATACATGGAACACAAACGGCGCGACACTGGGCTCCAGCTTCTCGATACGCTCGACGCCTTTTTTGGAATCGACGACGCTTAACGCCTGCTCTGCCGGGTGATCGAACTAGCGCAAGCGAACGTTAAAGTTGATATTGACAGTCCAGGGAATTCGATCTATCATGAGCTATAGTCAATAAATCCGAGTGGTTTAATTAGGATTTAGCACACGGAGGGGTTAAGAAATGACAGCAACACGCATCCAAAGGACCGTCGTCACGCTCATATTGGCGCTCCTTCTTGCGACGGGCGCAAGTTTCGCGCAAGGCCTCGAGTACGCCGGCTCCCAGTACATCATTTCGGCCGAGGAGCTTTCGTCGCTCATTGGCTCGGAAAACGTCCGCATCTACGACTTTCAGCGCTACGACAGCTATGTAAACGGCCACGTTCCCGGCGCTATGCACTTTGACACGACGCTCTTGGTCACGGACGAGCAGTTCGACTACGAGTTCCTCGGCGTGGAAAACGCGGTGGACTTGTTCTCGGCCGCCGGCATTAGCAACGACCACACCGTCATCCTTTATTGGGGCCACGACCGGGCGGATGCGACCTATGCCTTCTGGGCGCTGCACTTCCTCGGCCACGAGAACGTTCGCATCCTGAACGGCGGCATCGACGCATGGAAGGCTGCCGGCTACGAACTTGCAAGCGGTGACGAGGTGTATCCGGTCGCCACGTTCACGCCCAATCCCTATTCTGAGCGGTACGCCACGCTCGACTGGGTGAAAGAGAACCTGCAAAACGAGAACTATCACTTTGTAGACGCACGTGGCCGCGCCGCCTACGAGAGCGCCCACCTGCCGGTGAAAAATGACCTGCACCTGCCGGCCGGCGACGCTTTCGACTCGAACGGATTGCTCAAGGCTCCGGATGAGCTGAGCCAGGTGCTCACCTCCGCCGGCTTGCTCCCGGATCAGGAGATCGTCGCTTACTGCACGAGGGGCCGACTCGCCTCCCAGCTCTACTGGGTACTCGCCGTTGCGGGCTACGAGAACATCAGCAACTTCGAAGCCTCGATGATGGGCTGGAACCACGCCGGGCTCCCCGTAGCCACCGTGGCAAGCGCGCAGTAACGCAAGGTTATTTCGGCTGAGCTAGGCTAAGGTTTTGGAGGCTCTTGCCTTAGGACTGTGCCTTAGGACTTTGCCGTAGGCCTTCGCCAGCACGCAATGGCTTACTACGATCGACTATCGAAAGGCCGCCGACACTCGTTGGCGGCCTTTCTCATTTGTGCGCAAGCTCCTCTCGACTCAACCCTTGTGTTTCCTCCTTTCTCATACTTCTCGTGCATCTCGTGCTTCCTTCGCTTCCCATGATCCTGTACTTTTCACGACGAACCGAGCCTTGACGAGCGGCCAACTTCGTTCTCTGGGAAGTCGCACGTTCTTCCAACTGGTTGGTGGATCGCTTGGTGAGTTACCCGGTAGCCGTGAGACCAGTCGGCCAGCTCCTTTGTCCGAGAATCGACCGCAACTTTCGAGAGATGCTCCATGCCATTACTAACGAACAAGTGCTGTGCAACGTGAGCTGGGGTTATTGTGTGCGAGGTCCGCATTAGGCTGTGCGTTGGCCCCGTCACCCCGTAGTTGCGAATAGTTTTCGGAAACCGAGTGACCCGATGCCAACCTTTCCTTTTCAATACCCTAATGATCGCATGGCCATTTCTATGGCAGAACTTCAGTCGAAGCTTAAATGAGGCGACGCCCTCCTGTAACGGTACGTCAGGATGATCGCTACCCTCGGCAGATACGTCCCCTCTATCGATGGCGTCCGTGTACTAGCGCTCCTCTATAGATCACTCCTCTATCGGTGGCTCCTCTCGGACAAAGCTCCCCTCTAATTGACAACTTCCTTTGGCTGGACTGCCATCTCGGTTAACTTGGTACTGTCCGAGAAGTGCTTTAGACTTGCGAGTTTTTGTCGTGATGTGGAGGCGTTCGCGCATGTGCCGACGTCTAACAGGACATTCCTTCCCGTCCCAGTGGGTAAGGCGAACCGGATGCCACTAGCCGGCAAGTAGCCAACACTTCTCGGACTGCCTCTCTTTAGGCCGCATCGGCTTGAAGCTCAATTCACATTCCAGCGACACCAATCGGGTCGGTGCTTGCAGCTCCCTCTCAATTCCGCACAAACCTCGCTCCCGTTACATCACCATGGGAGAAGGGTTTGCTCGCCTTCCGAACAAGTGTTTGTTATATTGGAATTGTGCGATAATCGGCAGCGGAGGTTTGTGTGAGCGGTGTCGGCATCTCAGGTGACGTCGAATAGGCGATCGATCGTGAGGTCGAGCGTGCGATCAAAGGGGCGGACGAGGTCGGGCTCACGGCCGCGGCTGCGAGAGATCGGGGTTCCGCTCGCTCTGCTGCTCACAAAGGACCTGACTCCTGCTGCCAAGTTGCTCTGGGCTAGGTTGCGCTTCGATGAGCTGGATGCCCGTACGAGAAACAGCAAGCGCAAACGCTCACACTCCCCCAAGAGGCTCGCAAAGCGCA
>CAYRIY010000080.1:0-2675 GCA_964424335.1 uncultured Clostridia bacterium
GAATTGCCCTTCAAATCATCTCGAAGCCGACTGGAATTTTTCCTGTTGACTTTGACGTCGCGTCAACGTTTATCCTGACCTTACCGGGAGGCGGCCGCCATGGAGTACACAATCGGTGAGTTGGGGAAGTTGGCCGGGGTCAGTACGCGAACGCTGAGGCATTACGATAAGATCGGTTTGCTAAAGCCCGCACGTACAAGTCCTGCAGGGTACCGGTATTACGGCCCGGCCGAGGTCGATCGGCTGCAGCAGGTTCTCTTTTACCGAGCGTGCGGCGTCGATCTGGAGCGCATCAAGGAGATCGTCACTTCCCCGACCTTCGATCGCATGAGTGCCCTAAAGGAGCACCTCCATGCGCTGATGTCGAAACGAGCGCAGCTCGATGAGCTCATCGCCAATGTGGCAAAGTCGATCGAAGCAATCGAAGGGAAGAGTGTCATGACTGACCAGGAAAAGTTCGAAGGATTCAAGCAGAGACTCGTCGACGAGAACGAGCTAGAGTTTGGAAAGGAGGCCCGTGCAAAGTATGGAGCGGACGCGGTCGAAAGGTCCAACGCCAAACTCTTGAACATGAGCAAGGAGGAGTATGAGGCATCGCAGGCCCTTGCGGCCGAGATTCATGCCACGCTGAACGCAGCGATGAAGACGGGCGATCCGGCCGGCGAGCTGGCCCAAAAGGCAGCCCACCTTCATCGGCAGTGGCTCACCTTTTACTGGGGCAACTACTCGAAGGAAGCCCATGCGGGCCTCGCGCAGATGTACGTCGACGACGAGCGCTTCAAGGCGTACTACGACAAGGAGCAACCGGGCACGGCTGCGTTTTTGCGAGATGCGATCCGCATCTACACAGGCGCAGATGCGCAGTAAGCAAGCGCTGATCGGACGGGGAGCAGACCGCTTCCCGTCTTTTTTGGTTGCGGGCATCACGCAAAGTCCTACGGAAACGAGGGCCGCTACGAACCGATAACTTATGCCTAGTTTGAGTGTATGAGGTAGGAGACACCGGGGGCAATAAGAACTATAATCTAAGACGGGCGATTGGCGACGCCTCAACGATTTACGCAGGGATTTCCGTCGCAACCAAAGTTGCAGAAGGCAATACTTCCTAGTCGATACGATCGCGTTGATACAGCAAGCCGAAGTGCGACGCGCCAAAGTGATTGATTGGAGGCGGACCGATGGCACGTTACATTCGTGAAATAGTGGCCGTGGCGGTCTCTTTGCTCAAGGGCATGAAGGTCTCGCTATCGACCATGCTCCGTCCGGCGATCACGGTGAATTATCCGGACGAGAGGATCGACCTGCCGGTCGGCTTTAGAGGAATTCCGGTGCTGCTCAGCGACCCGGACGGAAATTTGAAGTGCACCAGTTGCATGCAGTGCGTCAGGGCGTGCCCCACGAACTGCATCGAGCTTCAGTCCAGCAAGGTGCCTGGCCGAAAGCTCAAAGGCCTCGATGTGTACAATATCGACGCCACGTGGTGCATGTATTGCGGTTTGTGTGTCGAGGCGTGTCCTTTTGACGCGCTGGCGATGTCCGACCAGTTTGAACTGGCCGATTATGACCTCAGCAACTTGGTGTTCGATCGGGACAGGCTGGCGGAGATCGGCAGGCGACAGGTAACGGAAACGATCAACTTCGGTATCAAGACCGACGCCGAACCGACCCGTCCCTATCGCTCGCCTTACGCGCCTGACGAAAAGTAGGAAGCGGCGCGATCTATGCGCGCTCTATAGGAGCGCTTCGCCGCCGGCTGCCTTGATCCACGCCTCGAGGTTCTGGCGGGTTTCGATGGCAGCCTGATCCAGCGATTCCGCAGAGTCCTCGGTCATCACTTCGATCAGGGCGTAGCCTTGGAAGTTCACCTTGGCAAGGTTCGAAAAGACCGCCGGCCAGTCGACGTCTCCCCGCCCCGGCGTGGGAAAGCGCGGCTCGGTCGGCGGTTTTTGATGGTCTTTCACACATACGCTCGTCACTTTATGAGCCACGTCAGGCAGGTCCTCCGTGGCGACCTTATCCTCGTAGTAGTGAATGTTCCCCGGATCGTACGAAACCCCCACGAGCGGATGGCCCACCGCCGAGACCAGCGCCGCGAGTCCTGCGCCCGTCCCGTAGAGCCCCATGTGCGGCTTGATGTCGAGCCGAATCCCAGCCTCCTCAAGGCGGGGGAGCGCGGGCACGACGGCCCTCAAAAATCGATCACGCAGCTCTTCGGACGTGACCTCATCGGCCTCTTTGCCCCCTACATACGGGCTCGAGAGGATGATGTACTCCAAGTCGAGCTCCTTCGCTCGATCGATGCGCTGCAGCAACCCTTCCAAACCGTACGCAATCGGGTTGCCGCCCCAAGCTGTCACGGCCTTTAGCCCGTGCGATTCGAGGCTGCGGCGGTAGACGTCGACTTGCTCCTTCGGTTGTTCGAGGTAGTCGTGATAGCGAATCCCCGGGTGCTGTCCCAAGTAGGCGGTATAGCGGTAGCCCGCCTTGGCGATTCCCTCATAGGCGCGTTCGATCGAGTAATTCATGTATGGGCGCGTCATACAGCCAAGCTTGACCTTCACGTTTCGTTCCCCCTGGAATCATTGTGCATTGCAAGCCGCAGACAAAATTAGGCATCAGTTGGGTGACACTTTATGAACGGCCTGAGTTTGTCCTGCAAATCAGAGCCGGCGACC
>CAYRIY010000080.1:2775-17514 GCA_964424335.1 uncultured Clostridia bacterium
CAGTTTCGGGTGCAGGCTCGATCGGTCTCTAACCGGACTTCGAGACGGATCGCTCGCTGGAGTAGAGAGGAGCACGGGCTGAGCGCCTGCCGCCACCTGAGCTCCTGACAAATGTCCCAACACCTTGCGGATCAATGCAACTGCGCCCTCACCGCGCTCTGGATTACGCTGTTGGTTAGGAAAGGCCGCCCACTTGGCGACCCGACCAAGTCTACAGAACAAATCCGCAATTGCTTCAAAACCTTATGGTTGCAAGGGGAACGCATGCCGACGGATTCTCTAAGGCGAGGGTGGTTTGCGATGATCGAGCGAAAAGATACGTCGGCGGCCTGGCGAAAAAGGGCGCTCGCCCTCTTGCTCAGCGGGGCGGCCATCTGGCTTGTGGCTGTGCTTGCAGCGCCGGTGTGGGCGATCATCGTCCCTCAGGAGTACGTCGTGGAACTCCAGCTCGACGGCGTGGCGTGCGGTTCGCACTTGAAGATCGCTCCAGGCCACTTTGAAGTAAAGCCCGGGACGGTCGTACGCTTTGTGAATCGCACGCCGTGGCATCAAAGTGTGCGAGTGACGGAGAGCGACCATTACACTGCTGCGCCTCTTGCCGCTTCCGAGAACATTGCTCCCAACGGTTCATGGACGGCTCGGTTCTGGCGTCCGGGGGACTACTATGTTGTCTCCGAAAATCAATGGCAGTACCTGGCCGGTCTGCGCGGCAGCTTTTCGGTGCAGCGTCTAAGATAGGCACGGCGCGCCTCCCTCATACACTGGGACTTGGCTCCGGTACCGACCCGGTCGCCGGAAAAGCGGGAGGCGCTCCTCGCTTCCATACTAGCTCCACCGACCTAGCGCTGCCCTGCTACTGCCGCTCTGCCCCCGCGCTCTCCTCCTGCTGCCGTCACACGGCAAACCCTGCGTGCGACCGTTGTGTCAGGTTTTTTTCTTGATCTTCCCATTGGCCGATTGACAGATTATTGGCAGAAAATGTTATAATCGAACCCGCTCACAAAATGGGGATGGGGGCCCGGGGAATTCGGCGATAAGCTTGAGGAGCGTGTTCTATGCCCAAATCCGGCGGTACGTCTTACGACTTTCGGCAGCTCGAACGTTCCCTTCTCCCCGAAAGACGACGCCGATCTCTGTTTATGAGGCATAGGCGCACGCTTGCCTTGCTCACCGTCCTGCTCCTATTTCTCCAGACCGCCTTATCAAGCTCCGTCTATGGGCAGCAGATCGTCATCGATGGCAGGACGCAAACCCAAGTATCGGTTAACGGCAACGTGACGGATGTCACCACGTCGACGCTCCTTGGCGAGCATGCCTTCAACTCATTTGAACGCTTCGACGTGTACGAAGGCAACGTCGTCAACCTGCACGTTCCTTCGAGCGCGTCAAACCTCTTCAACCTGGTTCATTCTAGCGCAAGCCAAATCGACGGCGTGCTTAATTCGATTCAAAACGGGCAAGTCGGCGGCAATGTCTACTTCCTAAACCCGCACGGCGTGGTCGTCGGTCAACAAGGGGTCATCAACGTCGGCGCGCTCGTGCTTGCCACGCCGACCACGGCTTTCATGGAGAGCTTCTTTGATACTTCAGGCCAACCCGACAGCGATGCTATTTCACAGGTCTTAAGCGGGACGGTCCCGATCGGAGCGAGCGGCCTTATCTTGGTCCAGGGGAGCGTCAACGCGGTCAAAGATATTCACCTTGCCTCCGGCAGCGTTGTAAACGAGGGCGAGATCGCGTCGGGCGCCGTCTTTGCGGGAGTCAGCGTCGATTTCAGCGACGTCGTCAACATCAACGGCTTGGAGCATGCAGGCCAGATCTCCGTCGAGAACGGCCGCATCGTCATCAGCGCGGCGGGGGACGTCGAAAACAGCGGAAGGATCGCCACAGATGGAGCGGATCACCTGGACGCGGGCGACATCGAGATCACGGCCGGAGGCGACATCACGATTGCCGACGGGTCGGTGTCTGCTCGGGGGTTCGGTGAGGATTCATCCGGTGGGCACATTACCATAATCGCGCAAGGTGACGCAACGCTTGCATCGGGAGCGACGATCGACGTCCGCGGCGGCGACGTTTCCGGAGACGGCGGCTTGGCGGATATTAGCACGAATCAAACCGTGACTGTTGCGGGCGAGATTTTGGCCTCTGCGACGCACGGGCAGGCGGGTTCGATCAATCTGACGGCGCCGACGATCACGGTCGGCCAAGGGGCGCAACTCCTCGCGCACGTGGTCAACGGCGGCGACTCGACGTTCACGAGCGGCGACATCACCCTTACGGCCGACCGAAGTGACAACGCCGTGCTGGACTCGGCGAATGCGTCGACTCGGATCGAAATAGACGGCGCCGTCTTAAAGGCTCAAAACATCACATTGAGCGCGACGTCCCATGCCGAGTACTACTGGGATGACACGGAGAACATCGTCCTAGAAACCGTGTCGGCGCTCGGAGCGGCGATGGCCGGTGTCGCCGTCGGTGTCGCACGAGCATCCGGCAGCTCGGAGATCGTGATCAAGAGCGGCAGCATCCTCGATGCGACCGGCGCCGTCGATATGAGCGCCGACACGACGGCGAAGTCTGGCACCATGACGTTCGCCGCCAACATGGCGAAAATCAACCCCGTGACCATCGGGTTTATCTACGGCGAACTCAACGCGGCCGCGACGGTCGATGTGCAGGATGGCGCCGAGATTCACGCCGACACGCTGAGCATCGCCGCGAAAAACACGGCCGACCTCGACCTCAACGTGTATGCGATCACACCCTTCGGGAGCGGAAACACGATCGGCGACGCGGCCATCGCGGTGAGCGATGCCGAGGTAACCTCGTCGGCAGCGATCCGTTCCGGCGCCACCATCAATGTAAACAAGTCCGTTTCCATCAGCGCCTTCAACGAAAACTCCTTTGCCACCAACGCAACGGCGATGGGCCTCGGCGGGGCCGCCGCGGGGATTGCAGCGACGGTGTTCACGGCAAGCACGCGCGCCGAAGCGAGCAACGCAGCCGACTTGGTCGGCGTGGAAAGCGTCGTGATCGAAGCGCTCGATCGGACCAGCAAAAACCGCGCCACGGCCGCGGCGACGGCAGGATCGTCCTTTGCAGTGAAGACGGTGCTGGGCGGCGTCGCTGAAGGCGCGAACTTCATTCGCAGCAAGCTCGATAGCAACAGCGCGCCGAACCTCGACTCGAGGAGCGGGGCCACCGAAAAGCCGAAGATCGCCGGAGCCGTGACGTTCGTCGATGCAGAGCATGTCGCGCTCGGATACATTGCGGGCGGGGCAGAGATCGACGCCTCGGGCGACGTCCTCATCGCAGCCAAAGTCGAAGACGCTCACCTGCAAAACCACGCGAGCAGCGCCGTGGAGTCCACCACGAACGGCGACGCGTCCAACCCGACCGCGACACTTTCGCTATCGGCGGCCGTCGCATACGGCGACTACGATCACATGGCAAACGCCTATGTTGGCGACGGCGCCGAGGTGACGGCTCAGCGCGTCGGCGTCACATCGGACGTCATCATCCCTTACGAAGTGACTTACCACAAGTGGGAAGGCCTTTCTACCATTACAAGCAAGCTCAACGCCAACCTGGGCGTTGCAAACGGCTTTTTGACCGGCTACGCCAACGCCATCGAAAGCACGGGCCAGGTCGGCATCGCCGGATCCGTCAGCTACCTCGACTTTACGAACCAGTCAAACGCATACATCGGTCGGAGCGCAAAAGTAAACGTCGTGCCCGGGGCGGACCCGACCGGGACGGTCAATCTCCCCAGCGGCGAGACCCGCGCGTTGAATGCGCCTGTGTCGATTGCTGCCAACACGCTCATCCAGGGCGCTTACGCATCCGGGAATCTGTCTCTCTTGATGAACGGCGCAGGCGGCGATCCGGGCGCGCTGTCGGCGGGGGCGAGTTACGGCCAGATCAACTACGATTCGACGACGCGCGCCTTCATTGCAGAAGGCGCGAGCATTGGGGCGCAGATGCAAAACGACCCGGTGGCCGTCTCCGTCACGGCGACGACCGACTCCCAAGTCATCGGGATCGGCCCCACCGCCGGTCGAGGCGGGAGCTACGGACTTAACGGCATGTTCCAACTGGTCCACATCGATGACGTCACGTCCGCATCCGTCGACGACGAGGCGCGGGTAAACGCCTCGTCGCTCGAGGTCGCTGCGTCCGCGAACGTCGTCAGTTGGGTGGTGACAGGCGCCTTCAACTTGGCCGATAGCGCCGGTGTCGGCCTCAGCGTGGCGATCAACGAGGTGACGACCGATACGTCGGCCTTCATCGGCGACAACGACGACTTTTTCGTCGCGGGCTCGCAACTTGATTTGACCGATGGCGCCGTGACGGCGGATGAAATCGACGTGGTCGCCCGCACCGACGGACGGGTGGAGACGATTTCCGTGGCTGCGGCCGCAGCGGCGTCAAGCGACCCTGCGGGCGGGCCGGGCATCGCCGACCGTGCCAAAGGCGCGCTCGTGCGGGGCCTCGACAAGCTCAATCTGCAACTCATTGAATACGGCCCCCCCAACAAGCCCAACGATCCCAGTTTCGGCGTTGCGGTCTCGGGGAGTTCCGCGGTCAACCTGGTGGGGCTCAAGACGGCGGCCTACACGGACGGCTCGACGCTCACCCTCACAGGACCTAATAGCAGGGTCGGGTTCAAGGCAGTCAACAACACCGACATCGGTGCGTTTAGCGGCTCTGCCGCTCTGGTGCGGGCAAACAACCCAAGCACAAACTTCAGCGCCGGCATCGCCGGAAGTGTTGCCGTAAACCTCCTGGGCAACGAGACCTTGGCCTATGCAAACGATGCGGAGATTAATGATCCAGCCGACGTTGCGATTCACGCGCTGGCAGGAGGCGAGCAGATCGCGGTCGCCATCGGCCTTGCCGTCAACGCATCGGCCGATCAAAGCAAGGCGGGGAGCGCAGCGGGATCGGTCTCGGTGAGCGAAACGGCGAACACCGTGTCGGCCTACGCCGCGGGATCGACCATCACCGGGGCGGGGGGCGCGAGCGACCGGGCGCTCGAGATCGTCGCCTACGACCGCACGCTGCTCGGGACTGGCGGGGGATCGCTGATCGGGGGCGGCAAGGGCGGCTTCGGCGCGGCGATCACGTACAGCGATATCGACAACACGATTTCGGCCTACCTGGATGAAACCGTGGTATCGAACATCGATCGCGCAACGATTCACGCGCTTAGTTCGGCGCGCATCGCCGCAGGAGGGGCCATGGCCGGCTTTGCGACGGCCGAGAACGGCGGCACGTTGGGTGGCGCGATCGTGATCAGCGAAATCGAGAACACGACTTCGGCCGAAGTGCGCTCCGGCTCGGACGTGACGGTGACCAATCTCGTCGATGTTACCGCCCGGGATATCGACTCCGACGACTCGAGCGTTGCGGCTTTGGGCGCTGAGATCGACGGCAAGGACGGCCCCAGCCCCGACGGCCCCACGCTCGACTACGACGGCGCCGCCGTCGGCGCTTCCGAGGCGGGGGGCAGCAGCATCATCTCCGTTGCCGGCGTGGTGCAGGGAGGCCAAAACAACGTCGGGATCTCGTTCGTGTGGAACTCGATCAACAACGTATTTGAAGCTCGCATCGCAGATTCCAAGGTGGACGCCGGCGGGGTCGTCAACGTTCATTCGGAGTCGGGCGCGACCATCACCGGGCTTGCCGTCGGCGCCGGTGTGGCGACGGGGCAATTTGCCGGCGGCGGTTCCATCGTCGTCAACGAGATTGCAAACGATCTGACCGCTGAAGGGGCGTCGACTTCGGGCCACGTCATTTCGGCGGCGACGCTCGATGTGAAGGCCAAGGATACATCGAGGATCGATTCGCTTGCAGGTCAGGTGACCATCAGTACGGGCAACGCTTCGATCGGCGGAGCGATTGCCCACAACCAAATCGACAACACGGTGCGGGCAAAGCTCGCCGGCATCGACATCGACGTGAGCGCGGCGACCAACGTCCATGCGACGAACGACGCCCGGATCCGCACGCTCTCCGTTGCCGGCGGCGGTTCGAACAGCTTTGCGTTCAACGGCTCGGCATCCTCCTCGCACATTACCAACACCACGGAGGCCGAAATCGTCGAGTCCAAGTCGACGAACCAAGGAAACGCGCTGCACGTGTTGGCTGAGGATACGTCGCACATTCAAGCGCTCTCCGGCGGCGCCGCGCTCTCAGGGAGCGCCGCCGTGGGGGCCGCCGTGGCCGTGAATAGGGTGGCAAACACGACCACGGCGCGCCTGCGCGGCAGCGCCGCCGGCTCGAGCTACGACATCCGCAATCTCCTGGTGGAAAGCGACTCCGAGGCCACGATCGAAAGCGTTGCCGTCGGCGTAGGCGCAGGCGTGAACGTCGGCGTCGCCGGATCGGTCGCAACCAGTTTTGTCAACAGCGATACGTTGAGCGCGATCGATTCGGGCGCCAAAGTGGTCGCGCAAGACAATGTCGGCGTGATCGCCGAGAGTGACGACACGATCACGAGTTCTGCCGGCAGCCTCGGTGTGGGGCTGGCGGCCGCGGGTGTGGGCGCCTCGGTCGCCGTCAACGTGATCGGCGGCGAAACCAAGGCGTTCATCGCCGACGAGTGTTCGCTCGATACGTGTGCGAGCGTCGGGACGGAGGTAAGCGCCCTAGCCAAGGACGCCGCGCAAACGCTGACCGTAAACACGGGGGCGCTAAGCGCGGACGTCGACCTCGCAAGCGGCTTGGACCTCACTAAGTACGGGCGCACAGACCTTGCGTCCTTGCGTGAAACGGAGCAAGTGACAGGCCTCGCCGTCAACGCTTCGGCAACGCACAACGCCGAGAGCGTCGTCGCCAATGTGGCAGGTGGTCAGTATGCGGGCGTTGCCGGCACGGTCCACGTCAACGTCATCGGAGGCAGTACCGAAGCTTTCATCGCCGGCGCCGACATCAACAAGGCGTCGAGCGGCGCTCCAGGAGCGTCACAGTCCGTCAGTGTGAAGGCGAGCGATCACGCGTACGGAAACGACTTCGTCGGCACCTTGGCGATCGGCCCCTTGGGCGCCGGAGTCGGCATCGGCGTCGATACGAGCGTCTTTGAGCGCGACACGCGTGCATACATCGACGGCAGCGATGAGCTGCGCGCCGCCGATGCGATTACGATCGACGCCCAGTCGAGCCAAGGCGCCTCGTCGCTCGTTGCAAGCGGCGCGGGCGGCATCGCCGGCGTCGTCGGAACGGGCGCTGTTGCCAAGTTCACCAGTACGACCGAGGCGTTCTTGAGGAATTCCGTCGTAACGAGCGGCGATGTCACCGTGAACGCGGCGCACGACAGCAAGTTTTTTGTTGCTGCCGGTGGAGCGACGGTCGGAATCGCAGGCGTTGCCGCGACGTTTGCGGTCGCACTCGATCAAAGCACGACCCGGGCGTACGTCGAAGGAGCGGACCTCGAGGAAGCATCGGGCGACGTAGCCGTGCACGCCACAAGCAATTCCGAGATCGAAAGTTGGGGGATCAGCGGCAGCCTAGGCGCTGGCGCGGGCGTCGTCGGCAACGCGGTGGTCAGCGTCATTGCGAACACGACCGAGTCGTTTGTGCGAAATTCGTGGGTCGGCACGCAGGCAAATCGAGCGCAAAGCCTCAGCGTGACGGCTCTCGACAAGGTAAGAGTCGAAAGCAAGTCGGGGGCCATAGGCATTGACGTGTCCGGGCTTGGCGCCGGCATCGGACTTGGCGCCGCGGTCACGTCGGTGAAGAACACGACGTCCGCCTACGTAGACGGCGGTGCGATCTACGTAGCTGAGGATGCGACTATTTCAGCCGATGCCGAGCGCGATCTCTTCACGATCAGCGCTTCGCTCGGCGCCGGTGGCGTTGGGTTTGGCGGCGCCGCGGCAGTTGTCTTGGTCGGGCGAAAGCTCGAGGGCGACGCCGCAACCCAGCTTTACGATAATCCCGAGGGCGAAGGCGAGAACGACGGCATCCTTGCCCACGTTGACGGCCTTTCGACAGGAAATCGGCTCACGGCGACAACAGGTGGGGGCGAGGATGCGCGCAACGTACAGACCGGCCGGGGCATCTCCTCCGACGAACTCGATGCCGTAAACAACGCAGGAAAGGTGGACGTGGCGTCCACGTTGGAGTCGGAGGCCTTGGAGTCCAAGACCGCGGCCCTGATCGCAGGCAATGCCACGATCCGCGCCGGTGGCGATGTACAGGTGATCGCCACGGAGCGCGTCCGATCCCTGATCAACTCGGGAGCCGGAGGACTCGGTTTGACCGCAGTAGGAGGCGCCGTCGGCTTTACGAGTCTAACGCACAATGTGTCGGCGAGCGTGTCGGGCGGCGC
Source organism: uncultured Clostridia bacterium (assembly GCA_964424335.1). Lineage (GTDB taxonomy): Bacteria > Bacillota > Limnochordia > DTU080 > RSA5 > CAYRIY01. The sequence goes on from CAYRIY010000080.1 coordinate 11,111, forward strand.
ATCCATTACTTCCGAAAACGGCGGCATCGAGGTGCGAGCGGAAAGCGGCAGACTCGATCCAAATGAACGTGCCGTAGAAATCGAGAGCTACCAGGGCGCTGCCGGATTTTTGGCCCTTGGAGCAGCGGTCGCCGTTGCCGACGTCACGTCCAATGTGACGGCAAGTGCGGCGCGAGGGGCTCGGCTCGAAGTGCAAACCGGCATGGGCGAAATCGCGATCAAGGCGACGGATCAAACGGATCTAAGCGCGGAAGCATGGGGATTTGGCGCCGGGTTGGCGGCGGCGGGAGCCGTCATCGCTCGAGGAGACAAAGAGGGCGCGACCGTCGCTTCGGTGGGCGATGCGTCGCTCACCGGACCCGCAACCACGGTCAATCTCGCGAGTGGCCAGTTGCGTGTGGAAAGCGAGAGAACGGGTGGCGTCCGGGCCTTCACGCTTGCTGGAGGAGGCGGCGTCCTAGCTGGCTCGGGCTCTGACGCACGGGCAAACGACAATGGCACGACGTCGGCCTTGCTCGGCAATCACGTCGTGGTCACCGGACCTGCGGCAGCGGTGCGGGTGCAGGCGACCGCGCGACCCGAAGTCGCCGCTACCGCCACCGGCTACAATGTCGGTGGTGCGAGCGTCGGCGTTTCGATTGCAAGGGCGAAGGCGACGCCCACCGTCAATGCGCTCATTGGTGTGGGCGGCGCGGTGACGGCCGATCAGCTCAACGTGAGAGCGATCGTCGCACAAGATGGAACGAACCCCACCGCGAAAAGTGATGCGACCGCATCCGTCGGCGGGCTGATCGGCGGAACGGGCGCGGAGAGCAAGGCTGAGAGTGTGTCGGTCGTAAACGCGGCCGTCGGTTCCAACCTTTATATCGGCGGCGATGCGACGATCCGAGCGAGCAACGCCACTGAGCAAAGCGCGATCACGAGCGGCATGCTCGTAGGCATCGCGGCAGGCGGCGCGGCGCTTGCCGAAGCCAAGGCCGACAGCACGACGACCGCCCTGATCGGCGACAGCGTCGCGGGCCGGATCGGCGGATCGCTGTCGGTGCAAGCGATCGGCGAGGACGCAACGTACGTCACCGGCGAGCTGGGTAGCGGCGGCGGCATCACGATCGCCGGTCTTGTGACCGAGACGACAAACAACTCTACGACACGTGCAGAGCTCGGAGGCGGCGGCGCAGGGCCAGATGCCGACTGCGATGAGAAGGAGCCTTCGAGCTGCTTCGTCGCTCAAAGCATCGACGTGGACGCGACCCATACGGCGAGGTTTAACGGAGAAGTGGACAGCATTCAAGCGGCGCTCGCGGGCGGCAGCGGAGCCGTGGCGAGCCACGACGTGGACTCGGCGGTCGATGCGCTCATTCGGGCAGGAGCAAGGCTGCAGACGCTCGACTTGGATGTGCTTGCCCAAAATGTAGTCCGCAAAGACTGGTTGAGCAACGACGCGTTCAACGCTCAGTCGGGTTCGGGCGGGCTGGTGGACGTCGCCGCGTCGCAAAGCCTTTCGGACGTCGTCATGCGGACGAATGCGACAATCGGCGAAAACGCGAGTGTCTTTGTTGTCGGCGATCGTGAGAATCCTGGGCGCACCAACCTGTCCGCCATCAACGATATCGTCGCCTACGACAAGACGAAGCTCGACGCCGGGGGCGCCATCGCACTTGCAGGGTCGGTGTCCAAAATCGAAGTGGACGCGGATGCGACAGTCCAAATGTCCAAAGGCGCTCAGCTCGATTCGGTCGGTATTGTCAACCTAGCCGCAGCTACAGACGGCACGATTGAAGCGCACACCAGCGCCAAAACGTACGGGCTCGCTTCAGCGGCGCAAGGAGAGTCGACCGCTTCTATTGAGACTGAGAACAAGGTGACCATCGAAGACGGGGCAGAAATTCGCGCCGACGGAAACGTCAACCTGATGGCGGGCGCCAATGCGAGCGGGGCGATCAATCAGATCGAAGCCATCGCCAGGACGGACCTTTTCAACAAGACGGCCGTCCCCATTGCCAACGATCCTCAGGCTGACGCTTCGATCGATCAGACTAATCTCGTCGAGATCCAGAGCGGGTCACTGGTGCGAAGTCGCAGGGACATCGCGCTCATCGCCTCCGAAGGCTCGACCACAGCCGACGGCCAGGGGATTGGAAAGGACTTGTACCGTGAGATGGCCGGTGAAGTCGCGAGTGCGTTCAGCAACCTCGTCGGTCAGGGCGATGTCTCCCTGGACCTCAAGGGAGGCACGAGCAGCGATGTCGCGTCGACCGGCGTGGTCGTCGACGGCGTTGTTCACGCGGGCATTTACAACAAGCAACGGCTCATTCTAGGGATCGCCGGGGAAACGCTGGATGTGCTTGAGCAGACGGACGGCGTCACGTTCTTTGTGACGACCGAAGACCTCGTGACGAACATGTTCAACCGGTTGGAGCAGCTCATCGCGCTGCGGGCGTCCTATGCAAACCATCCCGACGCCGTAGCGGCTTACGACGCCGAGATCAATTTCTTGCGAAATCAACTTCTGCGCCTTGGCTATGCGGAGCAAGACGAATTGGGCAACATCTACCCGGAGACCAGCCTGCAGGTGCAGGTGATCAACGTCCGCGATGTGAGCGCTCGAGGCGGCGACATTTACGTGCTCGGCGGCTACTTGGCGGGCAGCGGTAGCCTAAAAGCCCCTAACGATACGGAGATCACGATTCAAAACGCCAGCCCGCTGTTTTTGCGCACCAATAAGCTGACGATCGAAGATGTGGGCGGACACCTTTATTTCAATGATGTGGCGGTCGGGAGCTCGCAGGAAATCAACAGCCGCAACCGGTTAGGCGCGCCCCAGGCCAACCTGGACGTGGAGGCCCTCGGAAGCTCCGACGCCACACCGCAGATCACGGTGCAAAACACGTACAATCCACTCAGTTCCGAGGCAATTCCGCCGGATATCGAGTTGACGGGGAATGTGACCAACCGCACCGGCCTTGTGACCATCATCAACAACCACGGCAGCATCAAGCTGCAAAGCGCCGGCAATCAGGCGGCGCCGAGCATCGTAGCGAATACGGTCGAGATCTTGGCCCCCAACGGCAATATCGAGCAGGAGTACGTCGACGGCCTGCAGTCCATCGGTGGGGACCCTGCCTCGCTTTGGAGTGACGTCGCGAACCAAGCCGAAGGCGGCAGCGCCACGGTTACAAGCCTCGATGTCCGCGAGGGCACGGGTTCGTGGATCGCCGGAAACAGCGTTTTCTTGAGCGCCCGGTATCTGAACATCAACGGTACGATTCAAAGCGGCATTCCCGAATGGCGTGTGACGCTTGGCGCTGACCTTGAAACCCAGATCCAGTCTTTCCGCCAAAGCTGGCATGCGGCGGGACGTCCCAGCATCTCAGGACCGGGTGATCTAGCGCCGTATCAACTGACCGGTTTCATCGACCCCGACCCGACAAAGCGGGCGCCGGTGGGTGAGATTGCGGCGTACTACAATCCCGAGACCGACCAGATCGTCCTCGATGCGGTTGAGGTGCAAGGCGGGTATGCCGAGCTGTACGGCGAGATTCTCAACACGGCAGGCGGCAACATCAAGATCATGGACGGCTACGGGCGCATCGACGTCGTAAACGAGACAGGCCGAGAGATCATTATCCACGGCCTCGATACCGGAGACAACATAGCGGGGGTCCTGCGGATCACGGACACGTCCAAACGAGCGGCAAACGGCGCCCCGATCACGACCGTATACGAGCGTATCAATGGACACGTGCGGAGACAAACCTGGGCCGGCGGGGAGCTGTTGTCGACGACCCAAACAGGCGATCCCTCACGCCATGCGTTTTACTACCCGACGACGGGGATTCGGTATGTATGGACCAGGGGACAAGATTTCACCGAGACATGGGAAGGCACTGCCTGGAGGGATAGCTGGTTTGACTTTGTCCCAGGAAGCTCCGGCGATTACAACACGTGGGAAAAGACGGCCGACGGCGACCCGGTCGACTTGCCAGACGGAGCGTACACGATCGTAGGGGGCAGTTCCAACTATCGGTACACATTTAACGAATATGTCACGGACGGGTTCAAAAAAGTGGGCGACTCGCTCACCTGGAACGAATGCAACGATTGGAACGTGTTTGGTTGGTGCGTCGGCAGCCGTACCTATTACGTCAAAGATACTTGGAAACAGGGGACGCAAAAAGTCTACACCCACGCAGTGCGCGGCGACTTTCCAATCGAGATCGAGTTTATCGGTTACGACGCTGGTGACGAGAATGCCGTCATCAACGTGAAGAGCGACGGCAACGTGATCTTGGCCGGAGCGGTATCGAACACAGGCGGCAAGGCCAATCTGACGTCCGAGGGGCAGATCCGCCAAATCTCGGATCGAGCGCTCGTCACGGCGCGGGACATTAACCTTGACGCCCAAAGCGGGATCGGTACCGACCTCGGATCGATCGCCGTCCAGCTGGCTGGCAGTAGCGGCGCCCTGGTGGCAACAACTGCGACGGGCAGTGTGTTCCTCGAGAGCCCGAGCGGAGAGTTGCGGATCGGCGCCATCGCGACGGGCAACGGCAACGTAAGTCTGTCAGCCGACGGCGACATCGTTCAGTCCTCGGCGGGAACCCAGGCGGTCGTCACCGGGAATCGTATCGACCTGGTATCGCGTTCCGGCGGCATCGGCACGAACGCCCAACCCCTTAACGTACAGTCCGGCAGCAATGAACTCGCTGGGGTGAACGCAAGCGCCCTCGGGGACATCGCGCTGCGTCAACCAGACGGCGACTTTCGGCTGATCCAAATCCGCTCGATCGATGGGGATGTGTGGATTGAGGCGGCCAACGGCTCGCTCATTGACGCCAACCCCAACGAAGAGAAGGATCGACGAACCATCGACCAACTTGAGCGGCTCTGGGACGAGATGCTCCTCACCGGCGCCGGAGCGCAGGTGAGCGCAAGTAACACCATCAACGCGTTTCGACAGTTGAAGGAGAGCGAGTACTTTGCGTACTGGCGCATGCGAGGCGTGCGGCCGACGGGCTATGACGGTAGCGGAAATCCCACGGGCTACGAAGCGGATCCCTACGATCCGACGCTGATCAACGATCCTGACCTGCGCAATGAATACGAGCGTCTCCATGAAGCCTTTGGGGATACCGTTTACGACCCAGGTTGGACGTACGTGCTGACGGATGAGGAGCGTGACGCCCTCACACAAGGTTCTGAGTGGACCGAGAACGAGTTGAGGTATGCGCTCGGGGGCGGCATCCTCTTTAAGCAGACCACCAGCACCGAGACGCGGATCGAGGATCCCAACGTGATCGGGCGAAACGTCACCCTCTTGGCGTACCAGGGCAGTGTGGGAACAGACAACGGCGAGATCGTCATCGACGGCACGAACCCCGACGCCCTTAAAGATGACGCAGCGCGCATCGCACTCGCTGCTGCTGAGACTGACGACGTGGCCGTCGACAACGAGACCCTCCAGATCACGGTGCTGCTGCGAGACTCGATCGACGTGGCCGCAACGGGCTCGATCGTAGCGGAGGGGCGCGACCACGTGTACCTGGGCTCCCGAGTGCCGATCTACGTGCAGACCATTGAGAGCGGCGGTTCGATCAGGGTCAAAGGCGCCGACGGTCTGTACAGTGTGACGACCTCCGGTCCTGCGAATATTCAAGGTGGCCGGACGATCCTTGAGGGCGGTGACGGAGGCATCGGCACTGAGGTAGCCCCGATCAAGGTGGAGTTGGATCCCGGATCCGCCCTCACGGCTCGGGCGGCTCTCGACATATTCATCCACGAGTTGAAAGGCGATCTCAACCTGGCCGAGATCTACGGAGAGAGCGGCGTTTATTTGCGTGCGTTCGGCTCCATCATCGACGCCAGGGGGCAGCGTCCGCTGGCGTTGGAAGGGCAAACGATCAATCTCGTTGCGCAAAATGGCAGCATCGGGGCCGACGACGCTCCGCTCGTCTTTGCAGTAGGAGCTGATGGAACCTTGACGGCCATCGCGTCGACATCCGGTCAGGGCGTCTATCTGCGAGGGGTCAACAACGTCGTCAACGCCGGCGCCCTCACGTCAGGGGGAGCGCTGCGTCTTGAGGCCGTCGGCGGAGGCCTCAACCTACACGACGCTGTCGCTGCTGCCGGCAATGTGGTGTTGACTGCGAATGGAAATCTGACCATGGCGGACGGCGCGCTGATCACGGCCGTCGATGACGTGCAGATGACCTCGGGCGGAGCGTTCACGATGGCCCAGGGCTCCTCGATTACCTCTTCGAACGGAGCTGTGAGCCTGACAGCGGCGCAAAGTGCGGACGTCCGGCAGATTGGCGCCGGAGCAGGTGTCGATATCGTCTCGGGCGGTGCGTTGACGCTGTGGGATGCGGTCGCCGCCGCCGGTGACGTGCAGATGACGTCAGGTG
>CAYRIY010000081.1:0-17340 GCA_964424335.1 uncultured Clostridia bacterium
TGGCATCGAATGGAACTACGTTCCGATCGTGACCGCCTGGTGAACACGGTCGCCGCCCGTCGCTCCGAGGCGGTGTCGGGTTACGGCGCGACACCGCCTGATGATGACGGGGTCATTAATGCGACTTGACGTGTAGCCAGTTGCACGTCCACGGATCAGGAGGACATGCGAGACGTAAACATCGAATGCCGGAGCGCCGCCACAAAGCGGTCGGCTTCGCCAAAGCTCCACGGTGTGCCCTTGATGCGGCGGGAGTGGCCGGCTGTCGTCGTGATGACCACGGCGGGAGATCCCCACATCAATAGGACGCCGATCAGCGAGAGGAGCGACGCCGAAGCGACCCCGACGGGGTGACTCAGGACCGGGTAAAACACGGACGCAAGGAGGAGGAAGCCGACGCCCATCCCCGTGTGCCGCACCACTACCTGGCGGACCGAGCGGATCTGGCTGAGCGGGATCTCCCGTATGGCCGCCTTCGATCTCTTGCTCTTGACCCACACCGCCTCGGTCCCATGAATCGTGCCAAATCGAGTGTGTACATGCGTCGCAGCGTTCATCGCATTCGCCTCTTTCTTGATTTGAGTTTCAATCCATTGTTAGCCCATATTCAAACCGCCTATTCAACTTTTTTGGAAATATTGCAGGAGTGATGACGTGTGATCCGGTGGGGAATCATCGGCTGCGGAGATGTAACGGAGAAAAAGAGCGGTCCCGGCTTTCAAAAGGCGAACGGATCCACGCTCGTGGCCGTCATGCGGCGGAGCGGGGAAAAGGCCAGAGATTACGCCGAACGCCACGGGGTACCCAAGTGGTACGATGATGCGGACGCCCTGATCAACGATCCGGATGTCGATGCGGTATCCATCGCGACGCCACCGGGAACGCATCTTTACTACGCCCTCAAGGTGTGCGCGGCTGGAAAGCCTGCGTATGTCGAAAAGCCCCTTGCCCGCAATATGACGGAAGCTGCGCACATGGTCGACGCCTTCGAACAAGCCGGGGTCAAGCTCTTCGCGGCCTACTACCGCCGGGCGCTGCCGCGCTTTGTAAAGACCAAGGAGCTGATCGAAGGTGGGGCGATCGGGACCCTCACCGGCGTTGCGTACCGGTATGTGAGCGGCGCCGATGCCAGGATCGATCCCGAGCGCCTCCCATGGCGGCTCGACGCCAAAGAGTCAGGCGGCGGCCTTTTCATGGACCTGGGTTGCCATACGCTGGACGTCATCGATTTCATCGCCGGACCGCTGTCTGACGTGGCGGGGACGGCAGCGAACGCCACCAGGCGCATCGACGTAGAGAATTCGGTGGCGATGAGCTTTGCGGTGGGAGGCGGCATTCCCGGCACGGCGCAATGGAACTTCGCCACGATCGGATCGGAGGATTTGATCGAGTTCCACGGATCGCGGGGGCGCATCGCGCTCTCAACATTTGGGGACGAACCGGTTCGCCTCATCACGGAGAAGGGCACGGAGACGTTCGAGTTGCCAAACCCCGTGCACGTGCAGCAGCCGCTCATCCAGTCGATCGTCGACGAGTTGCTCGGCCGGGGGATCTGCCCCAGCACGGGTAGCAGCGCCTTGAGGACGGCGGTCGTCATGGACCAGGTCTTGGCCGGATACTACGGCGGCAGGGACGATGCGTTTTGGGAGCGGCCCGAGACGTGGAGCCGGCGGGCGTAAGATCCGCAAAACGCCGGTCGCCTGGCTCCGCCTGCCGGATGACATACTCCTACCCTGCGTACGCCGTACACATGCGTATGCCGATGCCGTGCTCGAGCGCATGCCGTGCTCGAGCGCATGCCAACTCGAGCACAGGCCGTACTCGTGCACGCGCCGTCCGGCTACGCATCGCACCAGCGCTGCTGCCACTCGAGCCCGGCGAGCCGGTAGGCTTCGACGGATCGCTCAAATTCGCTTAAGGGTAGGTGCTCATTTACTTGGTGCGCCTGATCGAGGGAACCGGGGCCCCAGATCACACCGGGCAATCCGGCGTCGTGCACGATGAACGACAAGTCGCAGCAGGCGGTAAAGCCCGCAATGTCGGGGGTGGGGCCACTCGTCTCCTGTCGCTCCGAACCGGGAGGGGCGAGGTCGTCTCGGATGCTCTTGCCGACCGCTCTTGTGATCTCCACGATCGGAGCGTCTTCCGGCGTGACGGGCGCTTCAAGGATCCGCAGCACCTCGACGCGAATCTCTGCATCGGGGTATTTCTGTTGCACCCGCTCGACCGCTTGCTCGATTTGGGCTAGGGCATCGCGGGCTTGCTCGCCGGGAACGAGCCTGCGGTCGACGTGGATCGTGCACCGGGCGGGAATGACATTGGGGGCCGTTCCACCGGCGATGGTGGTTACGGCGAGCGACGCGTGGCCGGTCCAACGCTCGGTTTGTAGCGCGACTTCGGGCGCCAACGCCTCGAGCTCGTGTACGAGCGACGCAATCGGGTAGATTGCGTTGACACCGGCATCAGGCTGGCTCGAGTGCGCCGGCTTGCCATGGGCGGTGATGTGAGCCCGAAGCGTGCCTTTGGCTGCGATCATGGGAACGAGCGAGGTCGGTTCGCCGACGATCACCGAGCCTTCCATGCCGCGCTCCACCTCCATGCGCGTGCCGAGCCCGCCGCGCTCCTCGCCGTCGACAATCATGAGCTCGAGGTCGGACGGGCCCCGCCACGACTCGGCAAGCAGGACGAAGGCCGCCGCCATCGCGGCGACGCAACCTTTGGCGTCGCAGGCGCCGAGTCCGTAAAGGCGCCCGTCGACTTCGGTTGGGGAGAGGTAGGGATACCGCCACCTTTCGACGTCTGACGGGGGGACCGTGTCGATGTGGCTGTTGAAAATGAGTCGGCGTCCCTCCAACGGGAGCGTTTTTGACCCGCGTCGATTCCCGCGGACGGTCGCTGACATCGATAGAACTGCGCCATCTTTTGCGCGCAGCTCCCCGTCGATGCCGCGCATTCTAAGCCAGTCCCGCAGCGTTTCTAAAGCTCCCGTCGCGCCCGCCGGTTCCCAAGTCGGCATGGCGACAAGCGTTCTCAGGAGGGGAAGGGCCAATGTCTTTGCAGCTTCGAGGGAGCTTGTCAATGTTTGGCGAACTCCTTTTTTTATGAGGTCCTAACAGGGTATGTGATTAATCTTGGCCGAGTTCGACCGAACACCTTGAGAAAGCTTCCTAGAAAACCGGTCTGGCCAGCGTCCCCACCGATCGCCCACGAGGACCGGCGGTGCCGACAGCAAGGATCTTAACCATCATTCAAACAAAGGAGCAAGACGGACCATGCCCAAACTCGCGGCGTTCCCCAAGGCCTTTATGGATCAGCTCTGCATCGAGCGGAGCATGACCATCTTTCAGTGGATCGAGATGGCGGCGACCTTGAACGTCGAAGGCCTCGAAATGTACCCCGGCTTTTTTACTTCCTTTGAGCCGGCGCACTTGGACGACGTGCGCAAAGCCGCCAACGACCAAGGCATGTCGATTCCCATGTTTTGCTACTCACCGGATTTCACGCAGACCGACAAATCGAAGCGAGAGGCGGAGGTGCAGCGGGCGCTCGAAATCTTGGACGTCGTGGCGCGGCTGCAAGGTGAGACGTGCCGGGTTCTCTCAGGCCAGGCGTACCCGGAGGTCTCTCGTGCGGACGGCGTCAAGTGGACGGTCGAGTGTATCCAAAGCTTGATTCCCGAGGCCAAGGCTCGTGGGATCACCCTGGTCATGGAGAACCATTACAAGGACAACTACTGGATCTATCCCGAGTTTGCCCAGAAGTCGGACGTCTTTTGGGAGATCGTGTCCCAGATCGATTCGCCCAACTTTGGCGTGAACTACGACCCTTCCAACGCAATCATTGCTCAAGAGGATCCGCTGGATGTGCTCGAACTCGTAAAGCATCGCGTCGTCACCATGCACGCGAGCGACCGTCACCTAAAGCCCGGCTACACGTGGGACGACATCAAGGTGCAGGACGGTTCGAAAGGGTACGCTGCGGCGCTTTCCCACGGTGTCATCGGAGAGGGGTTAAACGATTACGATGCGATCTTTCGCATCTTGAACGACGTCGGGTTTGACGGCTGGATCTCGCTCGAAGACGGGGAGAACGGCCTCGATGAGATGGCCCGGTCGGTCGAATTTTTGCGGGAAAAGATCGAAGCACACTTTCGTTAGCGAGGAGCTCATTCGATGAAGCGGCCAAACTTTTTATTCTTCATGGTCGATCAAATGCAGGGCAGGACGCTCGAGCCAGGCCACCCTTGCATCACGCCCAACTTGGATGCGCTGGCCGCGCGGGGTGTGCGCATTACCAACGCGTACACGCCCAACGCAGTGTGTTCCCCGGCTCGGGCCAGCCTGATGACGGGCCTACTCCCGCACAATCACGGCGTGCTCGAAGTGACCCACGTCGTCGATGACGACCAGAGTTGCCTGCGCACGGACCGCCCCCACTGGGCGCAGCGTCTAAGAAGCGCCGGCTATTTTACCGGCTACTTTGGAAAGTGGCACGTCGAGCGAACGAGCGATCTGAGCGCGTTTGGTTGGAGTGTCAATGGCGAGCTCAGCTCTCCATTGATGAAAGAGCGAGCCAAAAGGGACAAGATGCCCGATGCCAAGGTGCGCTTTTCGCTCGAGAAATGGAACGAACGCCCGCCCGGATACAAGCGAAACCGCCTGTACGGGGTTACCAACGAGCCGCCGGAGAGCCGGGGGATGGGGATCACGACAAGCCTTGCCCTCGACTTCCTCGACGAGGCGCTTGAAAAGTCCGAGCCTTGGTGCTGCTTTGTCAGTTTCAAGGAGCCCCACGACCCGTTCATTGCGGGTGAGGAAGCCTTCTCCCTCTACGATGTCGACTCGATTCCGCTGCCGCCCAACGTGTTTGACGACTTGCAAGGGCGGCCAGGCCTTTATCGCAAGTCGGCTGCCGTTTGGGAAGGAATGACCGAGCGAGAGAAGCGTGAGGCGGCGGCCTGCTACTACGCCTCGATTACGGAGATCGACGGGCTGTTTGGCAGACTGATCGCAAGGATCGAAGAGGCGGGAGCGCTCGAGGATACGATCGTCATCGTCACGAGCGACCACGGGGAACTGCTCGGGGCGCACGGCCTCTACTGCAAGAACATCTCCGCCTTCGAAGAGGTGTACAACATCCCAATGGTTTTCGCAGGTCCCGGGATTGCGAAAGGGGAGGTGGCACAAGCCCGGGTCGGGCTCCACGACCTTTGTCCGACCATCCTCGAGTGCGCTGGCCTCGAGCCCTTTGACGTTCCCGATTCGCGGTCATTTCGGCCCGCACTCCAGTCGCCGTCAGAGGCTGCCTCCGAGTACACGCAAGGTTTCGCCGAATACCACGGCGGCCGCTACCGCCTGACTCAGAGGGTGGTGTGGGATGGGCCGTGGAAGTACGTCCACAATGGTTTCGACTTTGATGAGCTATACAATCTTGACGATGACCCGTACGAGATGAACAACCTGGCGGATGATCCAAACCACGATCCGGATCTGCGGCGCCTATCGGCCCTGATGTGGAAAAAGGTGCGGGAGACCGGTGATCACTCGCTGTTGAACACGACTTACCCCCCGTTGCGCCTTGCGCCTTACGGCCCGGAAGGGACGGACGGTTGAGGGCGATGCTGCAATGCCTGGGAAGGAAGGTCTCGATCGGGCTATAACATTCCACTTGTGCATCACGAATAAGCTGGAGGGATGGAAGTGGCGAAAAAATACCGCGTCGGCGTAATTGGATTTGCACATATGCACATCAACACCTTGATCGATACGTTTGATCAGGAGTCCGCAGTCGAATGGGTCGCATGCGCGGATACCAAGCCGGCCGTACCGACTCTGTCCGATCAAGATTCGACCAGGGTCTATAACCTGCGTCGAGCGCTCGAGAAAACGAAGATACCGAAGTCCTACGACGACTATGAGGAGATGCTCGAGAAAGAGCGCTTCGACATCATTCTGTTTTGCCCGGAAAACGCTCGCCACGGTGAAGTGGCCGAACGGATCGCCGCCCACGGGGCCCACATGATCACGGAAAAGCCGATGGCTGCGACGCTTCCGGAGGCGTTGCGGATGGTGCGGGCGGCCAAAAACGCAGGCGTAACGCTCGCCGTCAACTGGCCGATCACCTGGTCTTCGGCGGTGCGCAAGGCCAAGGAGTTGCTCGACGAAGGCGTAATCGGCGACGTCTGGGAGGTCAAGTGGCGCAACGGCAACTCGCTTGGTCCCTTTAGCTATGGCCAGACCATGACCGACGTCGAAAAAGGCGTCGAATGGTGGCACCAGGCGGCGCCGGGCGGCGGAGCGATGCTCGACTACTGCTGCTATGGAGCGCTGCTCAGCCGCTGGTATTTTGGGGAGGCGGCCGAAGCGGCCTGGGGGATCAAGGCCAACGTGAACAGTCACTACGGCGATGCGGACGACAACGGTGTCATTACCGTTCGCTTCCCCAAGGGAATCGGTATCCTCGAGGGGAGTTGGACCACGGTGAACGTAGGCGTGCCCAACGGCCCCATCATCTACGGGACCAAGGGGACCATGATCGTCAACCACCCTGGGCGGACGCAGGTCGCCGTCTACAAGGAGAAAAAGACGCTCACGCACGAGCAACTTCTCGCAGAGACCAACAAGAAGGTGGCGGAAGGGTACCCTGTGCCCACGGAGGTCTACGATTCGGATCCGCTGCCCGAGGGGCGGGACACGCTCGCACGGGAGTTCATCCATCACCTTGAGACGGGAGAGCCGCTGCACCCCACGTTGGACCTTGCGCTCAACATCGACGCGATGGCAATCCTCGACGCTGGGATCCGCGCCGCCGACAGCGGCAAGCTCGAATTGGTGAACGACATTCGCTGGTCGATCGGGTAAGGCCGGAGCTCATGGGTTATTGAGGCACGAGGTGTAGAGGTAGGGGGAGGGGCAAGCCCCCTTCCACCTACCATCCCGTGTCTAACGTGCGGCGACTGCAACGCTCCGAAATCCATTCCCAGTAAACCCTTTGGAAATGGATAACAGAAAGAGCGTCCCCACGGCCTGGCAACTGACGGACGCTCTCCATCTGAGGTGTGGCATTTTTCCGCGGTGTCGCGCCGTAAATTACCATTGCATAACTCTAAGATCCAACTGGTAGGGAGCATCCTCTCCATTTTTTCCCGTCGTAAGCGGGATGAAGGGAGAGCTGGAGGCCATGGTCGGGACGCAAAACCCCTTCCCATGGCCTTTTGTATGTCCAGGAAAAAATCGATCCGGCATCGGCGATCCGAAAAGTGCATTCTACTCCGAGACTTGGGGAGATCGTCTCGTCAGGTCCGCTTTTCGCGAAGAAAGCCCTGCTAAACGATGACGCTCTTTTGAACATCCTCGGATGGCGATGAGAACCCATCGCTTCGATGCACTTGTCGGACTCCGGCACCCACGATGGCGATCAGACCCCGCATGCCCTGGTCCAAAAAGCAATTACTCAGCTCCCAAGCTGGAGCGTGACAGGCTATCATCTCCGTACCATATATACCAAAAGAGGGAGGGGTTGCGCCCTCCCTCTGGTTTGCATTTGCTGGATTTACTTTACCCTATGACGGGTTCGATGAGGCCGTATGTTCCGTCTTTTCTCTTGTAGAGCACCCGGACCTCAAACGTTTCGTCGTCTGTGAAGACGAAGAAGTCGTGTCCAAGCAGCTCCATCTGCATCGCGGCCTCCGACGGGTCCATCGGTTTGACGACAAATCGCTTTCTCTTGGCGATTGAGACCGGCGTTGACCTCAGCCATTCACTTTCATCTGCGTCCCAATCTGCCTCGTCGGCTGCGGTAAGTGCGTCGATCGAGCCGTTACGCCACGGACTGGCGCTTTCGTGGACCCGCTTTGCCGTGCGGCTCTTCATCTTGCGAACTTGACCTTCGATCCTCGAGACGGCCTCGTTGACCGAGTAGTACATGTCGCCGCTGGTGCTTTCGCCGCGCAGCACATAACCTCCGACGTATACGGTGATCTCTGCGGTCTGACCCGCCTTGCCGGCGTGTAGCACTGCGTCGATCGTGACAGCCGGGTGATCGGCAAAGATTCGCTCGATCTTTTTCACTTTGTTCCGAACGTGTCGCTCGAGCGCTGGCGTGAGGTCCATGTTCTTTCCGGAAATCGACACCTGACGTTCGACGAACTGCAATGTGCTCATCTGTCGTTACCTCCCGTCGGTGATCCCTGGCGCCCTGCTTGGTTTTAATGGAACGGGGGCCCCGGGTTAGGAGCCCCAAGATTCCACGTTAGCTCCTAGTTTCCAAACAGTGCCTTCAGCCGCTTTAGACCCTTGTCGGCAGCAATCTCGACTCTCGGCCGCAGGTACCAATCGATCCCGAAGGCTTCGGCGTACTCGATCGCTGCGAGGACTGCGATTGCGGCTACGAGCAGGATCGGGTTGGTGCTTACGGTGCCTGCGAGAAGGAAGTTGATGTTCATCAATGCCCCCGCAAGCGCCGCGAATCCCGTGAACACTCCCAGGATCAAGCCGATCCCTACAAACACCTCGCCCCACGCCACCAGGTACCCGAACGCTGCGGCGTTTGGTATTACGACAGCCTCAAGGAAGTCGGCGTACCAAGCCTGCACAGCCGGGTTATCCCCTGCGGCCTTGGCGATGGCTCCGTTCGCGAAGCCCGCAACGGCCGCTCCTGCGTTGGCCCCGGTCCAGGCAGCCGCCCCGACTTTGTGGAGCCCGGCTTCGAGCCACTGAAACCCGAGCCATACCCTCAGGGCGGTAAAGAGCGTGCGCTTAGCGAATAACCACATCGTGCATCCCTCCTGGGTTTTAGCCCGGAAACTCGCTTGGTCTTGGACCTTGGGTGTGTTCCCGGTGCACTTTTATTCTCGTTCATAGGGGATTTTTGGGGTAGTGATAAACTTAAGGGATGCGACGGGACGCTTATCCAATCAGTGGAGGGACGTTTGTCCCTGCGGCGTTGTGCAGGAGTAATGTAGGGCTCGATGTGGGATGATGCGGTGCTTTGAGCAGCGATGCAAGGTGATGCAAGGTCACGAAAGGTCATGCAGCGCGATACAGGGCTATGCAGAGGTCATGTGGGTAGCCGCATGGCAAGGGCAAGGCTGATCGCGGAAATCAGCACCGAAGCGACAAATCCGAGAACGAGAGGCTTGTACCCCGCGTTTTTGACACGGCCAAGGTCAGTACCGAGTCCGACGCCTGCGAGCGCCACAATGATCGCAAACTTGGCGACGCTCGTGATGGCGTCGGCGGCGGCGTCCGGGATAAGCCCGATGGAACGGATGAGGGCGACGGCGACAAAGGCGCCAATGAACCACGGAAACTTGCTCCACGGCGAAGCGCCCTTCTCGGCGCCGCCTTGCTTTCGAACCTGCAAGGCCGCAAGAATGAACAAGATGGGGATGAGGAGCGTCGTCCGCGCCAGCTTGACGATGGTGGCAAACAGGCCGGCTTCGTCTCCGTACGCATAGCCCGCGGCGACCGCTGAGGCAGTATCGTGAACGGCAGATCCCGCCCAGACGGCGTACGTGACGGGCGACAATTCCAAGGCATGTCCGAGGATTGGGTAGAGAACAAGGGCGATCAGATTGAACGTAAAGATCGTGGAGATCGCATACGCGGTCTCCTCTTCTTTGGCCCGAATCACCGGTGAGGCCGCGGCGACTGCGCTCGCACCGCAGATGGCCGTTCCCACGGCGATCAACGTGGAAAGAGCCGACGGAAGCCCCATGCGCCGACCGATCCACATGACGCCCCCAAGCGATGAAAACACGACGGCTACGATCAAGGCAAGGGTGAGCGGTCCAAGTTTCAAGAGTTGCGCAATGCTTAGCCCGGCTCCAAGAAGGACGATGGCGATTTGCAGGAGCCGCTTACCCGCCCACGAGGCTCCGGGGGCAACCCGCTCCGATTTCCCAATGCTTGTCCGCACTAAGATGCCAAGGAGCAGCGCCGCGGGTGCGCCGCCAAGCACGGGGACGACCTCGCCTGCGTAAAGCGCCGCGAAGGCGATGATCACCGCCACGACCAGGCCGTAGATTACCGACGGTCCTTTGACTGCGATATGCGAACACCTACTCCGAGATTCCTATACAATACCTAAAGTATAGGGGGATGGAGTCCCATAAGTAAAGGAAAAATCGGGCCCATGGGGGTGAGAGCGGTGTCCGGCATCCGTCGGAAGACCCTGACCGAAGAGGTGTACGAAGCAATCAAGGATCGGATCTTGCGCAGGGAGATGAAAAGCGGTGAGCGTCTCGTCGAGCACCGGCTCGCAACCGAGTTTGGCGTGAGCAAGACGCCGGTGCGGGAGGCCATGTCTCGACTGGAAAAGGAAGGGTTGCTACACCTTACCCCGCACTGCGGCGCAGTCGTTGCCCGCTTGACCGCAACCCAAGCTGCCAACCTCCTCGACTTGCGCGAACTGTTGGAGGGATTTGCTGCGGAACGGGCGGCCGAGTCGATCGACCGCAGGCGACTCGAGGCGCTCGACGGTTTGATTCACGACGCCGAGGCGGCTCTTGACGAGAACAACCTCGAGCGGTACACGGACGTCGACATCAAATTGCACCGATTGGTGCGGGAGGCATCGGGTAACGAAGAGTTGGCGAAGGTGCTTGCGAGCATCGAGGATCAGATCCGCATCGTCATGTCGACGTCCGTCGGGCTCGATGGTCGAGCTCGCGAGTCCCTGGCGGAGCACCGCGCGCTTTACCGAGCTCTGGTCCGCCGGGACGGTTTTGCCGCTCGAGAGGCTGCCCAGCAACATATCCGGCGGGTGCGCGAAGCGATCCTCGAGCACTTGCGCGTGCAAGAAGAGGTGGCCGTGGTCTAGCTTGGGCGTGGGCAAAACCTGGGGGGATTCTCCCGAATTAGCGAGAACGTCTCTCCTTGTGGTATCCTCTAACTTGGACACGAGGGAGACGAGAAGGTCTTGAAGCTTGGAGTTTGCAACGAAATGTTCGAAGATGCGCCGTGGGAGCGCGTCTGCGACTCAATCGCTTCGCACGGTTTTGATGGCGTGGAGATCGCTCCGTTTACGTTCGCTACGTACGTGACGGAGATCGATGCGTCCAAGCGGCAAGAGATTCGGCGGACGGCGGAGCGTGCGGGCCTTGAGGTCATCGGCCTTCACTGGTTGCTCGCAAAGACCGAGGGCCTACACGTGACGCATCCCGATGAGAGCGTGCGTGCCCGTACCAGCGAGTACTTGACGGCGCTTGTTCAGTTCTGCGCCGATGTCGGGGGAAAGGTGCTGGTTTTTGGTTCGCCCCAGCAGCGCAACCTCATGGACGGGGTCAATCTCGATACAGCGATCGATTTGGCTGCCGGTACTTTTCAGAGCGCCGTAGCCGAAGCCGAGCGGGCGGGAGTCGTCATCGCCTTCGAACCGCTTTCGCCTGCCGAGACCAACTTCGGTAGCAGCGCAGCGGAGGGGATGCGCCTCGTCGAGCGCGTCGGCCATCCCAATTTCCGACTTCACCTCGACGCCAAAGCGATGGCGGCGGAGACCAGGCCCATGGACGAACTGGTCCGCGAGTATTACGAGTGGCTCGAGCACGTGCACGTCAACGACGTCAACCTGCTCGGCCCCGGCATGGGCGATCTCGACCTGCGGCCGCTCCTTGATGCTTTGAAGGAGCTTGGTTACGACAAGTACGCCTCGATCGAGGTGTTCCGGACTGATCCGGGCGCGGAGGCGATCTTAAGGGAGAGCAAGGCGTACCTCGACCGTCATCTATAGCGCTCTCCTTGCAAGAAAATAATCCTTAAAGGGGCGATGGTCATGGAACTGTGGCTTTCCGAAATCGAGACCGATCACATGCGAGTCGAGGTTCGGGTCGACAACGTGCTCTTTCGACAGCGCTCCGAGTACCAAGACGTTTGTGTCGTCGACAGCCGGGAACTCGGACGGATGCTTCTCCTTGACGGGATCATTCAAACGAGTTTGCGGGATGAATTCGTCTATCACGAGATGATCGCCCACGTACCGTTGTTTGTCCACCCAAAGCCGGAGCGGGTCCTCGTAATCGGCGGGGGGGACGGTGGAACGGTGCGGGAGGTCCTCAAGCACCCCGAAGTGAAGCGGGTGCGTTTGGTTGAGATCGACGAGGTGGTCGTCGAAGCGAGCCGGCGATTCCTACCCGAGCTTGCAGGAAAGCTGGACGATCCCCGGGTCGACGTGAAAATCGCGGACGGGATCGAATATGTGAAAAATCGTCATCAGGCGTACGACGTCGTGATCATCGATTCGTCCGATCCCTTGGGTCCGGCGGAAGGGCTCTTTACGTCGGAGTTTTATGGAAACGTTGCCAACGTGCTCAAGAAGGACGGGGTTATGGCCGTTCAGAGCGAGTCGCCGTTCTACACACCCGAACTCGTGCAGTCGATTTACCGCAGCATTGGCAACCACTTTCCCACCGTTCGTCTCTATACGGCGAGCGTGCCGACGTATTCGACGGGGCCCTGGGGGTTTATGTTCGCCTCGAGAAAGCGGCTCGATTCGATTGCGCCGCGGCGCACCCGCCCTCAACTGAAGACCAAATACTACACGCCCGACATCCACAAGGCGGCCTTCGTCCTGCCTCGCTATATTCAAGAGTATCTGACGGCAGACGAGGCGGCGGAAGGCGTTTCCACAGCCTGAGGCATAAAAGGAGCCGCGGACCTAGGTTGTCCGCGGCTCAACTTTTGCCACTCAACTGTTGCCACTCAAGCAATTGAGCGCAAGTTCGCATAGGTGGCTTGCAGCGGCTTGATCACTTGAGCGTCGAAATTTCGACCCATGATGCGATACCCTTCGGCATCGGGATGCAACGCATCAGGCAAGTGGCTTTCGGCCTCGGCCTCGCCAAAAACCTCTCTCCCGTCGATGTAGACGAGGTGACTATCGCCGTGCTCTTGGAGCGCCAGCACCGCCTCTCGCACTTCATTCCTGAGAGCCTCGAGAGTAAACCCTACGGCGTTTGGTGTCGTCTCTCGCGGAGGGGAGATGATTGGCGAAAGTACGCTGATGGGCGTTTCAGAATGCTTCTCACGCAGGATCTCGATAAACCCGATTACGGCCGCACGAAAGGTGCGCGGCCCGAGGCTCGCTGCGCCATAGACGTTGATGCCCAGGCAAAGGGAGATCGCGTCCGCCGGTAGGTCGCGGATCATTCGAGCGACGTTTGGCTCGAGATGGCAGTTTCCCCCGTAGCCGAGGCTGGTCAGGTGCCAGCCGTTCAGCCGAGCGACGATCGCAGGCCAAGTCTGGGCGGGACTCGCCGCCCCGGCGCACTCGGTGATCGAGCTTCCGTAGGCGACCCACCGGATTCGGGTGTCGCCGGGTATTGAGATCGACGATCCTTCGTCGATCCGAACCCCATTCACCGCAATCGGCTTCGCGTGGGGCAGGTAAAGCTCCATGACCTTAGGCTCTCGAGGCAGTCCCTCAAATCGGACGGAGGTTGCGCCCGGCTCCGCCTTTTGAGTCGCTATAATGTCGTTGTCGATCACGAGGTCAAAAAGTGCAACTGTTTCGAACGGGGCGAACGCAACCTCGACCGTGGACGTGTCGCTTTCAAAGCGTAAGCGCACTCCGGTAGCGTTTCGCCCTTTTTCGCCGATGGCATTCGGTGGAAAGAGCGCTCGGCGTTCATGGGGAATCCGCCACGGTCTGATGCCGCCCTCAACGCGCTCAAGCGAAATATGACCTTGAAAAAGATCCGGTGTGAGTGGGACGTCGTGCACAGGCAAGCCTCCTTGTCATGCGAGGTATTTCGACTTGGGTAGAAATCATTCCTTGGCGCTGATGGAATGGGGGGAGGGGAGTAGCATCGGCGCGCCCAAAGATACCAACAAAGGCGCGCCGGTGTTCTCGAAACTGCTGCGTCGACTAGGTAACGAGTTGGAGGAATGGACGTGTCGAAATCAGTCATTGCCGCACAAATGTACACGGTGCGGGAGTTTACCAAGACCCCCAAGGACATCGCGGAATCGCTTGCCAAGTTGAAAAGCCTGGGCTACGAGGCTGTACAGCTCTCGGCCCTCGGTCCCATCGACACCAAAGAACTTGCGAATATGCTGCAAGGGGAAGGCCTCACCGCAGCTGCGACCCACGTTTCCTGGGATCGGCTGCGAAATGAACCTGAGGCGGTCGTCGAGGAACATAAGATCCTAGGTTGCAAGCACGCGGCGATTGGCTCCATGCCAGGCGACTACCGGAGCGAGGAGGGCATCGTCCGCTTTGCCAAAGAGGCCTCCGAGGTGGCCGCCCGCTTGGCGCAGGACGGTCTGACCTTTAGCTACCACAATCACTCCTTCGAGTTTGAGCGCTTTGGCGAACGCACCATGATGCAGGCGTTGATCGAGGAGAGTGAGCCCGCCCTCGGGATGGAGATCGACACCTACTGGGTGCAGCACGGAGGCGGAGACCCGGCCGCCTGGATCCGCAAGGTGAAAGGGCGCATTCCCATCGTCCACCTCAAGGATATGACGATGAGGGGACGCGAGCAGTTGATGGCGGAGGTGGGCGAGGGCAACCTCAATTGGCCTGCGATTCTCGACGCCTGCCGCGAAGCGGGTGTCGAGTGGTACTGCGTCGAGCAGGACATCTGCCAGCGAGATCCCTTTGAGAGTCTGGGCATCTCGATTCGCAATCTCCGCGCCATGGGATTGGCCTAAGTCACTCTCTAGGTTGGCCTGGGTTTGCTGTTGTCGTTTTCCTAGCTCTTAGATCCTTAAAAACGCGCCGCCTTGTTTCGCAGACTCTTGCGCCATCAGGCACGCACGAGCGACGGCGAAGACGTCCTTTGTCGGAATAAAGGGCTCTTCGCCTCGCTCGATCGATTCGATCATTTCCTTTACAAACGGGCGGTTTGGAACGTCGTCAAAGGATGGTTCCAAGACGCCCTTCTTGTTACTCACGATCAGCAGGTGATCGCCAGCATAAGCCCGCAGGTGCGCTGAGCCTTCGGTTCCCATGATGATGAAGCGAGTGTCGCCGAAGGATGGAGAGTCCTCCGGGGTGAGCCAATCGGCGGTGACCAGGGCGCCGGAGCCGTCGCTCAGTTGAAAAGAAGCCTGAATGTGGTCGACGAGCGTGGTCCCTGCGTACTTTTTCGTAGACGCAAGGGCGTGGACGCCGGTGAACTCCGCACCGGAGAGCCACAAGATCTGGTCGACGCCGTGGCAGGCGAGGTCGTGAAATACGCCGGTGTACGTGTCAGGATCAAAGTACCAATCGGGATGTCCCTTACCTAGTTTGTGCGGGTGCGTCGAAATGAAGCTGACGAGTTCGCCGAGGTCACCGGCGAGAATGTGCTCCCGAAGCTTGACAAAGGGCGC
Source organism: uncultured Clostridia bacterium (assembly GCA_964424335.1). Classification (GTDB taxonomy): domain Bacteria; phylum Bacillota; class Limnochordia; order DTU080; family RSA5; genus CAYRIY01. The sequence continues at coordinate 15,315 of CAYRIY010000081.1, forward strand.
ATAATCCCGAGACGTGAACCACATCGACACTTTGATTCCGGACTGCTTAACGGCGTCTTCCATTCGCTCGAAGTGTTCAAAGTTGAGGCACAGCGGCTTATCGAGGAGGAGATGCGCTCCTGCTTGAGCCGCCTTCTCGACGAGCTCCAGCTTTTCTCGGTGATTGAGGCCCTCGATGATCAGCTCGGGGCTGGCGTCGGCGATCATGTCGTCAAGCGACGGAAAACGTGGGATCTCCCGCCCTCGGCACGCCTTCTCGTAAAGCTTGTCGTTTGGTTCGACGATGCCAACGATTTCAGCATTTGGCGCATTGTATGCGCTCGAAAGCATGCCCCCGATGTGTCCGTCGTGTACGCCCATGATTCCCACTCGCACGTCGCATCACCCGCAAATCGAGATATTAATGGCCGTGCAGATGATTCTCGCTCGCATCTTTAAGACCTGCCTTAACGTACGTGCTTCACGTGCATTCTTGGGTGTCGACTCGGGCTCAAATCCAAGAATCTAGCGAGAAGCGGTCGTCAGTATGTGTTCCCATCTAAGTGACGCATTGCGGTAACGCTCGGTGCACTGATTGAGAAACCGTATCGTCTGCTTAAAGCCGCGCAAAACCCGCCGAGGCAATAAGTCTCCGACGATTCTCCACATCCGGGAGAGCGACAAGTCGCTGGGGTGGACGACTACGAGCGTGATCGCTTCCTCTTTGCAAATCCGCCGCTTGAGGGCGTCACGCTTGCGCTGCGCGGCCACCTCTCGTTTGGTGAATCGCCCGGTGGCGACATAGTGCTGGGGGCCATTGAACTCGAAAGCGACTCCGTCCGCGGCATAGAATCGATCGAACTCCAGGAGCTTACCACTTGCCGGATTGAGAAGAAACTCCGGGGAGGAGCCATCCTCACACACTTTGGTATCGACGATTAGGGACAAAAGTGCCCGCATCAGCCCCTCTCCTCGAAACTCCGACTCCTCCAGCCGCTTCGCAATTTCCTCTCTATAGGCTTGATCTGCGTGTTGCAGGCGAAACCAGATCGGCGCAAGCCTGTTTTTTTGTGCGATTGCGATCCAGCGAGCGTCTACTAGGGCTCGGATCGCGCGTTTCACTGTTTTAAGATGTAGTCCAGCCAGCTTGCTGAGCTCCGCCCACTTGAAATGGCCCGACCTTCCATTAAATTGGGTCGTGGCCTGCAGGAGGCCGTAGCAGAGGATTGCCTGTGGTCGGATCGCATGCGAAGACCGGATCAAGTCGACGGGAATTCGCACGGTGCGGCCGCCCTTGACTGGGCAGATCGGTTGCCATCGACGTTCGCCGGACTCGGGATCTCGGCGACAATGGAGCCAGCCTGTGGCAACGGCGCGTTTCAACGCCTCGTACACCGTGGAGCGGGCCAGACAGGTCCGAGCGGCGAGTTGGTCGGGCCCGTGAGAGCGGCTGCGGGGATGCATTGCGTCGAAACGCAATCGGATCCAGAGCAACTTTGCCGCCGGCGTCAATTCATCCGATAGCAATAGTGCGATTGGAACGTCGACCGCTTGACTCAGCGGGTGCGTTTGGAGCGCCAACGTCTGCGCCTCCTCCCACGTCTCGTTCGTCCACGATGGTTTGGGGAACACTTGTTCGTTCGGTTGCTTAATCCTTCTGCCGATCCTCTCTCGACGTGATGTAACATCAGATAATTTGCAAGCTGCGTTTGGGACGGGGCGGGGGGAAAGGGCGGGCGCAACGACGGTTAGTCCGGAAAGTGCCGGGTGCCTTGCGGTTTGGGGTATTGGAGATCCGCCGACTGCAGTGGCTCACATAAATGTCCTGCTAGAGAAAGGTCTCCTCACCGATCCATTCGCGAAAAGGCATAAGCGCAGACGTTGGAGGTACTTTTCGGATGAGGAAAGCCTAACGTTCCATCGAGGCGGTCTCACGGGGCTGCGGCGACTTGTCGGAGATGCGACATGTTTGCTGACGTTCCGTCGGGACGCTGCGATGGGGTACTCGACGCCCCGAATCCGAATAATGCCCGCTGATACTCGGCCT
>CAYRIY010000082.1:0-17245 GCA_964424335.1 uncultured Clostridia bacterium
GCAGTTTGCATCAAATCGCGCAGAGAGGATAAGTCAATCTTGTCGCAAGTTGGCAGACTCCACCACCGAGGCCATCGACTATCCCCGAATGGACCCTCGCTCTGACGCGGCCTGCCAGTACAGCGCGTGCGTGGCGGCAAAGTAGCCCGCGTAGACCACGAGGTAGCCGAGGGCGACGAACCATCCCCAGTGCAGCACCGTCCTCATCAGGAGCGTACCGAGCGCGTTCATGGCAAAACTCGAGTGAACGAGGCCGATCAAAAATGGGACGAGAAAGATCACCGCGCTCATGGAACGGGACAGGCGATAGATCTCCTTTGACTCAAGGCCGAGTTCCGAGAGTTTCCGGTAGTAGCGTCGATCCTCGTCAATCTCGGTGAATAGCCTGAAATAAAGCAGACTGCATGTTGCTGCAAAAAAGACCAGGGAGACAAAGATCCCGATGAAAAGTGTGAGTCCAAGTTCCCGCATCGACGCCTGATACGTTTCAAGCGTCGTCGTGAGCCGGACTCCAGGCTCGCCGACGGATGCGGCCCTCAAATCCTTGATGGCGGCGCGGACCCCTCGGCTCTGCCAAGTTTGCCCAGACCACATCGCAATTTCAGTCACTACATCGGAGGGCGCCTGTTGCAACAAGCGAGCAAACGTCTGATCCGAGACGATCAGGTCAAACCGTTGGATGAGGCCTCCCGTGCGGTTGCCGTTGAACAAAGCCCCTGAGTAGTCGGGCACGACCGAGAGTTCGACTCGTGCCCCGGCCGCCTCCAGCGTCTCGACCTTGCGCACGCCCGCCGGCCATGCAGGTAACGGGAACGTCGAAGGCACGACAAGGACCGCTTCCTCATCGCCCTCTAGGGGAAGATGGACGCCGCTTGGCCGGTATAGCTGCCGGTAAGTCGACTGGGCGAGCACGTTCACGCCGTCCTTGCCGAGGGTTGCTCTGATCGTTACCGCCCGTGCGGCCACCAAGCCCCGCGCGTCGTGACGTTCGAGCGCCCTTTCGACGGCGGCGATTTCACCCGTTGCATCGATTTCGTCGGAGAAGACGAGCTGCAGCGCGTGGGGCGAACCAGCAATGGAGTCAGCGCCCACCTCCATGTAGACCGAGTATACGGTCCCCACCGCCGACAAGATCACCGCGACCAGCAACGCGACAGCGGAGAGCGCCCTGTAGTTGTCCTGCATCTTAAAGAGGAGCTGACTGATGATGAGGAACGGCCGTGGCCGGTAAAAGAACGCCTCGCGGCGGTGAAGGAGATTGAGTAGACTGATCGACCCCTCCCGGAAGAGTAGAAACGTCCCAAACGAGACCATCGCCGTCACCGGCACGACGCCGAAAATCACCGCGAAGGGATTTGGAACGCTCGCCCAGGCGTAGCCGCCGACGACGAGCACTGCCCCGAGCAGCGCCTTCCAGCGCGAGAATGTGGGGCGCGCTTTGGGCTTTCGCTCGGCCCGAATCAAGTCGATGATGTTGCCCCGCAGTATTTGGCGCATCGATGCCAGCGATACGACCGTAAAGAACGATCCAAACACGGCGACGGTGCGGATCCACACCGCTCGTCCGGCGAAGAACCGTAATTCTTCGGACAGACCCAAGACCGAACTGACGGCCATAAAAAAGAGTTTGAGAAAGAGGACGCCGGCAAGCAATCCGATCGCTAGGGCCGCCACTGCCACCATGAGGTTTTCCCACAAGATGATCCGCACCATCTGACGCTTGGTTAGGCCGAGCAATGTGAGGAGCCCAAACTCCTTCATGCGAAAGCGCGCAAACGCCGCCCCGGAGTAGAGGAGAAAGAGGAAGGTAAACACGGCGATCACGACGGCCGCACCCTCGATCGCGAACCGCACGTACTCTGCTCCCCTAAATCCCTCCCGGAGATCGGGATGCTCGGCAAGGGCGGTGTACAAGAAGTAGACGGTCACCGAGAATGTGGCGCTAAACAGGTAGGCGAGGTAGCGGCCCCGATTTCGCCAAACGTTTTTAAAACTGAGGCTTCTCAAATTCATGCTCGCCACCTCCGATCAACGACAGCACGTCAAGGATCCGCTGAAAGAAGACTTGCCTGCTCTCACCCTTGTGGATCTCGTTGTAGCGCTTGCCGTCCCGGATAAAGAGGATGCGCTTGCAGTAACTTGCGGCAAACGGATCGTGCGTCACGAGGACGATCGTCACACCCGCCAATTCGTTGAGCTCAAGCAGGGCTTCCATCAACTCGCGGGCCGAGCGCGAATCGAGATTGCCCGTCGGTTCGTCTGCGAGCAACACCGCCGGCTCGTGGATGATCGCACGCGCCGCGGCGGCGCGCTGTTGCTGGCCCCCCGAGACCTCGTAGGGGTACTTTTCGAGCGTCTCGGAAATGCCAAGTTGCCGAGCGACGCGCCCTAGCCTCTCTTTGATCTGTTTTGCCGGCGCCCGGTCGAGCACGAGCGGCAGCGCGATGTTTTCGCCGATCGTCAAGCTGTCGAGGAGGTTGAAGTCCTGAAAGACAAAGCCGAGCCGCTTGCGGCGAAAGCGGGCCAACTCCCCGCCTTTTAACTTGGCGGTGTCCACGCCGTCGATCATGATCGTCCCGGAAGTTGGACGATCGATCGTGGCGAGCATGTTGAGTAGCGTCGTCTTGCCGCTTCCCGACGGCCCCATGACGCCGACAAATGCGCCCGCTTCGACATCGAGCGAGAAGTCCGAGAGGGCGCGCGTCGTCACCTTGCCGCGGCCGCCGTAGACCTTGGTAAGGCCGATCGTGCGAAGCACCAACATAAGCATCACCCCATGTTGAACGTGCGGGCAGCGCTCTACGCCCCCGCGCTCTTGCATCCAAAGGCAAGTCTAGCGCTCGAGGGCGCCTATTCGCCATCGATTTTCCTTTCAAACAGGGTGCGCAACCTTACAATCGCGTCACATTGCCGGCCCTATGCGATCGCACGTTAGGGCGCCGGCAAATGATTTCAGGCGCCAGGCGGTATTTCAAATGCCAGACGGATCTAAGGACGTTGGGAAAGCGTTGCTATTGTGAGGCTCAAGACCGGTGTGAATCGTAGGCTTTGCTCGAAATCCGATGCAAACCCGGGCGCCTTGGCCCGGCCGCGAGTGAAAGGCTATGGTGTGGCCGAGTCGACGACAGACTTCGCGTGCAAGGTAGAGGCCCATGCCTGTCGAGTGGCCCTTGATGCGCCCGTTTGCGCCGGTAAAGAAAGGCTCAAATACGTGACCCAGGTCCTCCGGATCGACGCCGATCCCGTCGTCCTCGACCTCGAGCTCGGTCTCCTCGCCCGTGCGACGCAAGCGAACGGCGACCCTCCCTTCGCCGTCGGGGCGAGATGCGTACTTGACGGCGTTGCTGAATAATTGCTCGAGCACGATCTGGAGCCATTTCGCGTCCGTCTCGACCACGACTTCGCTCCCCGAACTCTCAGGCGCCCCTTCCAACCTCGGGTACACTCGATGGGCGATGAACATCCCCTTGTTTTCGTTGATCACCCGTCGCACGAGCGCTCGCAGGTCTACCCTTTCGACGCGAAAGTCGCTCTCGAAATCGTCGATGCGGACGGTGTTAAGGAGCAACTGAAGCAGGTGGTCGAGGCGATCCGCCTCCTCGGCAACGCTTTGGATCATCACGCTCTGATTGCCATCTGTCTCCCGCGCCCCGCCGCCTGTTTCCCGAGCCTTTTGCAATTCGAGGCTGATTACCGAAACCGGCGTCTTCATGTGATGCGCCCACTGGGCGATTACGTGGACGCGCCTACGTCCGCGCTCTTGCTCCTCGGCAAGCTCCCCTCGCAGCCGCGCGTACAGCTTCATCCACGCATCCGTGTAGAGCGCCTGCTCCCTCGAGCGCGGCTCAGCCAGCACGCCCATGTGGTCCATGGACTCGGCGGACGCCGCCTCGGCCAGACGAGCAAAGTACCGCGCCACTTTACGAAAGTCGTACCACAGGTAGACGGCAAGCCCAATGACGCCCAGGAGAAAGAGGTAGGCGACGTTGACGAGTCGCAGGCTCGATCCCGAAAGGCGCAAGTCGAGCTGCACGATCGTAACCGTAAGTAGGCCAAAGATGAGGTAGGCGGCGATGTAGGCTCGGCGATCCCGCAGGTAGGCCGCAAAGCTCAAAATCGGTCACTCCCGATTGCGGCGCACGTTGAGCATGTAACCTTGCCCACGCCTTGTCTCGATCGCGCCTTCGAGTCCGAGCTCGGCAAGGCGTCGGCGAACCCGGGCGACATTGACCGTCAGCGTGTTGTCGTCGACAAAGTCGACGTCGTCCCAGAGGGCGTCGAGCAGCCGCTCGCGCTCAACGATCTCGCCGTGTCGCTCGGCAAGGCAAAGGAGCAGGCGAAACTCCTTGGGAGTGAGCTCCGTGGCGCGGTCGCCATAGCTCGCCCGGTTGCGACTCTTGTCGAGGATCAGCCCGTTCACGCTGATCACGTGCGCCTCGTGGGCGAGTGCATACTCCCCGTACGCTCGGCGGATGGCACTCTGCACCTTTGCCAGGGCCAATTCGAGATTGAACGGCTTGGTGATGTAATCATCGCCGCCATTTTCGAGTGCCCGGACTTGATCGAGGTCGTGCGCGCGAGCGGAGACAAAGATGATCGGGACCTTGGAGATGGCTCTGATCTGCCTGCAGAGGTAGAAGCCGTCGTAGCGCGGCAAGTTGATGTCGAGCAGGACGAGGTCGGGCTTTTCTTGCACAAACTGTTCTCTTACTCGAGGTGGGTCCTCGGCGATCAGGGCGTCGTATCCAAACCGGGCGAGCCCCTCAGCGAGCAGTCGAGCAATCTTGGGGTCGTCCTCGACGATCATGATCCGGTAGGATCGCGTGTGAATCAAGCTTATGTCCCACCTTGATCGGCTCCGTCCAGTTTTGAAACGAGGGACTTGGGAGCCCGCAAGCGCCACGCGTCCTCAATCAACGAAAAGACAAGGTCGGCATCGGCAACGTCCAGCTTCGCGCGCACGCCCGCGAGTTTCTTTCCCCACCACAATTCCTCAAAGGACGACGGAGCGCCTGCCGCCACACTTCGCGCCTGGTCGGCGTCGATGAAAATATGAATGTGGCGCTCATCCGGAGGCACGGTCGCGATGATCTTGCCGCGCACGCGATAGGACGTCTTGTCGAAATGCGGCGACTCGGTCACGTCGGGCAGCGACAGAGCGAACTGCCGCACTGCGTCGATCTCCATCTCGTATACCTCGCCCTTAGCCCACCGTTCCGTCTTTCCTCTGGTGGATCATGAACATGTTCCCCCACGGATCCTCGATCGCGGCCATGTAGCAATCGGGAAACTCCTGCGGCCCGTATAGGATCTTGACTCCTTTGGCACGGAGTTCCTCCGCGGCCTTGGCGACATCGTCGACAGCAAGCGCCACGGCGATCCCCGGCGTCTTCCACTTGCCGAGTGCGAGCGCGACCGGGTGGGTGTCAAACTCGGTCCACGTATCCGCCTTGCCGTCGCCCATGATGAGTTCATCCGTAATTCCCAACGTGTCGCGGTAAAACGATACTGCTTCCTCCATGTTCCCGGAGGGAATCGAACACACAACGAAGTCAATGCCCAGCACGCGCAAGGTTTCGACACTCCCATGCCCTCGAGTTTCGTGCGAACACGCGTTCGCATAGGGCGATATTCATCGTTGGGCGGTCGATCCCTTCAGAGTTTCGAGATTCGATCCAAAGTTTTTTGCGACGGGTTCGCCGGGAGATCTCAATTTACTGAACCATCCGGCCGCCCCGAGAAACGATGAGGTCGAGCCATTCTTGCGGGATCAGCGAAAGCGGGCGAGCAAAGCTTTGGGAGACCACGCTCGTCTCCGAGTACACTCGGTCGCTCGGCACCCCGATCAGGACGCCGTCTGCGAACCGCACCAAAGCTCCGCCGGAGTTTCCGTCGGCGATGCCTGCATCAAACTGGAGAAACACCCGTTGATCCCTTTGCGTCGTAAAGCCGGACAAGATTCCCCGCGTCAGCGTGAGCGGCGTCCTCGTCGTCAACCGAGCGATATCCGGATATCCGAGGACGAGCACTTCATCTCCGACGACGGCGCCGGAATCGCGCACCTCGAGCGGAACGGTCGGCAAGGCAAGATCTTGGACCGGGTTGCCGTCCAGATCGGCAGTGATCTCGATCAAGGCAAGGTCAAACTCGGGCAGCGCCCGGACGACCTCGGCGACGAAATGCTGCCTTGCGTACCCCTTGTCCTCATCCGTAAGCGATACGATCTGCTCGGTCGCGTTGATCTCCTCTAAGGTCTGATAGGCCACGCATCCCATAGCGGTCGTCGTCGATACTTTGCAGTCGGCCACCACGTGGTAGTTGGTGAGGATCAGGCCATCCGGGGTCACGATGGTCCCCGAGCCGGCGGCGGCGAGGTTTTGCACCTGGACGGTTGCAAATTGCGCCCTGCGGATGGGGCTCATCGTCGCGTATAGGCGCGGGTCGAGGGGCTCGTAGCGGGACGATGGAGGCAACGGTTCATCAAAGGAGACTAAGATCTCGTACGTATTCGGTCCATCGACTCCGGGCCAAACGGCGATCGTATAAAGGCCGGGCGTCACTTCAGTGATGAAGTCATCAGGGCCTCCTATGGAGAGACGCTCGTTTTCTCGGACGGAGATCGAGAAGGCATCGTGCAGGATGCCATACGAAGAAGCGAGCCACCCGGGAGTCATCGACAAATCCATGTCGCCGTCGGCGTTGAAGAGACCTACATGGACCCGCTCGACGCCCTCGGGAACCTCCAAAGTCCAGAACTGAGTATCAAACCGATCGACATCGAACTCGCCGCGGTAGACGACGCCAGGCACCAGGCGCCCGGCCAGCGGATAGCGCGCAGGCTCATCGGGAACCGCTTCCCACCTCGGCCACGCATCGGCGCCCGCCTCCGCTTCTTGAACCAAGAGCCAAAAGGCGCGGCCGGTTTCCACCGGATCGCCATATGGGGCAACTTGGAGGAAAAGCTGTTCCCCGCCTTGGACGCTTGCGACGCGAATATGCTCGTAACCTTCGATGTGCTCTGAAGCGTACACGGCGTCGATCCATCCCTCGATCGCCTTGTCGAGGTTGCCGTAAAGGTCGAAGTCCGTCTGGGCAAAGAGCCACACGTCATAGGTCCCCCCTGCGTTTGGGAGGTCCACGACGAAATTGCGGACGTCGCCGTTGCCGTTCACTTGGCCCGCAGTCATTTCACCCACGACAAGTGTGACGGGTTCGCGATCGCTCGGCCCCTGGCCCGAAATAGTCGCGTCATAATCGCCCAAAGCGACGAGGGGGGCTTCGGAGCCCGGCCCGCCGTCGGGGGTGCGGGACCAGAAGTACAGCGTGTAGGTGCCCGTGCCGCCGCCCGAGGGCGACGTGGCGCGAATGCGGTAGACGCCCTCATCGATCGCATCCAATTTCAACCGCGCGTCCAAAATCCCCCCGGAATCGTCATCCCAGGCGATGAGCGTTCCCCATTCATCGTAAACTTCCAGGTACGCGTCAAATTCGGCCGCTAGCCAGACTTCAGCCGTGGCGCCCGCTCGAGCGGTCCACTCGTATTCGTGGTGGATGTCCCCATCGGGACGTGCGTCGGATTCGGTCATCCGACCGTGTGACACGTGAAGCTCGGGCAGGTGTTCTAGGAGGAGCGTGAAATCGCCCGATCCCCAATACCAACTCGATGCGACCACAGTGTAAACGCCAGTCGACGGCAACTGCGTGACGATTTGCGACCCGAATGAGCGATCCGCGTCATCGTTGTATGCGATCTCGATTCCGGATGGATCCAACAATCGAAGGGTGGTGTCAAAAACGTCGGAGGTCATCACGATCGAGACGAAATCGCCGGTTTCTCCCGCAAACGTAAAGGAAAGGCCGCCCTCGGCCGCATCGCCTAAGTGATTGTCCGTCAGGGTGGTGTGGATCGGCACGCCCGGGATGAGCTCGCTTGACGTACCCTCAATCACCGACGTGCCGGGATCGGGCCTTTCCCCACCGGCGGGTGAAGCGCGCTCAACATCCAGCCACAGTTGATATTCCCCGCGGCCGACTCCGGCAAGCGACGTGACGACGGCGGTGTACCAGCCTGCTTCCTCGGTCGCAAAGCTGTACGCCGCATCCGGTCCCCAATCCCAGTCGTCATTTTGTCCGATGATCCAGCGGTCCGGACCAAGGATCACAAGATACGGATCAAAGTCGTACGAAATGAGCGTCACCGTTGCCCAAACGCCCTCAGGCAGCCAGAAGGCGTGGTAGCGGTGAGGTACATCAAGGATGCCATCTGAGGGCTCATCCGGAACGAGCGCGATCGTCTGGGCGTAGCCGGCGATCGGCACGAGCAGCATCAGCAAAGCAACCAACGCAAATGGCGCAGATCGAGCCAACCACCGGACATTCACCATTTCAGCACTCCCCCAAATGCTATGGATGCGGACGGCCCGCTCGGGCCGCCCGCGCGCGTTCCGGAATGAAAAGCAAAGCCCTTTACAAGCTCACCGCCGTCGAGACGGAATTCGCAATCACTTCGTCGGCCCCGACCTCGCGATCTAGCCGATCCGACATGTAGATCCCCTCTTGAATCAACATCGTGCGCAGCGCTACCTCGGCCGTCGGCAACAGTGGAACTTGTCCTTGCAGTGCGGCCACCCAATGAGATTGGCTGTCCGAGTAGGCGCCCTTGTCGCGGTTCAGTCGGCGCAGGCGGGTTTGCATGGCTTCGAGATTGATCGAAGCGTCGATGTCCAGATCCCACGAGGTAGTGAAGTAGTTGAACGGATCGAGGCGGATGCCCCCTTTGGAGCCCATCAGGCTGCTCCCCTCGAATTTGTTCATGTGCACCGACCACGCCTCGATGATGTCCATGGTCAGGCCGCCTTCAAACCGCACAAGCCCGACGCCAAGCTCCTCGACGTCAAAACCGCTCTCTGCTCGGCGCTCCTCGTCCATGTCCATTTCCTGATACACTTTGCCGCTCACCCGTTCCACCTTGGGGAGGTTTAGCAAGTACACGAGCTCGGCAATGTGGTAGACGCCCATGTCGTAGAGGGCGCCTCCCCCGGCGACGCTCTTTTTTACAAAGCTTGCCGTGCCGTACCCATCGACGAACGGACGGCCGCGCCGGCGCCAACCGGTGGAGCGGGCGTGGTAGATCCGCCCAAGTCCGTCTCCGTCGATGATGGTCTTTGCCGCCCGCACTTCCGGTCGGTAGAGCGTGGCGATCTGAATGTGCAGCATCTTTCCGGTCCGCTTGGCCGCTTCCACCATTGCGGCGCCATCGGCGTAGCTGCCCGCAATCGGCTTCTCGCAGTACACGTGCTTTCCGGCCTCGAGCGCCGCGATCGTCACGGGCGCGTGAAAGTTGTTGTGCAGACATACATCGACGGCATCGATATCATCACGGGAAAGCAGCGTCCGAAAGTCCGTCGTGACGTCGGGAATGCCGTACTCCTCTGCAACCCGGCGCGCCTCCGGCTCGTTGATGTCCGCAACCGCCACCACCTTTGCGTCGGGGATTTCCGCATACCGCCTGATGTGGCTCTTGCCGATAATTCCAACACCGATGACTCCAATGCGTACTTCGCTCATGTCACGCCTCCTATCCGTGTCGGGCGAGCTTTGGCGATCGCCGCGTCACTTACTTATGACTGTCAACAAATCCGATTGGTTTGTGTCCCCAATTGCCGCCCAAAAGGGCCGACGGTGACGGACCCCTGGAGGTTCATTCGTTCGGCGACCAGCCGAGGCGGCTGTCCGCGAAGTCGAGGTAATGCCGCCAATCCAGCTCTGTCACGTCGTGGCGTCCGGTGCGAATGTGATAACCGATCATTCCTTGGACCGAGCGGTTCTCCTCCGGCATGTCATCCGCCGGCAGCCCCTCGAGCCCAAAAAGTTCGTACACGGGGCTCGCTTCCTTGGCGGCGAGGAACTCGCCGCGCGGGTCTGCCCACAGGTCTAAGGATGCGCTCGCGACATACACGGGCCTGGGCGCAAGGAGCGCGATCAGCATGTGCTGGTCAAAGGGGAGCTCGTGCTCGCGCCGGTTGTAGGCTTTGAAGTTGTCGCAGAACCAGTGGGGAAAGGCGGCGTTGATGCGCTCGATCGTCTCGCCAAAGCACCGGCGACTCAAGGCGGCTCCTCCGCACCCGGAGTTGTTGGAGATCGCCATGGCAAAGCGCTCATCCTGGGCTCCGGCCCAAAGCGCCGTCTTGCCAAGACGGGAATGTCCCATGACGATCACGCGCCTAGGGTCCACCGCTTCAAGGGTTTCGAGGTAGTCCAACGCCCTCGAAAGGCCCCAAGCCCAGGCTCCTATCGATCCCCACTCGTCGGCCTTGGGCTTTGTTTGGCCTTCCTTGTAAAACAGAGGGTGCACGCCGTTTTGAAACCCGTCGTGAAAATCGGGGTCGATGTCACCGTAGTAGATCGTGGCGAGCCCATACCCGCGGGAAAGAATGAGCTCGACCGGCCACCTGCTGGACTTTCGTCCCCGGTCCGCTTCGGAGGCCCTATTTCCTTCCCCGCTCGAATCCCTCATCCACGACCGGGGCAATCGGATCGCAGGATCTTGATGCACGGCGTGGTTGCCGCTGAAATTGAGGCCGAGAAAGACCGGAACGGGTCCGCTCGCGCCGTTTGGCAAGTAGATCAAAAGGTCCATGCCCTGATCGCCCTCGGATTTGCCGAAGTGGATGCGGACCTGCCTTCGCACCGCGACTCCGCCAAGCGCGTCGGCGCTCTCCTCAAACACATCCCACGATATCGGCAGCGTCAAACTCGGCGTCCTGCCGTACATCTCCCTTTGAAAGAGCTCCAGCAGTTCCGGGCGACGCTTGTTGCGCCACGTCTCGGCGTCAGCTACCCGCTCGCCATCGACGCATGTGAGCACATCGGGCAACACGTACGCCGGCACGAGGCTCTCGTCTTGGATCAATTCGAGAAAGTCAGCCGACATGCACGATCAGCCTCCTATAAACGACCGCTAGGGCGCGTTCTCGGATATTTCGGCGGCGGCGGTCGCCACCCTGTAACTTTTTCTCAAAACCGCGGGTTTTGGCAGATGAGATCCGGACTCCTGATGGAGCAACCCTCCATCAAGGATCCCAACGTGACCGTGGGCGATCTCGAGTATCGGCCTAGCTCAGCCTGATACCGCCAAATGCGGCGAAGCAACTGTTCTTGTGCAGGATCTCCACTTCGTCGAAACCCGACGAGCGGAGCAAATCGAGCTGGTACATCAAAGGGCGAGGCGTATCCTCCCGATCGATGTACTCAAAGACATGGTCGCGGTACGCTTCGCCCTTGAGGCCCGTGAGATACTCGCCGTAGCGTAGCCACATCATCTCTTGGACCTGGGGAATCGTGTGTGTGATCAGATCCACGATCCACACCGAGCCCCCGGGCTTGAGGGCGCGATAAAACTTGGCGAAGACCTGTTGCCACTCGTCATCGCCACGCAAGTGGTGGAGGACCGCCGCCGCCAGGATAAAGTCGTAGCGTGATCGGCCAAGATCAATTTCGCGCACGTCCCCTTGGATCGCAGTCACCTCGCCCGACGTCGCCTGCGAAACCCGCTCGACAGCTCGATCGAGCATCGGCTTGCTCAGATCGATTAGTGTCACATCGAGTCCGGGCAGGCGGCCGAGGAGCTTGAGCGAGTAGTTGCCGGCGCCGCAGCCCACATCGAGCACGGCCGTCGCATCGGGTTTCAGCCGTGCGGCCGCCTCCACAACCAGCTCGAGCGAGAGCGGAGCGTCGATGGTCGCGCTCTGCCCCGTTTCCAAATTTGAAAACCGCTCCACGTCGTTGTCGAAGCGGGCTCTGATCTCTTCGACGGTCGACTTGTCTTCGAACATAGACAAACGCCTCACTTCGCTGTTGGTCTCGGTTGATCGGCTTTTTGGATACTTTCATAAACCCGTCATGAACCCTTTACACCCGCAGCGTCACAACCATGCTGCCGAATTTCCCTTTGAAACTTTAGAGGATTTCTCATTATTCCCCCAAAACCATACTAGCGAACCGGTTCGCTACGTGTCGTACAACGAATGTGGAGGTGGTGTACGAAGACGAGTTTACGCACCGAAGAAAACGATTGTGCCGGACGGATCATTTCGGATATTAGAATCTTGAGAGGAGATCGACATGATCAGGAAAAGCGTACTCGCATTGATCATCTGTATCGCGCTGTCCTTGTCCGTCCACGCGGCTCCGATCGAGCTTAGCTTTTGGTCGTTGCTCGGCGGCGGGGACGGCCAAATCATGAACGAGTTGGTCGCCCGGTTCAACGAGGAACACGAGGACATCACGGTAACCCACACGATTCTGGATTGGGGCGACCCATACTACAGCAAGCTGATCACGTCGACTGTCGGCGGCTCACCGCCTTCAGTGGGCATCATGCACGCGTCGCGCATCTACTCGTTCATGAGTCAACAACTGATCGAGCCTTTCACCGAAAAGGACCTGGAGCGACTCGGTCTCACGGATCGAGACTTCATGCCCAACATATGGGAGCGCGGCCTTTACGAGGGCAAGCCGCACGCGATCCCCTTGGATATTCACCCCTACGCCCTGTACATGAATGTCCGCATGTTTGAGCAGAGCGGATTGCCGCTCGAGTCCCCCAGAAACCAAGCCGAGCTCCTCTCCGCCGCACGTCTGCTCACCCGAGACGTCAACGGCGATGGAACGCCCGACATAGCAGGATTCACAGGGTTCGGGTCGCGGGAATGGCTTGGCTACCTGTACCAGTTCGGCGGCCAAATCATGGACGAAAACCGCCAAGCGGCATTTGACACCGATGCAGGTCGCGAGGCGCTCAACGTGCAACTTGACGTCATCAATCAGATCGGCGGGGCTCCGTTCGGCTGGTTCGGCAACGAGACCGCGGCGATGCAGCTCCTCGGCCCGTGGGAAATCGGCAACTTCACGCGCATCGGGCTTGACTTCAAGACCGACGTGGTGCCCCAAGTCGGCCCGGAGCAGGGCACGTGGGCAGGTTCGCACATGCTCGTCATCCCCGTCGGCATCAGGGAAAACAGGCCCGATGAGTTCGAAGCCGCGCTGACGTTCATCTCGTGGCTCTCCCTGCATACGATCGACTGGTCGGCGGGCGCAGGGCACGTCCCTGCTCGCATCGACCGGCTCACTGTCGATTCGTTCTTGCGGCTCGAGCCGCAGCAGGCGTTCGCCAACTCCCTCCCCTTCGCCCAGTTTTGGCCGGATCATAGGCTCGAGGGCGAATTGCACAACGGAGGGATTTGGGCATATTTGACGAACCAAATGCCTCTCAACGAAGCAATCACAAATATGGTCGACGCATTTCGACGGGTAATGGAGGAGAGCGGCAACTAGCCGCTTCAGATTCCCATGTGGTCGGCTTTCATGGGGGACTTCGAGGGGAGTCTCTCAAGGGGTTTCCCATTGAAAGCCGCCCCCCCAATCGAGTTGCTCGAAATAGAGAATGGTGGCGCGATGACGGGAAGGTTGTCGAACCCAACCGTGCGAGACGTGGCAAGAGTAGCCGGTGTCTCCGTCTCGACGGTCTCTTCTGTGCTCAATCAAAGCAAATATGTATCACCCGAATTGCAACGCCGGGTCGAGGCGGCGATCCGGGAGCTAAACTACCGGCCGAGCCGCTTGGGCCGGGCGCTCTCGCTGGGCAAGACGCATACGCTCGGCTTTCTCGTTCCCACAATCGCCAACCCCTTTTTCCCATCGATCGTAAAGAGCGTCGAAGACGTTGCATTGGAGCAAGGGTACGGCCTCTTTGTCTGCAGCACCGAAGGGGACCTGGACCGGGTGCGCAAATACTGCGAACTGATGCTCGCCGCCCATGTAGACGGCATCATCCTCACCCTCACCTCAGAGCTCGCCCACCCATCGGTGTACGAGCCCTTTCTCGAAAGAAGGGCTCCCGTCGTGGGACTTGCGGGGGCGCGCGTCGTCCGTTCGATCGACTGCGTCATCACCGACGACACCGTCGGAGCCGCAGAAATGGCAAGGCACCTCTTATCGCTGGGCCACACTGAGATCGGGTATGTCGGTGTGCGGCACAGCCGCACCACCGAGCTGCGGCTCAAAGGGGTGCGCCTCGCACTTGTGGAGGCGCTCGGCTTCGACGACGTCCTCCAGGTGCGCCTTGGCGATACGTACACTCAAGGGGAAGGCTATCAACTGGCTCGAAAGCTTCTCGAGCAAAGGTACCGTCCCACAGCGCTCATCTGCTATAACGACGTGATGGCCGTCGGGGCATTGCGCGCCGCGAGCGACCTTGGGCTCTCCGTCCCCGAAGACCTCTCCGTCGTAGGGTATGACGGAACCTTGAGCGACTTTACCGTGCCCAGGCTGACGACGATGAAGGCGCCCACGCACGACATGGGCCGCCGGGCGGCCGGACTCCTCCTCGAACGATTGAGCAATGACGACATTGCTCGCCCTAGGGTTTATCCCTTCTACCCCTCGCTGCACGTTCAAGATTCGTCCGGCCCGCCGCCGCCCATTTGAGTCGGCCGCGTCAAGAGGCGGCCGACGCTCCCTGCTTGGGCTCACGTGAGAAGATCGCACGGATCCTTTCCATATCAAACTTAGGCGAACGGTCGTAGTTGTAAATTCCGTTCTCCTCTTGCTCGACGTCCGTGAGCTGCGTGTAGCAATATCCCCGGACATGGTCGAACCCGAGAAGCACCTCGACCTGCCCCTCGAGCCGGGCGTAAAACTCCTCGATCGTCCTTGGGGTGTCGCCGTAACCCCAGGAGTTGTCGGCGTACTCGCCGCGCTGGGGCGGCACCCACTTGATCCCGCCAAACTCGTCGACGATGTACGGCTGTCCGGCATACTCAGCCTCGTGATTGGGGTGATTGCGAAATACCCCATCCTCCGTGGGCGTCAGTATTTCCTTTAGCTTTTGTGGGTCTTGTGTGTAGTTGTGAACGGTCCACAAGTCGGTGCGCACGTGGACATACCCGCTCGCGTCGTTGACCGGGCGCGTCGGGTCGAGCGCCTTGGTGAGCTCGTATGCATCGATGTGAACCCTGTTGTGCTGCCGGGCGCTCCGCACATCCCGCGTCTCATTGAACGGCGACCAAGCGATGATCGACGGGTGGTTGCGATCCCGAATGACCACCTCTTGCCACTCCGAGAGGAAGTTGCGGGCGCTCACCGGGTCGTTGACGTCCATGCCCCAGCTTGCGGATTCGCCCCAGGTGAGGTAGCCGAGCCGATCGGCCCAGTAGTGGAACCGCTCTTCAAATACCTTTTGGTGGAGACGAGCGCCGTTGAAACCCGCCTGCATCGACAGCTCGATGTCGCGGCGAAGCGCTTCGTCGGACGGCGCGGTCCAGATCCCGTCGGGATAAAAGCCCTGGTCGAGCACTAACCGCTGGTAGATCGGCTCGTTGTTTAAGTAGACCTGATCGCCTTCGATGTGGATTTTGCGCAAACCCGCATAGCTTTGCACGACGTCGACTGCGTTGCCCGCCTGGTCGAGCACTTCGAAGCGCAGGTCATAGAGGAACGGGTGACCGGGGCCCCAAAGCTTGGGGCTCTCGATCGAGAGAGCGACGGAAAGCGCATCGACGGCCGGGCCAACCGCCTCCGCCACCTTCTCCCCACCGTCGTAAACAGTCGCCTTGAACGTGTACCCCGGCCGCACGCTGTAAAACGTGGGGGTGACCACAAAGCGGCCCCAGTCGACGTCGGGGACAATGGTGCACCGGCGCAGCCCCTCGGGCGAGACCGCCTCCATCCAAACCGTTTGCCAGATGCCGGTTGTTCGGGTGTAATGACAGCCGCGCGATTTGTAATCGGGGCACTGCTTGCCTCCGGGTTGCTTGCCGGAGCGCACGTCGTCTTCTACGTGGACGACGAGGTCGTGCGTTTGACCGGGTTTGACGTAGGGCGTGATGTCGTGCTGAAACGACGCGGACCCGCCCCAGTGCCTCCCAACCGAACGGCCGTCGATGTACACTTCGGAGAAGTAGTCGACGCCTCCGAAATGGAGGACGATCCGCTTTCCGTTCCAATCGGCGGGGATACTCAGCTTGCGATGGTACCACATGGCTTCGATGAAGTCTGTGTGCCCGACGCCTGAAAGCTTGCTTTCGGGACAAAACGGGACGAGGATCGCTTGGTCAAACCCTTTGCTGTTCGCAAAACCTCTTTGCGTTCCGGATTTGCCAAAGTCAAACGCAAAGGTCCACGTTCCATTCAGGTTGACCCAAGGCTCTCGAACAAACTGCGGACGGGGATACTCGCTGCGGGGAATCTCGCTCAATCCAAAGTCACTCCTTCAGAATCCGTCTGGCATGCATCGCTCGGGCCGGCGCTGAGCCGACCGGCACACACCCACCCATTTTTCGGCGTTCAGCGAACCGGTTCGCTACTCGAGCCAATACTACAGGACCAATTGACAAACTCCTTCCGTCCTCGAAAACATTCAATAAAAGTGACGAAAGGAGCCTTGTCTTGGCGCGGCATATACTTTGCGTCAAAGGAGGCGCCGAGGATGAACACGCTCCGCCCAGAAGAGTGGCGCAACCTTTGGCCCAAGAGCGCCTACGCCGGTCGGGCGATCTACCCGCCGGGCGGCTCGCTTGGACCGAGGATGCAACGGTACGTGCAGCTCGTCGCGATGCACGCAGGCTCCCTTGACTTGCACCTCGACGGGGAGCGGCGCCGGTACGGACCGGGCCACCTCGTCTGGTTGATCCCTGGGCAACGGCTCTACTTTGAGTTTTCCAAGACCGAGGAGAGCTGGCATAGCTGGATCGATTACTACGGCGCCGCGCCCGATCAGGTGCTCCGGCTCCTAGAGGCCAACCCGTCCAGGCTCGCGCCAAACCACGAGATCGAGCGGCTTTTATCCGACGCCGTCAACTGGCAAATATCAGGCCGTCAAACGCAGGAAGAGCTCGTGCGAAGCGCCGCCTACCAAGTGCTCTTGATCTATCTGGACGAGGCGTCGAGGGGCCTGGGCGCAGGCAGTCCACCCCACCCTTCGGTACTGCAAGTGATGCGGCATGCCGCCAACCACCTCTCCCAAAACATCACACTAGCCGACCTCGCGGCGCGCGCGTCCGTCACGCCCGAGCACCTCTGCCGCCTCTTCGCACAGTCGGGGTATCCATCGCCGATGGCGTGGCTATGGGGCGTGAGAATCCGCCACGGACTGGGCATGCTCCGCTCAACCGGCCTTAGCGTCGAGGAGATCGCACGGCAATGCGGCTTTCGCTCGCCCTTTCACTTTTCCCGCAAGGTCAAAGAG
>CAYRIY010000083.1:0-17080 GCA_964424335.1 uncultured Clostridia bacterium
CAATGAAACGGGAATATTAAGAGTTCTGCAAATAGATGGTACCAGGCTGGTATCCGGCAGGGCTGCGCCATTCTCCCACTTCGAAACTGCTTGACCAGTCACGCCGATTTTCTGCCCTAGTTGTTCCTGAGTCAGACTTAATTCGACCCGTCGTTTCTGAATCAATTGACCAACGATCTTTGGATCGATCATTTTCCTGACCCCCCAAAACAATGCTCCTCGATTAGTCCCTTTATGAGATAGATTACACTGACTATAGCCCCAAATCACACTCTTTGACCATCGACGAGCGTTTGAGAATGTGCGTTGAGTTCCCAACTTACCGTTGAAGTACCTGGCAGATCGGCAAATCGGGATTAGCGAGACGATCATCGAAAGGGTCATCATTACTGGCAGGACTCACCCAAGGTAGCGAGTGACACCTAGCGCTTTCCAGACTTGATGCGGCGATCGCCGATTGCCACATCCCAAGAGATTCACCATCTGTTCTCATGTGGAACTGAGATCTAGCCGTCGTTCAATGACCTCTTGACAACCTAGCTCAAGGGCCGTTGCCACCGAATCGGCATCACTCAGGGAGATCTTTACTTGGCGGTCATCCAGTCCGGCCCGATTCCGGCTTCGGCCTTGAGCGGAACGCGCAAGGTCATCGCCTTCTCCATCTCGTCGCGGACCACGTCGGCAAGCGCCTCGGCCTCTTCTTCGGGAGCCTCGAGGACGAGTTCGTCGTGGATCTGAAGCAGGAGCTTGAGCGGAAGCCCATCCTCATCGATGCGGCGCTGGACGTTGACCATAGCGAGTTTGATGAGGTCCGCGGCGCTTCCTTGCACGACCGAGTTGATGGCAAGGCGCTCGCCAAGGCTCCGTCGGTTTCGGTTGGTCGACTGGATCTCGGGGATCGCTCGCCTGCGGCCCATGATCGTCTTGACGTACCCGTACTCCAGGGCGTGTTGCACACACGACTGCATGAACGTGTCGATCCCCGGAAAGCGGACCTTGTACTCGTTGATGAGATTGGCGGCTTCGCTCACGTCGAGCCCCTCGATGCGGCGTGCGAGCCCAAAGGCCGTAATTCCATAGATGATGCCGAAGTTGATCGTCTTGGCGTGAGCGCGCTGCTCCCTGGTCACCTGATCGATCGAGGTGCCAAACACCTGCGATGCGACGGCGGCGTGGATGTCGAAGTCGTTTTCAAATGCCTCGATGAGGCCCGCATCCTCGCTCAAGTGCGCTAGGATGCGAAGCTCGATTTGCGAGTAGTCGGCGCAGATGAGCATGTGACCAGGCGGCGCTTGGAACGCCTTGCGAATCTGTCGCCCAATATCCGTCCGCACCGGAATGTTTTGCAGGTTGGGACGGTGGGACGCAAGGCGACCGGTGGCGGTCACCAACTGGTGATAGGTCGTGTGAATTCGCCCGGTCCGGGGGTCGACGGACTCGACGAGGTTGCCAAGGTAGGTGCTGATCAACTTCGTCAATTGCCGGTACTCCAGGATGATGCCGGGCACGAGCGTCCTGGGATCGGCCCGATCCTCTTTTGCTGCAAGGTTGCCGAGCACTTCGGCGTCCGTGGAGTAGCCGGTCTTCGTCTTCTTACCCGGCGGCAGGCCGAGCTTTTCAAAGAGCACTTCGGCGAGTTGGGTGGGAGAATCCAAATTAAACTCGAGGCCTGCGATCTCGCACACCTTCTCACGCAGCTCTTCGACCCTGCCCTTGAGGCTTTCGCCTTGGCGCAGCAGTTCGACGGGGTCGCACAGGACGCCGTTGGCTTCCATTTCTGCCAATACGCCGGAGAGAGGCGCTTCGACGTTGCGTACGAGTTCCTCGAGACCCATCTCCTTTATCTTGGGCAGGAGGTGGTGGTAGAGGCGAAGTGAGATGTCGGCGTCTTCGGCGGCGTAGGGCACGACCGTTTCCAATGGAATCTCGTCCATCGTGACGGATTCATCTTCGCCGATCAGCGACGAGATCGGCATCATCTCATAGTTGAGTTGACTGAGCGCGAGCTGATCGAGCTTGTGGTTGGCCTGAGCCGGATCGATGAGCACGCTTGCCAGCATCGAATCAAACGCAATGCCCCGCAGCCGGACCCCGGCTTCGATGAGAATCCGGGCGTCAAACTTGAGATTGTGGCCGCACTTTGCAATTCGCGGATCCTCGAGCACCGGCCGCAGACTCGCAATCACCGTTGCTTCGTCCAGGTGGGCGCTGGGATCGGGCGAGCGGACCGGCACATACACGCCCTCCCCGTGCTTCCACGCAAAGCAGAGGCCTGCGAGCTTTGCGTCGAGCTCAAGTCCGGTGGTCTCCGTGTCGACGCTGATGATCTCCTGTTGCTTCAGCGTCTCGACCAATTCGTCCAGCTCGCTCTTTGTCGTCACCGCACGGTAGGCGCCTCGCTTAGCCGCCTCCACTGCGCTCCCCTTTGCCGGAGCCTCAACGGCGCTTGCCGCCGACGCCGAGCCCACGCCCGCCGCATCAACCGAGGTTTCATTAGCGGTTTCAGCGGCGGAGTCGGTCGCAAGTTCCGCGCCAGCAAGCCCCATCGCCGCCGCAAGGTTTCGAATTTCGTCTTGATAGCGCCTGAAGCCGAGCTGCTGAAAGAGTGGAATCAACCGGTTGACGTTGATCGCGCGCACCTCGGACGAGTCGATGTCGAAGGGGAAGTCGTTGTCTATTCTCAGCGTCACGAGTTCCACGGAGAGCGGCAGGTGCGCTTTGGCGGCCTCGAGGTTCTCCCGGCGCTTGCCTTTGATCTTGTCCAGATTGTCGAGGATGCCTTGCAGGGAGCCAAACTCCTGAATCAGCTTGGCAGCAGTCTTGGGGCCGATCCCGTCGACGCCCGGCACGTTGTCGGCGGTGTCGCCCGTCAGCGCAAGAAGGTCGATCACTTGATCGGGTCGGATCCCCTTACTCTCCCAAAGGGCCTGCACGTCGACTTCCGTGTCCTTGTGAATGTCAAACATGGTAACCCGGTCGCAGAGGAGCTGCTCCAAGTCTTTGTCCTTGGAGACGATGCGAATGTGCACGTCTTCGTACTTGGGATCTGAGAGCACGCGATGCGTGATGCTCGCAATGACGTCGTCCGCCTCGAGTCCGGGCTTGCTGACCACGGGGATGCCAAAGGACTCGATGAGCTCCATCACGCGGGGGATCTGTGCCTTGAGGTCGGCCGGCGTCTCGTCCCGAGTCGCCTTGTAGTCGGTGTAAAGTTCGTCGCGAAACGTCTTGCCGGGGGCATCGGAAGCGACAATGACAAAGTCGGGTTTGAGCTGCGAGTATAGTTTCAAAAGCATTCCCGCAAAGCCGAATACGGCATGGGTTGGCTCTCCTGTTACAGGACTTTGCATCCCACCCCGAATAGCGTAGTACGCCCTGAAAATCTGAGCGTAGGCGTCGATGAGGTAGAGCGTTCGTGACATCGCGATGCCTCCAGTCAAGCGTTTGGAAAACAAGCGTTCGAAAAACCTAATCGTGAAAAAGTTCAGGATGGGTTAGAGGATACCTCCCACCCATTTCTTGCCGCCGGTCGATCGGCGCGCCTCCTTTTCCGGAGGAACCGACTGCGCGTTCCGAGAAACACAAGGTTGCGCCTTACAACCTTGTTCCATCCATTTTCCGTAAAGAGGGAGTCGCTACTTATGAGCCTTGCCGACATTCATTCGATCGATCTGACCGACACGCCCGTCGTCACCATCGATCTCGACATCATGGAACGCAACATCCGCCGCTTTCAGGAGCTTTGCGACGAAGCCGAGGTCGGCTTGCGGCCCCACATCAAGACGCACAAGATTCCGGCGCTGACAAAGGCCCAACTCGACGCAGGCGCCATCGGCATCGCCTGCCAAAAGCTGGGCGAAGTCGAAGTGATGCAAGCAGCCGGCGCCCACGACATCATGCTGACGTATAACATCGTCGGCGCGGCAAAGCTCGAAAGACTTCTCAAGCTGGCACGCGTGTGCGACCTCAAGACGGTCTGCGACAACTTGACGGTGGCTGAAGGGCTTTCCGCCGCATTCGCCGGGAGCGGCGTCACGCTCGGCGTCCTCGTCGAGTGCGACACCGGCGCCGGGCGAAACGGCGTCCAGTCGCCGGCCCAGGCTGCGGAGCTCGCCGAGCGCATCGATCAACTCCCGGGCCTGCGCTTTGCAGGTCTGATGACCTATCCGATTACCGAGTCGACGGCCGACTACCTAACTGAAGCATACAAAGAGCTCGACGCCAGAGGCCTTAAGGCCGAGATCGTCAGCACAGGCGGCACGCCCACGCTCTCGCTGCTTCGGAGTGTTCCGGGCGTTACGGAGCACCGTGCGGGCACGTACATCTTCAACGACCGGATGTGCGTCAAGGCGGGCGTCGCCACATGGGACGACTGCGCCATGCGCGTCAAGGCGACCGTCGTCAGCCGTCCCACCCAGGGCCGGGCGGTCATCGACGCAGGTTCCAAGACGCTCTCGTCCGATCTGCTCTCGATGGAAGGGCATGGGCACATCGTGGAGTATCCGACCGCAAAGATTGCCAAGCTCAACGAAGAGCACGGCGTCGTCTTGTTCGAGGAGGGCGCTCCCGCCCCACAAGTCGGCGAAGTGGTGACGATCATTCCAAACCACACCTGCGTCGTGACCAACCTGCACGATCAGCTCGTCGGCGTTCGTGGCGGCAAAGTCGAGACGGTGTGGGACGTCGCCGCTCGGGGACTCGTTCGCTAGCAGCTTTAGGCCTTGGCCGCGGCCTCGCGTTCCCGGGGCCGATACTCCGGCAAGGCCTGGAGGCAAAGGTAACTCAGCGCGCCGAAGAGCAGCGTGATCACGGCGCTGTGAACCATCATGGCCGTGAGCGTCAAGTGCGATAGGACCACGTACGCGCCTGAGAGCACCTGCAGAGCGATGAGGCCAAACGAGGCGGCGCTTCCCAAGTAGATGTCGGGCCGCACGTCGCGCTCCCGCCTCGACCTGACAAAAAGCCAGGCAAGAAATACAAGGCCTAAGGCAGCGGCCACCCGGTGAGCAAATTGAATGCCCACGGCTCCGCTGAGCTCGGGAATGAGCGCACCGTTGCAGAGTGGCCAGTCCAAGCAGGCCAGGTGCGAGTTGGTGTGCCGCACGTAGGCGCCGGAGTAGACGATGACATACACGTAGATCACGGAAAACCAGACGAGCCGTATGAGCCCCTTGCTGATCGGCTTTGACCGGTGCGTCGTCCCCCGCTCCATTTGAAACATCAATATCGTGGGGAGCAGCACGGCGGCGAACGCCGTCAGCGATATGCCAAAGTGAAGCGCCAACACTAGGTCAGGCTGGGGCCACATCACTGCGGCCGCTCCGAGGAGCGCCTGCACCACGATGAAAAAGACCGCTGTGTACATCAAAAACGGGATCTCCGGACGAAAGCGGTACTCCCGCACAGCCCAGACCGTCATGAGGACGACCAAGATGCCAGCGATGCCGGATACGGCCCGGTGACTGTACTCGATGATCGAGTGGGCATTGGCCGCCGGAAGCAGCTTGCCGTCGCAAAGCGGCCAGGATGACCCGCATCCCTCGGCCGAGCCGGAGTTGGTGACGAGCGCTCCCATGAGCAGCACGAGGAACATCACAAACACGGTGAGGATCGAGACGACCCTAAGCCTCTTGCTGATCGGCGCCCTCCCTGCCACGCTCATCCTCAACTCTGCCGCTTCCTGCATCTCGATCGCACCTCCACATGCGATTCTACACCCTTAACGACAGAGGAGCAACTTGCCGACATGTCGCCGGGGCTCGGGCCGTCATCACCCTGCCGCCCCGGCGCTTTTGGCGCTCGGAACGGCTCGGGGCAGCCACAACACGCTCGCAATGCCGCCGACGACCAGCACGAAAGCAGCGGCAAAGAACGCTCCATCCAGGCCAAACCGCTCTGCCACGACGCCGGAAATGGCCGGTCCCCCAAACATTCCAAGAGCGTAGATCGACTGAAAGAAGCCCATGGCGGTCGCCCGCTTCTCCTGAGGCACAGTCTTGATCGAGAGCGCCATGAGGACTGGGAAAATCAGGCCTCGACCGATGCCGCCCAACCCTTGCGTCCAGTATAGGTCAAACATCGTATTGGAATAGGGAATGGCAATCGTGCTCAGGCAAACGAGCACAAATCCGCCGACGACCATCTGCATCTCGCTAAACCGCTTGGCGAGCACACTCCCGCTCGCAAGCGAAGCCGCCGCGGTCGGTAGGGTCGAGATTAAGCTGAGCCACCCGAGCTCCGCTTTGGATGCGCCGAGCGTGACGGCGTAGTTTGGCGTAAATCCGTACACCGTGACAAACGAGTTGAACTGATAGAGCGCGGCCAAGAGTGAAATCAGCACGAGGGAGCGCTCCCGGCCTACCCGGGCGAGTTCGCCCAAGGAGAGGCCCATCTTGCGGGTCTCGACCTCCTCGATTCGGGTCGAGAGCAAAAACCCGACCGCGCCGATGAGGACAGCGCCCCAAAAGGGCGCCGTCCAGCCGTACCGCTCTGCGACCAGCCCCCCAAGGAGCGTGGAGGTGAGCTGAGAGATCGACGTGGTGAACATGATCAGGCTCATCGCGTAACCGGCCCGCTCCGGCCTGAAGTAACTCGAGAAGAGCACGGTGATGACGACCCACATGGTCGCCGAGACGCCGGTGAGCGTGCGCGCCGCCAAGATGCCCCACGCGCCGTTCGCGAGCGCAAGCCACGCCGCCGCCCCCGCCGATATGACGAATCCCGCGACGATGAACGGCTTGCGACGTCCAATCCGATCGGACCAGATCCCGACGGGAATGCGCAAGATGAGCTGCGAAAACCCGTACGACGAAACGATCAGCCCCACCAGGCGCATCGGAGCGCCGACGACCTCGGAGTAGGGCGAGAGAATCGGGACGTATAAGTAGAGCGCACCCCAAAAACAGGCGGTCGCCGCAATCAACAACATCGTCTTGCTTCGTTCTCCCACCACTTTGGCTTGGCTCAAATTCCCGATTCATCCCTTCGACAACGCTTTAGCTTCGTTCGAACGCACATGCGGCCCGTAGGTTACGAGCGTCACGAGCGTTACGAGCGGGCCTCGACCTCCGAGACGCGCCTTTGCCCGCTCTTTCGCGGCTCGGCAGGCTCGATGACGGGGACGGGCTCCCCTGCCTCGCGCATCCGCCGGATCAAGCGCTCCCGCATGACCTCGGCGACGCCCGAGTGCGACTCGAACCCGATCAAGTTGGTCAGCTCATACGGATCGGCCTCTAGATCATAGAGATACTCCTCCACATACCGGTCCGCTCCCATCTGACTTCGGCCGGGCACGTCCGGCGCGGTGACGCCGTACTTCCATCGGTGCGTGCGCACCGCGCGGCCCACCTGGGATTCGCTGATCTGAACGAACACTTCCTCGGGCCAGTCGCCTCGCCCATTGCCCGTAACGAGCGGCAGGATCGATCGTCCCTGCATCGCCTGCGGCACCTCGATTCCCGCCGCATCGAGCAGCGTCGGCGGCAGGTCGATGAGGCTCACGAGCTCTCGGATCCTCCCGCCCCCGTCAAAGCCGGGGCCCCAAATGGCCGTCGGCACACGAATCGAACTCTCGTGACACGAGCGCTTGTACTCACTGTTGCGGGTCTTAAAGTGACAAGCGTGGTCAGAGGTGAACAGGACGATGGTGTTTTCGCTCAGTCCCAGACTCTTCAATGCGTCGTTCAGGCGGCCGAGCGCCTCATCGAGCCGCTTGACCATGCCGTAGTACCCGCCGAGGTGCTGGTGGGCCGAGCCTCCGAGCGCGGCGAGGTCAGGCGGGATCCACTTGCCCGTGTACGCCTCCCGGTATCCGTCCGGCGGCGGGTAATCGTCCAGGTGGTTTTGGTGATGGGGCTCGAGGTATGAAATAAATAGAAAGAACGGCTCATTCTGATGCTCGTCGACATACCGGATCGCGGCGTCGGTAAGCGCATCGACGCGATAACCGGGCAGTTTTACCGGCTTGTTATCGTTGTCGTAAAGCACGGTGTCGTAGGTATCCGACGTGTGTTCGAGCGCGTCCGCGGCAAGCCAGTACTGGTACCCGCCACGCCTTTCCACCGGCACCGGCTCGGCCTTCGTCTCCGCCAGGTGCCACTTGCCGATGTACCCGGTGTGGTAGCCGGCCCGGTTGAAGTGATGGGCGAGCGTCTGGGTCCCTTCGGGAAGGGGAATTCCGTTCCTAAAGCAGCCCGTCGTCGTCGGATACAACCCTGTCTGCAGACACGCTCGAGCCGGTCCGCACACCGGCTGGCAGGTAAAACTGTAATACACGTGCGTCCCGCTTTGCGCCAACCGATCAAAGTTGGGGGTGAGCCCCAACGGGTTGCCGTGCACGCCGGTGGTATCCCAGCGCTGTTGGTCCGTGAAAAAGACGATGACGTTCGGTCGTTCGCCCCGTTCCCTTGCCGCGTTTGCCACGTGAATATGCACTCCCTGTAGCAGATTGTAGCTGATTGCTGCGAATCGCCCGCAATTGCCTCAAATAGGGTGTTTAAACTAGGGCCTTCGTTTTCCTGTACACTCGGCCCTCGCCCATGCAACTTGTGATAAAATGGGGGCGTTCAAAACATACGAGGTGAAGCCCGTGCGATCGTTTTGGCAGTTGCGCGCGTTTCTGAAACCGTATCGTTGGCATATGGTTGCGGTAATTTTGGCAACCGTCGGCGTAACCGGGCTCAACTTGCTCGGACCGTGGATCATCCGGGAAGTGACGGCCGTCGTTCGCACCCAGTCGCTGAGCGGCCTGATCCCGTGGGCGGAGAATATCACGAGCCACCTGCTCTGGCTGACGCTCATCTTTGCAGGGACGCAAATCATCCGGGGTGGGTTTCAGTTCATCACGAGCTACGTCGCCCACGTCATGGCATGGCGCTACGTGAGCGACGTGCGCGTCGGCCTCTACCACCACCTTCAAAAGCTTTCGCTGCGCTTTTACCACGACAAGCAGACCGGCGAAGTGATGTCCCGGCTCGTCAACGACACCAACCATATCGAGCCCCTGATTGCGCACAACATTCCAGACCTGATCGTCAACTCTTTCCTGCTCGTTGGAATCACCAGCATCCTCGTCTACCTACACCCGACGCTCGCCCTTTGGACCTTGGTGCCGATCCCGTTCCTCCTCTTTGTCGTGCTCGGCTTCAGTCCTAAGATGCGCAATGCCTTCAAGTCGGCCCAGGAAAAGCTGGCGGACTTCAACGCCATACTGCAAGACAACATTTCGGGCATCAAAGAGATCCAAATCTTCACCCGGGAAGAGCACGAAGGCAGCAGGGTGCAGCGGCGGTCGCGCCAGTACACGAACAACCTGCTCAAGGCGCTCAAGATCATGGCCGTCTACCACCCGAGCGTCGAGTTTCTCGGCGCTTGCGGCACCATGCTCGTCATCTACTTCGGCGGGCGCGCCGCCTTTGCGGGCGAACTTGCGATCGAGGACCTCGTCGCCTTCATGCTTTACCTGAGCATGTTCTACCAGCCGGTGATGCTCCTTGCCCGCATGAACGAGCAAGTTCAGATGGCCTTCGCCGGCGCCGAGCGAGTCGCCGACTACTTGAGCGTCGAGCCCGACGTGAAAGAGGCCAAAAACGCCAAGACGCTCCATGAGGTGAAGGGCAGGATCGACTTTGAGAACGTGAGCTTTCGCTACACGGACAACGTCCCCGTCATCGAAGACATCTCATTCACGATCCAACCTGGCGAATCCCTCGCGCTCGTGGGTCCGACGGGCGTCGGCAAGAGCACGATCGCAAGCCTCATTCCGCGCTTTTACGACCCCGTTGCGGGCCGCGTGCTGATCGACGGCATCGACCTCAAAGACATAAAGCTCAAGTCCTTGCGCGAGAACATCAGCATGGTGCTCCAGGACACGTTTCTGTTCAACGGCACGGTGATCGACAACATCCGTTACGGCAGCCCTAACAGCACCGAGGAAGAAGTGCTCGAGGCCGCCAAGATCGCCAACGCGCACGAGTTCATTCTCAAACTCCCCCAAGGGTACGAGACGCACATCGGGGAGCGAGGCGTCAAACTTTCGGGCGGTCAAAAGCAGCGCCTATCGATTGCTCGAGCCGTTTTGAAAGACGCCCCGATCCTCATCTTGGACGAGGCGACCTCCGCAGTCGACGTCGAGACCGAGAGCCTCATCCAAGAGGCCTTGCAAAACTTGATGCGCGGCAGGACGACGCTGGTGATCGCTCACCGGCTCTCCACGATTCGGCACGCCACCGCCATCTGCGTGCTCGACCAAGGCCGAGTCGTGCAATACGGCAACCACGATCAACTCATCCACGAAGACGGCATGTACCGCCGGTTGTACCAGACGCAATTCGCGCACGCCTCAGCCTAGAGCGCATATAAAGTGTGCTTGCGAAGGGCGGCAGGTCGAAAGGAGCCTCAAAATAGGATATGGCACGCCCACCCACGACCTTCGACTTTGACGAACTCATGGATGCGAGTGACCCATCGATCTACCGGGTGATCACACATTCGTTAGGCCCCCAGGGAAAGCTTCCCTACACACGGGAGATGCTGCTCGACGCCCCCAGCGGCGATATTTTTCGCTTGAGCCAAAACGTCGGTATGGGCTGGGATCCAAATAAGCTCACCGGCAAAGAGTTTCTGATCTTGAGCACCCAAGGCGGGATGCGCGGCCCCGAGGGAGAGCCGATCGCGCTTGGGTACCACACGGGGCACTGGGAAGTGGGCCTGCTCATGAAGGAGGCCGCAGAAGAGCTCCGTGAAATGGGGCACATCCCCTACGGCGCGTACTGCAGCGACCCTTGCGACGGGCGTTCGCAAGGGACCACGGGCATGTTTGACAGCCTCGCCTACCGCAACGACGCCGCCATCGTCTTTCGCCGCCTCATCAGGTCGCTGCCGACGCGCAAGGGCGTGATCGGCATCGCCACCTGCGACAAGGGCCTGCCGGCCATGATGATCGCACTTGCCGGGATGACGGGGCTCCCTTCGGTCGTCGTACCCGGCGGAGTGACCCTGCCCCCGGTGTCGGGCGAGGATGCCGGTCGCATTCAAAGCGTCGGCGCACGCTACGCGCATGGGGAAATCAGCCTCGAAGAAGCCGCCGAAGCCGGATGCCGCTCCTGTGCGACGCCGGGCGGCGGATGCCAGTTTCTCGGGACCGCCGCCACGGCCCAAGTCGTGGCCGAAGCTTTGGGAATGGCGCCGGTTCACTCCGCCCTTGCCCCGTCCGGACAAGCAATTTGGCTCGATATCGCCCGCCGGGCCGCCAAGGCCGTCTCGACGCTCGAATCTAAGGGCCTCACCCTGGGGGACATCCTGACCGACGCCTCCGTAAGAAACGCCATGGTCGTCCACGCCGCATTCGGCGGTTCGACCAACTTGCTCTTGCACATTCCGGCGATCGCTCACGCGGCCGGACTTCGCCGCCCCGACGTTCACGACTGGAACGAGGTGAACCGCCTCGTTCCCCGCCTCGTCGATGCCCTGCCCAACGGCCCGGAGTTCCACCCGACGGTCCGGGTCTTTTTGGCCGGAGGCGTGCCCGAGGTGATGCTCCACCTAAGGCGCTTGGGGCTGGTCGACACCTCCTGCCTCACCGTTTCGGGCCACACCTGGGACGAGATCCTCGACTGGTGGGAGACCTCCGAGCGCAGGCGGGCGCTCCGGGAGCGCCTCGTCCAAGAGGACGGGATCGACCCCGATGACGTCATCATGGACAAGGACCGCGCCAAAGCCAAGGGGCTCACAAGCACCGTGACGTTTCCCGTCGGAAACATTGCGCCCGAAGGCTCGGTGATCAAGAGCACGGCCATCGATCCCAGCGTCCTCGACGAAAACGGCGTCTATCGCAAAGTGGGGCGCGCCCGCGTCTTTACCACAGAGCGCGCGGCGATCGCCGCCGTCAAAGACAGCGGACCAAACGGCATCAAAGCGGGCGACATCATTGTGTTGATTGGCCGCGGACCCATGGGCTCGGGAATGGAAGAGACGGCGCAGATCACGATCGCGTTGCGTTACCTGCCCTTTGGCAAGCACGTCTCCATTTTGACCGACGCTCGGTTCTCCGGCGTCTCGACCGGAGCGTGCATCGGCCATATCGGCCCTGAGGCCCTCGCAGGGGGGCCCATCGGAAAAGTGCGCGAGGGCGACCAGATCGAGATCGTCGTCGACTGCCGCGGCCTTTCGGGCAGCATCAACCTCGTCGGCGCCGAGGGCCGATCGCTCACGCCCGAAGAGGCGGAGGCGCTCCTTGCAAGCCGGCCGCCCCATCCTGACCTGAGTCCCGACCGCCAGCTCCCCGAGGACACCCGGCTTTGGGCAGCGCTGCAGGCAGTGAGCGGGGGCACCTGGGGCGGGTGCGTCTACGACGTCGATGCCATCATCGAGGCGCTCGAGGCGGGCAAGGAAGCGCTCGCCAGGCGCAATGGCAACGCAGGCGATCGGGACAAGACGACCGCTTGACATTCCGTAGGCCGACCCCATCCTCGGCCCAACCGGTTTCACTGACGTTTCATAACAGGACGAGGCCGTCCTCCGCGACTTTGCGCGGCGGACAGCCTCGTCTTCCCTCCCCCGGAATCCTTCACCCGGAAAGGTTATTGGCGAATCTGTTGGCTCGTGCTCGACGTGTACTGCGCGCCAGAGTACGAGGGTTGATATTGTTGTTGCTGGTGCTGCTGCTGGTACTGGTGCGGCTGCTGCGCGTTGTACGAGTAAGCGCTGGACTGCGCGTAGTTGGCCGTCGTCTGGAACTGCTGCTTTTGGCCTGCGCTCTGACCCGCCTGCGCGATCTGCTGCAATGCCCGCTGGTACTCTTGGGTGGACTGCTGATCGGCCTTTGGCGAGGCGTAGAGCTGCTTTTGATCGAGCCAATGGTAGTGCTGCTCGGCCATCTGCAAATGCTCGCCGGCGATTTGGTACAGCGTGTTTCTAAGCGGCTGCGAAGACTCCGTCGCCGCAATCATCGATTTGACGGCCATGCCCTTGCAATCCTTGAGGCACTCGCCCACCGCCAAAATATCGATGGCGCTTGTTCCGCTTTGATAGCTCTGGGACGAAAACCCCTGATTCTGCGACGTCTGGCCGCTTTGCCCACCCTGGTAGGAGGATTGAAAGCCCGATTGAAACTGCCCGGCCTGCTGGAATCCTCCGTTTCCTTGAAAGCCGCTTTGCTGCAGCGTGCTGGTGAGCTGTTGCCCGATCTGCTGGTACCGTCGGGCGGCCTGCTCCAGTTGTGAACGTAGCTGGGTATCTTGAATCTCCCGGCACATCCAATTGATCTTGGCGGCCGTGACGTGGTGATCGCGAGCGATCTCCCACACTTCTGCCGCCTGGTGCTGCGAAATGTTGGACATCCTAGCCTTGCACCTCCGATTTTGATTGGCGCTCGCCGACTAGGATGTCCAACGTAAGGAAATTTAGCAAAGGCCCGAGATGGCAATCTCAGGTTTGGTCGTTTTTCCCAAGCTGGTTTACCAAGCTGTCATTCACTCGCAGCCAGAATCGTGTTGATCTCGTCTGCAACCAGCGTAGCCGCCGCCGCCGGGCTGATGACTCCTTGAAGCATCTCGGCAAGGCGCGGCGCAAAGACACGCCCCATTTCATTCCAATACGGGGTGATCGGCTGCAATCGGCCGTACTCGAGGAGGGCCTCGATCATCACTTCCTCCCTCTGGGGCGTGTTCGGATCGACCATGGTGCGCGCTACCGAGACGCTCGGTGGAAACGGCATCCGACTCTGCTCCCAGATGATCCTGGACGCCTCGATGCTGGAGAAAAACTTAAGAAACTCCCATGCCGCCTCGAGATGCTGGGTCTGTGGTGAGATCGTGGCTATGTTCCAACTCACGCGGGTGCCGCGCGTGCCGCGCTCCGGATGTTTGGGAAGGTGGGCGACATCCCAGTTAAACGGGAGGTTTGCAAGAGACTGTCCAAAGTCCCAGCTCCCCAAAAACCGCACGCCGACGGCGCCCCCCACCCAGTCCACACCTGGAGTTCCCGGGGCAGGCGCCACTCCGTATACGTGAATCAAATCGTGCATAAACTGCAAGCCGTCAATCGCTTCGACTTGATCCAGGACGCTGCGCGTGCGATCTTCGTTCAGTAGGCTTCCGCCACCGCTCCATATCCAATTGAGCGCATAAGGCCATGAGGTTGTAAGCGCGATGCCCCATTGATCCGGTGAACCATCTCCGTTTCGATCCTCGGTCATCCTTCGGCCGGCCTCGACGAGATCGTCAAAGGTCCAATCGTCTGCCGGAGCGGCAAGCCCGGACTGATCGAAGAGATCCCGATTGATATAGGTGACGACACCGCCTCCGACCTGGCCCGGCAATCCGAAGTACCTGCCTTTATAGATCGTCACTTCATGTTGTGACGGCCAGTAATCATCCATCTGCTCCTTCAGCAACGCCGCATCTCTCTCGATCAGGTGCGTAATGTCCATAAAGACGCCGGCCTCGATGAGCGACTGGTACGGCTCGTCCTCACTCAACATTACGTCTGGCGCTACACCCGCCACGTGCATCGTGAGCAGTCTTTCCGTGTACGACCCGGAAGGCACTTCGACCTCGATTTTGATGTCCGGATACCGGCGCATAAACTCGTCGATGACTTCCATGGTGCCATCCCATGTGTTCAGATCCCGCCACAGACTAAACCGCAATGTCGTCTCAGCAAAGGCGCCACCTGCAACCACCAATAATCCGACAAGTGCGAAACCTAAGACCGCCCGTTTCTTCAAACAGCCTTACCTCCCCAAGGAGTTGTTAAATGCAGCTCGCCGCACATCGGTGTAGATGCGTCGCAGTGCGGCGCCATCGCCCGGAAATAATTCTGCCTATTCCGTATTTTCCCTTTTCTCCTCGGATGCCGGCCAGCCGAAAAACAAAAAACCCGACGGATCGATCGCGCATCGGCAATCGATACGTCGGGCTTGGATTGAAAACCTAAAGAACCGGATACCCCGCCCCGAGTCGGAGCGGGAAGGATCGCCCTAACAGGTTACGTCCTTGCCCTCGCTGCCAAAGATCGCAAGGCGCTCTTCACGATCGACCCTAACGACGCTCTCGCCTGCATAGTGGAACTGCAGAGCGCGGCGGCGCTTTTTGGAGTGATTGGGCGGAGTGCCGTGATGGATCAAGCCGTCGAAGAGGAGGCAACCTCCGGGCTTCAAAGGCGCCATGACGTCCCGCTCGACTTTGACGTCGGTGTCGCAAATCTGCCAATCCCGCCGCTTGAAGTGAATGACGGCGCCCTCTTTGTGCGAACACGGGATCACGTGCATGCAACCGTTCTCAGCGGTCGCTTCGTCAAGTGCGATCCAAGCGCCGACGACGCGGTCCTCGAGCCTGATGTCAAAGTAGGCCTTATCCTGATGCCAAGGCTTCTCGCGGCCGCCGCCCGGGGGCTTGATCAAGCCCATGTCTTGAAAGAGCTGCGGCGCTTCACCCAAGATCCGGCGAATCGTCTCGATCATTGGAGCGTATTCCGCCATGGCCTTGAGGCGCTCGTCGTAATCGACAAACCAAGCGATCTTGCGCACATAATCTTGCTTTTCTTCCTTGGAGATGCTATCCAAGCGATCCTTGGCCCAAGCTTCAAACTGAATGCCTTTGAAGTCAGGGCGCTCTCCGTTGATGAGCGCGAGCATCCCGTCCAGCGCGTCGTTCACCATCGATTGGGGAAACGCCTTTTCGACCACAAGGTATCCGAGGGCGTGGTACGCCTCGATGTGCTCATCGGTGATCGAGTCGAAGTCCGGAACGACGAGGTCAGCAGTTGCATCAAATCGGTACAGGCCTTCAGGCGTGGCGTTCAAACCATCGTCAACCATTACACTCACGGGGATCGCACGCTCCTTTTTGCTGTATCTTTGTCAATCATTACAGCACGGGTTCGCGCCAGGGTCAATGTCGCCACACGGACTGCTTTTGCACTTTTCCGTAGATCGTGCGATTTTTTGTTCTCAAGGGCCGATCGCCTTTTTTCGGACCTGACTCGGCGGAAAGCCAAACGCAGCGCGGAACTGTCGGCTAAACAAGTAGACGTCCCGATAACCAAGGCTCTCTGCGATTTCGCCCACGCCCATCCCGGTCTCCTCGAGCAAGAGGAGAGCCCGCTCCAGTCGGACGCGCACCGCGTAGGCCCGAAAGCTCTCCCCGATCTCGCTTGCAAAGAGCCGACTGAAGTAATCGGCCGACAGCCCCACCCGCTGGGCCGCCTCGTCGACGCTCATGCGGACCGACGGACGACTGCGCAGGTATTGGGTGAGTTCCTCGATGCGTGGGTCGACCGTGCGCATGGCGCCCCCTCGCATGCGGGCGTCTTGACGGTAGATCTCGAGCAACGCGAGGTGAAGGAGCGACCTAGCCTCGATGAACGAAGCAGGTCCGCGCCCAAGTGCGGACCGAACCGTGCGGGTGAGGAGGCGGTCGATCGCAGAGAACTCGTCAAAGTTGACGTGCCTGGACGGAAGCCAATGCCCCTCCAAATACGCGATTTGATCGGATCCAGGGGTGAAAAAGTTGAAGTGAAGAAAGACGACGGTGAGGCGATCCTGCGGGTCGTGCACGGCCCAGCCCATGTCGCCCGGACGAAGGCAAAAGAGCGTCCCGGGGCGGATATCGTACTCGACGCCGTTTATGCACATCGTGCCGGTTCCTTCGACCGCGAGCCAGAGGTCGTAGTCGGGTAGGCGAAACTTCCAGTTCCATCCCGGCTCACACTCGACCCTACCGCAGCGGTTGGAGGGGCGAGGGTCCACTTGGGTCACAAACTGCTGGACGAGATCATCCCAGACATCGGGTGCGTGAAAGTCGACCTGTGAACCGGCGCTCAACGCGGGATCCACCTCACAGCGCAAGACTGCTAATACCCAAGGACGACACTGACCCTGTTGCTCAGCGGTTCGCCGCGGCTGAACCGGTAGAGGTTTTCGACGAAAAGATCTGCCGCCCGATCGTTGTCCCAGGGCGTATCTGCGCCCAAGTGCGGCGTGATCAGGACGTTCTCCATTTGCCAGAACGGGTGGTCCTTT
The DNA here is from genome assembly GCA_964424335.1 of uncultured Clostridia bacterium. Classification (GTDB taxonomy): domain Bacteria; phylum Bacillota; class Limnochordia; order DTU080; family RSA5; genus CAYRIY01. The sequence goes on from CAYRIY010000083.1 coordinate 17,021, forward strand.
GGCAACGGCTCAACGTCAAATACGTCGAGCCCGGCGCCTTTCAGACGACCGGAACGGAGC
>CAYRIY010000084.1:0-16344 GCA_964424335.1 uncultured Clostridia bacterium
CCCCCCTCGAAATTCCGCTTCCTACTCACTCTTTTGATGGAGTCGTCGCATTTGCACAACTACTCTCACATATCCCCAATGCGGAAGCTCGCATCGCACTGCTCAGCGAAATCCGGCGCGTCCTCAGGCCCCAGGGAGTCCTCGTAGCGTCGTTTACGACTCGAAGGGCCGCTCGCGAACTAACGGGCGAGAGCAAGGATGCCGAGCGTGCCGACGGAAGCATTCGCAGTGAAGGAAGCTCAACTTCAGAGCTCATAGCCGAAGAGCCATTTGATGAGCCTGATGTCGACGTCGAGGGAGATGCGCTCTCCGGTTTGGAGCTCGCAGCCGGGTGGGAGGACGGGGATATCCTCGTATGGGAACCATCCGACGCCGAGCTCGACGAGCCTCTCTTCTTTCACTTGCACACGGATGATGAGATCCGAAACGAAGTGGCCGCGGCTGGTCTTGAACTCTTGGACTTGGTAGATCCCAGGAAGATCACGGATCGCCCCGCTTGGGACGCACACCGTTATCCGTTCCTGGTCGCCAAGGCTCCTTGACAAATCCCCGCATGACTTGGAGGAGAACGATGGCGCATCACCGGTACGTCCCAACTCGGTTTTACACGACGATCGGCTCTCACGAACCCGCGCTGTATATCGATGATGGCGATACTGTATCGACGGTCACGGTCGACGCCCGCGGGGGCGATGCCTCGGGCGAGGCCGTCACCGAACCCGGCAATCCTCAAACGGGCCCTTTTTTTGTGAATGGCGCGGAGCCGGGCGACACCCTCGCCGTCACGTTCGATGCGATCGTTCCCAACCGCCCGACCGGGTTTTCGTCGGCGGTCGTGGCGCCGAATGTCGTCGACCCGGAATACGTCACTTCGATGCCCGAGAGCAAAAGGGCGCTTTGGCAGGTCGACCTCGACCAGGGCACCGTGACCCTCATCCGGCCCAAAACCTCCTTGGGATCGTGGTCGCTCCCTTTGAGACCGATGCTCGGCTGCTTCGGCGTCGCGCCGGCGAGGGGCCAAGCGATCTCGACGGCGACCTCCGCCGAGCACGGAGGAAACATGGACTACAACGGCTTTGGACCAGGCGTCACGGCGTACTTGCCCGTCTTTGTCGAAGGCGCTCTCTTCCATCTTGGCGACGGCCACGCCGTCCAAGGAGACGGTGAGATCGTCGGCACAGGCGTTGAAATCTCGATGGACGTGACGTTTACCGTACGCGTGATCAAGGGCAAGGCCGGGGTTTGGCCACGGGGAGAGAACGAGCGCGAGATCTTTACGCTCGGAAACGCTCGCCCCTTCGATCAGGCGATTCAACACGCCACGACCGAGATGCTCCGCTGGCTCCAGTCGGACTACGGGTTTGATGCGTACGGGGCGCATCTGCTGCTCGGCCAAGCCGTCGAGTACAGCGTGGGCAACGTGTTTGACCCGGCCTACACCGCGGTCTGCCGGGTCTCAAAGAAGCACTTGGAGAAGCATCTATAGCCCGACCCCGGCGCTCCTTACCATCAGACGTCGTCGAGCTTTGGGATGTGAAACGCAAGCGGCAGAAGCGTCGAAAGCGCTCCGAGATCATCGCCACGGGCGCCGCCAAAGAGGTGCGCCGCAAGCTCGCCTGGCCCGAGTATGTACGTTTCGTCCGCCCGGCGACCTTGAGAGACTTCCAGCGATTCCCCGTTCCACTGAATCGTCGCCCACTCGACGCCGTCCTCTCCTTCGCATCCGACCGAAACGGAGAACGGCTTCACATGAGCAGCGTTCTGCTCCAGGGCAGCCCTTAGCGACGAGGCGAGGAGCGGCCAATCGACGACACGCATCATTCCTTGAGGAGCCATGCGCCACCCGCTTGCCCCTCGAGCGAGCCTTTGTGCGGCCTTGTCTTGCATGGACGCCACCTCGATCGTGGCTCTGCCGCCAAAGGAGCGCTGCAGAGCGCCAAGGAGCATGCCCGGTTCGTTGCCCGATGCCGAGACAGCCTCCTGGACCTCGAGGTCGCGGGATTCGTGCCTTGCAAGCAGGTATCCGTCGTCGCAAACAAACGCCCGCACGCCTTGCCGAGCAAGCGTTAGGTCGAGCCTGGGCCTTTCGACGCGAAATGGGGCAAGCCCCTGAAGCCCTTGAATGTGGGCTACGACCTTTGGATCGAGCGGGTTAACCTCTTGCATGGCGACCGCTTGTACGCCCGATTGCGAGAGGCTGCGAAGCGTAAGCGTGAGCACGGTCTTGAGACCGCACGTCTCATATCCGAAATGGCCGTACCGCTGCCGATCGCCCCAGAGGATCGAGAGGCTTTCGCCGCGGGCGCGCATCCGCCGCAACGTCTCGCTCATTAGGTGGGTCATGTGCCCTTTTCCTCTGGCTTCGGGGAGCGTTGCGACCCCGCCGATTCCACAACAGGAGATGCGCGCCGGCCCCGCCCAAACGGCCATCGGAAAGGCGCCCACATGGGAAACGATCGCGCCGTCTTCGACCGCGACCACAAATCGGTCGAGCGATTGCACATCCGGGGTGTACAGATCGGGGTACGCACGGGGGAAAAACCCGTAACTGTGGCCGTAACAGCGCTCCAAAAATCTAAGAAACGAGTCGAACTCATCGCGCTCTAAAGAGCGAATCGCAACGCTCACCACGTTTGCCTCCTTTGGACCAAAAAAGCGTCCAGTCATGCACCAAGCTCCATTTCTCTCGAGCTCTCTCCTCTACCTCCCGGCGAGGATAGGCCGCGTGCTTGCCGAACAACCTAATGTCGGAAAGGGAGGGGATTAGGCGAATGGCCGAAGAGTTGACGGCAAAAGAGCTGGCAGAGAAGCTTGGAAGCGACGACATCGTCGTTGTCGACGTGCGCAGCCCCGAACGGTACGAGGCGGGGCACGTCGAAGGAGCGACCAATATCCCCCTCGATGAGATCAAGGAGCGCATTCCGGACCTGCCTAAAGACAAGTTGATCGTCACCTACTGCGGGGGTGGGACGAGCGGCCCGACCGCGGCAGCCATCCTTGCGGAGAAAGGATACCGCACCGCGGTCATGGAGGGCATGCGGGCCTGGGAAGCGTCAGGCCTCCCGACTGTTCAAGGCTCCGAGCCGTCGTAATACGACGAAGCGGTGAAATAGCGACGCGATCGGCTGCTGCACCAAGATAAAGAAAATGACGGGCATCGCGACCACGGGGCCAAAGTGCGCCAAAGCCAAGACGATTCCGGCCCCGTTGTTTCGCATGCTCACGGCATACGTGAGGGCGACCACGTCCTCGTCCTCCATGGCAAGCAACCGCCTTGTCAAGACATAGACCATTCCGTAAGCGATCAAGGCCTGCAAGATCACGATCGACCCAAAGCCGGCGACGCGCCATCCCCACTCGCTCAAGTATGGCCCCAAGATCGACCCATTGATGACGAGGATCGTGCATATCCCCAATTTGACCAGGAGCTCGAGTGCGTCTTTCAGGTGCGGCGTCCGCCGCTCAAAGGTCGTGTGGAGCGAGACGCCGAGCACGACAGGGATCATGACCGTGACGAGAAGGGCTTTGAAGAGGGCAATGGCGTCGACTTCGACAAGCACGCCAACCAGGAGGCTAAAGACGAACGGCGTCACGATCCCGCTCAGCAGCGTCGTCACGGCGATCACGGTGAGATTGAGGGGCAGGTTGCCCTTGGAGATTCCCGTCCATACCGACGATGTGATGCCCGCCGGAAGCACGCTGATCAAAATGAGACCGGGCCCAAACCCCGACTCGACCGGCAGAAAGCTCCTTGCCAGGACGAAGCTGACGACAGGCATCACTCCGTACAGTAAAGCCGTCGCCAGCAATACTTTTCCGGGCGCGGCGATGGCGTCCCGAAACGCCCGTGGGCTACACTTGAGCGCCATCACAAACATGTTGGTCGCGACGATCAAGGAGGCGAGCGTTTCAAAGCCCTCCCCAAACCGCCACCGCAATCCCACGGCGATCGACGCCAGGATAAACCACGGAAAGTGACGCTGAATGAGTCGATTGGCGGACGCGATGGCGGAGGACAAGCTCGGGCTTCCCTTCACGTGGAAAACAGCCCTTCACAGGTTAAGGGCAACTCCGTTTCCTTCTAACGCCGATCAGTAAACCCTGCTTGCCGGGGAGATCCGGGGCCGGTCCTTTGGCCGGAGCAATGCCTAAAGGCCCCGGCGGTCCAACTTGGGATGCGTCCCTCAAATTGAACCTGCCGGGGCCTTTTATCGTCACGATGATTGCCGACCGCGTCTACTCCGCCGCTCTACTCGTTTCGAGGGCCGTACTCGTTTGAACCTTGCTCAGGCAGAGGGAGGAACCAGATGTTGCGGTATTGCACGGGATCGCCGTGATCTTGCAGGAGCAGCGGACCCGGCTTGCCGACATCGGTGCTGATCGCCCCACCGGTGGGCCCCTTGACGATCACGTTGTTGTGAACGGGAATTCCGTTGTGGAGCAGCGTGATCCGTGCGGGCTCCGTCACGTTGCCGGCCTCGTCGACGCGGGCCGCGCGAAAGATGATGTCGTAGGTTTGCCACTCGAGCGCCGGTTTACAGGCGTTGATGAGGGGCGCAAACTGGTTGTAGATCGCGCCGCAGTCTCCAAGGCCCGGAACCGCCCAGCCATACGAGTCGAGCACTTGGATCTCGTACATCCCTTGAAGGTAAACGCCGCTGTTTCCTTTCTTTTGCCCCGTCATCTCCGGCATGTCCGGCTCCCTGAACTCCACGTGAACGAAGGCATCTCGAAAAGTCTGGATGCTGTGGATGTTTCCCTTGCCCACGGTGACGACACCGTCTGCGACCGGCCAGGAGCATGGCTCCCCGGTGCCGTGTGTTACCCAGTTGCGCATGTCCGTGCCGTCAAAGAGAATGACAGCGCCCTCCGGCGCATTGATCGATGCTCTGTCGCTCATTTGACTTTTCCTCCTGATCCTTAGTGACGCTGCTCGCTCGCGCTCACAAGCTCACGTTCCCGACTACTATTAGCGGGTCTATCCTCACATACCTTGTCGATTGAGAATTCCCCACCACATTCCAGGGGGGAGAACTTGACCCAAACTGGAAAAGCTTTTGATGACACGTGCGCCTTTCTAGTCCGATGGGAGGCATCTTTTTGATGAGAGAGCGTCAAACCAAGCAGGAAGCCCTCGATTACCACGAATCGGGAAGGCCGGGCAAGATCGAAGTGCGGGCGACCAAACCCTTCGCGACGCAGCGGGACCTCTCGCTTGCCTACACGCCGGGCGTCGCGGAGCCGGTACGGGCCATCGCCGACTCGCCGGACGACGCCTTTCGTTACACGGCTCGGGGCAACCTCGTTGCCGTCGTTTCAAACGGAACAGCCGTGCTCGGCCTGGGCAACGTCGGAGCCCTCGCATCGAAGCCCGTGATGGAGGGGAAGGGTGTACTCTTCAAGCGGTTTGCCGACATCGACGTCTTTGACCTCGAGATCGACGCCACCGACCCCGACGACGTGGTCCGGGTCGTCAAAGCCCTGGAGCCGACGTTTGGCGGCATCAACCTCGAGGACATCGCGGCGCCGGCCTGCTTTGAAATCGAAGAGCGGCTAAGAGCGATCATGGAGATCCCTGTCTTCCACGACGACCAGCACGGAACGGCGATCATCGCCGGCGCCGCCTTGCAAAACGCGCTCGAAATCGCGGGCAAGGAAATCTCGCAAGTGAAGGCGGTCGTAAACGGGGCCGGGGCCTCCGCGATCGCCTGCGCCAACTTTCTTTTGAAGCTCGGCATCGAGCGGGAAAATCTCACCTTGGTCGATTCGAAAGGCGTGATCTACAAAGGAAGGACCGAGGGCATGACGCCATACAAGGAGGCGTTTGCGAGAAAGACCGACGCTCGGTCGCTTGCCGACGCGCTCGTGGGCGCCGACTTCGTCCTCGGGCTGTCGGTCGCAGGCGCGTTCACGCACGAGATGCTCCAGACGATGGCCGCTAACCCAATCATCTTTGCTCTCGCCAACCCCGATCCCGAGATTTCCTACGACGATGCGAAAGCGGCCAGGCCCGACGCCATCGTGGCGACCGGCCGCTCGGACTATCCAAATCAGGTGAACAACGTGCTCGGTTTTCCTTTCATCTTTCGAGGCGCGCTCGACGTACGGGCCCGGGCGATCAACGACGAGATGAAGATCGCCGCCGCCAATGCGATCGCCGCACTGGCCAAAGAGGATGTGCCCGACTCGGTCCTCAAGGCGTACGGCATCGAGACACTCCAATTCGGCCCGGAATACTTGATTCCAAAACCCCTCGACAGCCGGGTGCTTACCGCCGTAGCGCCGGCCGTCGCCAAGGCCGCCATCGAGACCGGCGTCGCCCGCATTACAATTGACATCGAAAAGTACCGAACGGAGCTCGAGTACCGGTTTGGCAAGGCTCGGGAAATGAAGCGTTGGATCATTCAGCGGGCCAAGACCAATCCCAAGCGGGTCGTCTTTTCCGAAGGGGACGAGCCCAAGATCATCCGCGCCGCGGCAATCGTCAAAGAGGAGGGCATCGCGCACCCGCTCCTGATCGGAGATGAGGCCCTCATCAAGGAGCGCTGCGCAAAGCTGGGCGTCGATCCGAGCATCGAAGTGATCAATCCCGCGAAGTGCCCTAAGATCGGCGAGTACGCGGGCGCGCTCTACGAGCACCGCCGGCGAAAGGGCGTGACCCGCGACCGGGCGGAGCACCTGATCCGGGGCCGCAATTACCTCGGATTGATGATGGTAAAGCAAGGGGACGCCGACGCCTTTGTCGCCGGACTCACCTACCACTATCCGGACGTGATCCGCCCGGCGCTGCAGATCGTCGGCTCGCGCCCCGACGCCGGGCTCGCTGCGGGGCTCTACATCATGATCGTGCAGGACAAGGCATACTTTTTTACCGACGCCACCGTCAACATCGAGCCCACCGCCGAGGAGCTGGCTCAAATCGCCTACCTGGCCGCCGAGAAGGCAAAATCCCTGGGGTATGAGCCCACGATCGCGATGCTCTCGTTCTCTAATTTTGGATCGACGCCGCACCCCCTCGCGGAGAAAGTGAGGCGAGCGACCGAGCTCGTGCGGGAGCGGCATCCGGAGCTCCGGGTCGATGGAGAAATGCAGGCCGACACCGCGGTCGTCCCGGAGATCCTCGAGCGCGATTACGCCTTTTCGGAGATCGTCGGGGGCGCGAACGTGCTCGTCTTTCCCGACCTGGAAGCGGCAAATATTGCGTACAAGCTCCTGCAACGCCTCGGCGGCGCAGAGGCGATCGGACCGATCCTGATGGGCATGGGCAAGTCCGTCCACGTGCTGCAGCGCGGGTCCGACGTGGACGATATCGTCAACGTCACCGCGATGGCCGTGGTCGACGCCCAGGAGCGGCAATAGGCGCGCCTCATCCCAGATCGCCCAAGTCCCTCGGACGGATTTGGCAAGAGAGGTTCCCGTCGCCTAGGAGCGAAGTTAAGGGACGCGAAGGAGGCATCGGACATGAACCCCATTACCGCTACACGAGCGACGCTGGGCGAAGGCGCGATCTGGTACGGCGACACGCTCTACTGGGTCGACATTACCGAAAAGCGTGTCTACATTTACGATCCAAAATCAAACAGCGAGCGGATGATCCAGCTTGACAGCATGGTGGGCACCGTCGTGCCGAGAAAGCAAGGTGGGCTCGCCGTTGCGCTTCAGACAGGCTTTGCCCTGCTCGATCCCGAGACGGGCGAGACGACGCCCATCGCTGACCCTGAGGCGGACAAGCCGCACACTCGGTTCAACGACGGCAAGTGCGATCCCAAAGGCCGCTTTTGGGCGGGGACAATGGCGATCAAGGAAGGCCCAAATCAAGGCGCCCTCTACATGCTTGACGGCAAAGGCAACGTGAGCAAAAAGGTCGACAATGTCTCCATTTCCAACGGCATTTGCTGGAGTCTTGACGCGAGGACGATGTACTACATCGACACGCCCACGTACCAAGTCGTCGCTTACGACTACGACAACGAGACCGGCGACATTTCAAACCCCCGCACGGTGATCGAGATCGACCGGAGCGAAGGTGGCCCGGACGGCATGACCATCGACGAGCGAGGATACCTCTGGATCGCCTTGTGGGGCGGGTACTCGGTCGTCTGCCACGATCCAAACACCGGAAAGCGGCATGCGAAGGTCGACGTGCCGGCCGCCAACGTGACGTCGTGCGCATTTGGAGGAGACGACCTCTCTGACCTCTATATCACGAGCGCCCGCCAGGGCAACTCGCCTGAGGCGCTCGAGAAACAGCCCCATGCCGGCGGACTGTTCCGCGTGAATGTTGGCATTCGCGGCGTTCCGGCTTTCGCCTTCGAAGGGTAACGAGATCGTGAACGAGCGCTCCGGGTCGGCGTCCTCGCCGACCCGCCTCCCGAAAGTCGACCAACTGAGAGGCCTTTACGACGAATATCGCGAGCTTTACTTCCGCTCGGGCGACGGCTGGCTCATTCCTCAAAGCCGGGACGTGCGCATCGAGTGGTCGACCCGCCTCACCTCGTCGGCCGGCGTTTGCTACCCCAAACTGCGGCTGATCCGCCTCTCCACCCACTACCACGCGCGCTTTCCCGAGGACGTCGGCGCAACGCTGCTCCACGAGATGATCCATCTGGTGGTGCCGGGCCACGGGCCGCGCTTTCAAGCATGGATCGACCGCATCACGGCCGCCGGCGGCAAGGTGACTCGCTACTCAAAGGCCGTGGCGGCGCCGCCCCGATGGGTGTACGTCTGCGGCGGTTGCGGCAAAGAGATCCACAGGCAGCGCCGCCTGCCAAAAGGGGGCCGCAGCCACTGCTGCAGCGCATGCGGGCCTAAGAAAGGACGACTGACGGAGCGCCCCGCCGGGGTCGGATAAGGGGCGGAAAAAGCGGTTAGATGCCGTTTCCGTTCACTCTTGGGTAGTCGACCCGGGGGTAGGAGCCGAGCACCTTGAAGAACGAGCACTGCGAAGCGACCGCGGCGAGGGCCTCCTCGATCTCGCGGTCCTCGGTGTGGCCCTCCATGTCGACCAAAAAGAGGTACTCCCCAAGGCTTTGCTTTGCGGGGCGAGATTCGAGCTTGGTCAGGTTGATGTTGCGCTCAGCAAACACCTGCAAGGCCTTGTACAAATTGCCGGGCTTGTCCGTGCCAAAGGCAAAGACGACGCTCGTCTTGTCCCTACCGGTCCGAGCGCTCGATCTTTTTCCTGTGGAGACAAAGCGCGTCGCATTGGCCTGAAGGTCCTGCAAGCCGTGCTCGAGGACTTCAAGCCCGTACAAGGATGCCGCAAGGTCCGTGCCGAGCGCTGCCAAGGGCTCCGCGCTCTCCGATACGACGCGGGCCGCTTCGGCGGTGCTGGTCGCTGCCCGTTGGTCGGCGCCCGGAACCAGCCTCTCGAGGCTTTGGCGACACTGAGCGAGGGCTTGAGGGTGCGAGAGGACGGCTTGTACATCGCCAAGGCGAGTGCCCGGCTTTGCCATGAGGTGGTGCACGACGGGCAAGACGCACTCGCCCGTGATCGAGATGCTCACCTCGTGGATCAACACGTCCAACGTCAAAGCGACGGATCCCTCGATCGAGTTTTCGATCGGGACTACGCCTTGATCGAGGCGACCGGCCTCTGCATCGCGCAGAACTTCGGGAATGGTGCGATACGGTATGAGCTCGACATCGTCGCCTTGGTGCATGCGGCGTGCCGCAAGCTCGGTAAAGGTGCCTCGCGGCCCGAGATACCCAACTCTCACGCTGTCTGAATACCTTCCTTCAGCGCCACATCCCGGCGCCAATCGAGGCGGTTGTACTTGCTTTGGGCAAGTTCTTCCGCGTCTTTTCGCTCGCGATCGGTGAGTTCTCCTTCAAAGATCTCGACCCCGAGCGTGTCCCGCCACCCCTTGATCAGGGCGTTGCAGGTTTCCATATACGAAATCGCCCTTCCGAGCGCGCTGCGGATCGACGTCGCTTTGCTGAGAAATGTCCGCATCGCCCGCTCCCGCGTGTCGGCGGACGGAAAGCGAAGGCAGGTAAAGAGTTTCTCTGCCTGGAGCTCGAGGGGTATCGATCCGTGCTGCAAAAGCACGCCCGAGTTGCGCATTTGGGCGCTCCCAACGACCTTTTTGCCGCCCACGGTCACCTCGTACCAGGACGGGGCGTCAAAGCACGCCGCAGTGCTCGGGCGCTCCTCGGGCGCCTCTACAATCACTTCGTACCGAGACGACAACCGCTGCTCCGAGGCGCCATTTTGTCGAGCCTCGCTCGCCTCCGACGCGCCAGAGGTCCGCCTGCGCTTTAGCGAGACCATCATCGCATCGAGTCCGAGCGAGACAAAGCCTTTTACGATCCCCTCGCTGATCGCTCGGTATGATTCGGTAATCCCTTTGGGAACGACACCGTTCTCTTCAGGCATGATCAGCGAGTACGTCACTTCGACGTCGTGCAAGACGGCTCGCCCTCCGGTCGGGCGGCGCACCACGTCGACGCCGACGCTCTTACATGCGGCCGTATCGACTTCCCGCTCGGCGTTTTGAAAGTACCCCACCGAGATGGCCGGCGGGTCCCAGCCATAAAAGCGGAGCGTGGGCGTGCCGCCTCGGGCGACGGAGCGGAGAATCGCCTCGTCGACCGCCATATTCATAGCCCCGGTCAAGTGGCCGGAGCGGATCAGTCTCCACTTTGGTCTTTGCATGCGAGCTCCCCCATGAGCAATGTAGTGCTGGAGCTTTGCATTTTGTGCGCGCGGATCAAGGGCATCCGCGCGCTTTTTCCGAAAACCGCTCGGATGCCCGTTTGCGGCGATCTTTCGAAGTTACTTTGTGGGCTCTTTCGGCGTCCACTTCAACACGGGGCGCCGGGCCGCAGCAGTCTCGTCGAGGCGGGAGACGGGCGTCGTATAAGGCGCTCCCTTGACTCGCTCCGGATCTTCGTCGGCTTCCTTAGCGATTGATATCATAACTTCGATGAACTCGTCCAGTACCTCGAGGGGCTCGGTCTCCGTCGGCTCGATCATGAGCGCCTCTTCGACGATCAGGGGAAAGTAGACCGTGGGCGAGTGGATTCCAAAGTCGAGCAGGCGCTTGGCGATGTCCAACGTGCGCACGCCGGTCGCCTTCTTTTGACGGCGTCCCGACAAGACGAACTCGTGCTTGCAATGGCGATCGAACGGCAGATCAAAGTACGGCTCGAGCCGCCTCATGAGGTAATTGGCGTGAAGCACCGCATGTTCGCTCACGCGCCGGAGCCCGTCTGGTCCGTGGGTCCGGATGTACGCGTACGCCCGCACCAGCACGCCGAAATTGCCGTAAAACGACCGGATGCGCCCAATCGACTCGGGCCGATCATAGAGCAGCGTGTAGCGATCGCCGACCTTCTCCACGGTCGGAACCGGCAAAAACGGCGCCAGCTTCTCGCTGACCGCCACCGGTCCGGCGCCCGGTCCCCCGCCTCCGTGGGGCGTCGAAAACGTCTTGTGAAGGTTGAAGTGCACGATGTCAAAGCCCATGTCGCCGGGGCGTGAGATGCCCAAGATCGCGTTGGCGTTGGCCCCGTCGTAATAGAGGAGCCCGCCCGCATCGTGCACGATCGAAGCGATCTCAGCGATGTTCTCGTCAAAGAGGCCGAGCGTATTGGGGTTGGTCAGCATCAGCCCCGCCGTGTCGGGCCCCACCGCTTTCCTTAGGGCTTCGACGTCCATGCCGCCCCGCTTATCCGTGGGAATCTCGACGACATCATAGCCGCACATCGCGGCGCTGGCCGGGTTGGTTCCATGCGCGGCGTCGGGAATGATCACACGACGGCGCGTGGCGCCCTCGCCGTTCTTGTCGTGCCATGCTCGCATGAGCATGAGGCCGAGCAGCTCGCCGTGGGCCCCGGCCGCGGGCTGAAGCGTCGCCCGATCGAGCCCGGCGATCTCACAAAGAAAGCGCTCGAGGTGGTACATGAGCCCTAGCGCGCCCTGCACCGTCTCCTCGGGCTGATAGGGATGAATGCGGCTAAACCCGGGCATGCTTGCCGCCTCTTCGTTCACCTTGGGGTTGTACTTCATCGTGCACGATCCCAAGGGGTAAAAGCCGACGTCTACCGCGTGATTGAGGCGCGACAAGTTGACGAAGTGCCGGACGGCTTCGAGCTCGCTCACTTCAGGAAGGGAGGCCGGCTCCTTTCGGATCAGCTCGCTCGGCAACGCCTCGCCGAGCGGCGTCTCAGGCACGTCGCAGTCGGGAAATCGGTAGCCGCGCCTTCCCGGGGCGCCCTTCTCAAAGATCACCTTGGTTGTTGCCACGTGTTGTTCGACCTCCATGACCTTTGACATCAGCCGCCGCGAACCGCCTGGACCAACCGATCGATCTCCTCTTTTGTCCGAGCCTCGGTGGCGCAAAAGATGCACGCATTGACGGGCGAGAGCCCCGTCCGATCAAAGCGGGGTCCCGCAAACATCCCGGCTTCGAGGAGGCGCGCTTCGAAGTCGTCGATCGGGTCGCTCACCAAACCGGCAAACTCTTTAAAGAAAGGTTGCGCCGCGAGACGCTCGATTTTGCCGGTCTTGAGCAGCTCCCGCTCCATATAGTGCGCCTTTTGGAACGAAAGGTACGCGGCCTCCCGCAGGCCTTCCTTTCCAACAAGGACGAGATATGCCGTCGCTGCCAGCGCGTTCAGCGCTTGGTTGGTGCAAATGTTGGATTGCGCGCGCTGTCTGCGGATGTGCTGTTCCCTGGCTTGCAGCGTCAGGACGAACCCGCGCCGACCTTGGGCATCGGAGGCCTCGCCGACGATGCGGCCCGGCAGTCGGCGAATCAGCGCGTCCCGAGCCGCAAGAAATCCCAGGTACGGGCCGCCGAAGGAGAGCGAATTGCCCAAAGACTGCCCTTCGCCGACCGCAATGTCCGCGCCATAGGCGCCTGGCGGTTCGAGTAGGCCGAGGGAAATCGGATCGACTGCAACGACAAACAGTCCGCCCGCGCCGTGGATGATCTCGCCCACTTCCTTGACGGGCTCGAGGTGTCCGTAAAAGTTGGGCTGTTGCACGAGCACGCAAGCGACGTCGCTCGAGGCTGCCTCTTTAAGAGCCTCGAGATCAACCACGCCGTCTTTCGCCGGAATGACGTCTACCTTTACGCCTTGGGGCTCGAGGTACGTCTCTACAACCATCCGGTACTCGGGGTGCGCCGACTCCGCGACGAGCACGCGCCCCCGGTTGGTGTGAGCGCACGCCATGATGGCGCCCTCAGCCAAGGCGGAAGCCCCGTCGTACATCGAAGCGTTGGCGACGTCGAGCCCCGTGAGTTGGCAAATGAGCGTCTGAAATTCAAAAATCGTCTGAAGCACACCCTGACTGATCTCCGCTTGATAGGGCGTGTAGGCCGTATAGAACTCACTGCGCGAGAGCACCGTGCGCACGGCCGTCGGGATCAGGTGGTCGTAGGCGCCGCCGCCCGCGAAGCTGATCAGTTGGTCGGCGCTCTTGTTGGCTCTGGCGAGCGCACCCATGTGAGCCAAAAGAGGTCCTTCCGCCATCCCTTGAGGCAGTTTGAGTTCGCCCTTGAAGCGCACTTCGTCAGGTATGTCCTCAAACAGTTCATCGATGCTGGAGATGCCGATCGCCTCGAGCATCTGCTCAGCCTGCTTCCGGGTAGTAGGTATGTAGTCCAGGAGATTACGCCTCCCCTATATGCTCCTTGTACTCATCGGCGGTCAAGGTCGCCTCGATCTCAGAGGAGTCCGCCATCTCGATAATCACGATCCAACCTGCTCCGTAAGGCTCTTCGTTGATCAACTCGGGCTTGTCTTCGAGCGCCGAGTTGACGGCGACGATGCGTCCGCCGACCGGGGCATAGATGTCGGAGACGGCCTTAACGGACTCGACGACGGCAAACGTCTGACCGGACTCGACCTCATCGCCCTCCTGGGGCAGGTCGACAAAGACCACGTCCCCCAACTCCTCCTGAGCGTAGGACGTGATGCCGACGCGCACTCTGCCGTCGCCCTCCTCTGCCAGCCACTCATGTTCCTTGGTATACCTCAGCTCCACGGGAAACATCGCGCTTCCTCCTTGTCTTCCGGCGCTGCTCCTAGTCAGGCCTTCTTGGCGTTGCCCGTCACAAAGCGGCCCTTGACCACTTCGGCTCTGCGGGCCTTTTTTCGCACCTCGATGTCAATCGACGTCCCCGGCGCCGCCAAGGCCGTCTCAACATAGCCGAGGCCGATCTCCTTTTCGAGCGTCGGCGAGAACGTGCCGCTCGTCACCTCTCCGACTTGCCTGCCTTCGTACAGGATCGGGTATCCGTGCCTGGGCGCCCCGCCGCGCCCTTCCATCACAAACCCGACAAGCCGCTTTTTGGGGCCTTCGCTCTTTTGCGCTAGAAGCGCGTCCCTACCAATGAAGTCGCCCTTATCGAGTTTGACAGCGAATGAAAGTCCTGCCTCCAGCGGGCTCGTCTCGTCGCTCAGATCGTTTCCGTAAAGGGGAAGGCGTGCCTCGAGCCTGAGCGTATCCCGGGCGCCAAGGCCCACGGGAACCATGCCATGGGGCGCCCCGGCCTCCATCAATGTGGTCCACAACTTCTCCGCATCCGCCGCATCGCAGTAGAGCTCAAAGCCGTCCTCGCCCGTGTACCCTGTCCGCGACAGCAACACGTTCACACCGCCAACCGACGTCTGTGCGGCGTGGAAAGAGGGGAGGGCATGCACGTCGTCGCTTGCGAGCGGCGCCAAAATCTCCACGGCTTTTGGCCCTTGCACCGCGAGCAGCGCGGTCTTGGCGCTCTTGTCCTCGAAAGCTACATCCCCTTGAAGGCGGGCCTCGATCCACACTCGGTCCTTGTCGGTATTGGCGGCGTTCGCAACCAAGAGGAACCGCCCGTCCTCGAGCCGGTACACGATGACATCGTCGACGATGCCTCCCTGTTCGTTCAAGATCAGGGTGTACTGCGCTTGCCCAGGTGAGAGTGCGCTCACGTCGTTTGAAAGGAGCCGCTGCAAGTTGCTTTCAGCGCCCGGACCGGAAAAGTAAAACTCGCCCATGTGGGAGAGGTCAAAGATCCCGGCATGCTCACGCACCGTGCGGTGCTCAGCGATCAGACTCGTGTATTGGACGGGCATCTCCCAGCCGCCAAACTCGATCATGCGCGCGCCCAACTCAATGTGTGCCTGGTAGAGCGGCGTTCGCTTCAGTTGGTTTGCCAAGAAGTCACGCTCCCTATCACATCGGCCGGTCTCATGCGCCCGGGACCTAAATCCGATGTGTCACAGCCCGCGCCCCTCCACTGTATAATGAACCAGTTTTGATAGGGCCGGGGCAAAGTCGCGCATTTCGTCGCCATGCGTCATCGCCCCGCCTCGATCGCAAGTCAAAGAGGAGGTCAAAGGCCGATGTTGACAAGGCTTTTGGGGGTCGTTCTCAACCCGATCTTAAAACGGCGCGGCAAAACCATGCTGCTCGTCTGGAAGCGCCGCTGATATCACAGGCTTGAAGCTTTCCGCGTCGGGCCTTTTGCTTATAGCCTCTCCTCGATCAAATCGACGATCTCCGAGAGGGTATCGGCCACGGGAACCCCCGCCTCTTGCAGGGCTTCGATCTTGCTCGCCGCGGTGCCCGTGTTCCCGGAAATGATTGCGCCTGCGTGGCCCATGCGCTTTCCGGGAGGCGCGGTCCTGCCTGAGATAAATCCTACGACCGGTTTGGACATCGTCTTGATGTACTCGGCCGCCTCTTCCTCGTCCGAACCGCCGATCTCGCCGATCATCGCCACGGCCCGGGTACTCGGGTCGCTTTCGAACATCCGGAGCACGTCGATGAACTTCGTGCCGATGATCGGGTCGCCCCCGATGCCGACACAAGAAGATTGCCCGATTCCACGGGCGGACATCTCAGCCACGACCTCGTATGTAAGCGTTCCGCTGCGCGAGACGAGCCCGACCGAGCCCGGCGTAAAGATCGCGCCCGGCAAAATGCCCACCAGCGCCTCGCCCGGCGAGATGACGCCTGGGCAGTTCGGGCCGATCAGCCTAACGCCTTTGGCCTTGACGTACCGCGCTGCATCCAACATATCGTGAATCGGAATGCCCTCGGTAATGCATACGATCAACTCGACGCCGTTGTCGGCGGCCTCGAGAATTGCATCCGCCGCGACCGCCGGCGGGACAAAGATGATGCTCGTGTTGGCCCCGGTCGCCTCGACCGCTTCGCGCACCGTGTTGAAGACCGGCAAACCTTCGGCGGTTTCGCCGCCCTTTCCAGGCGTCACGCCGCCGACGACCTGCGTGCCGTATGCGAGCATCTGGCGCGTATGAAAAGAACCCTCTCTCCCGGTGATTCCTTGAACAATCAGCTTCGTATCACGGTTGACAAGCACGCTCAAAGTGAGACCGCGCCTCCTT
>CAYRIY010000085.1:0-13114 GCA_964424335.1 uncultured Clostridia bacterium
AGAGGGATAATAGGGAATCGGGTGCAAATCCCGAGCGGTCCCGCCACTGTAACCGGCATCGGCGTGCGCCTTCGTTAAGAGCGGACGTCGATCTAAGCGGGTGGTCACTGCGCCTTGATGCGTGGGAAGGCCA
Source organism: uncultured Clostridia bacterium (assembly GCA_964424335.1). Classification (GTDB taxonomy): domain Bacteria; phylum Bacillota; class Limnochordia; order DTU080; family RSA5; genus CAYRIY01. The sequence goes on from CAYRIY010000085.1 coordinate 134, forward strand.
TCAGCAGCATTTAGCCGGAAAGCCAGGAGACCTGCCCAGATGTCGGCGTAGCGTGCTCGCCTTCGGGTATGAGGTTGGGTGCAGGAACGATCGGCGCCTTCGCGCCGTATTGCGCTCGCAACCTGCCGCTTGAGGCAGGTTTTCTTATGTCGGCGCACAGATTGCTTCCTACGGCCGCCTTGACCCGCGATCCGAGTGCCTTCGCCGCAGCCGGAAGGAGGCAACGAAATGCATCGGACGTTGTTGTTGGGGCGGCGCTTGGCGCGGATTCCGGCGCTCGCGGTTATCCTCTCGCTTGCGGTCATGATGGCCGCCACGTCTCCGCTGGCCGCTCAAGTCCCAGGGTGTTCGACGGCAGGGTTTCCCCGAACGGTCGTCGACGGACTTGGCAATGAGATTCTCCTACCAGAGCCGCCGCAGAGGATCTTTTCGGCGGTTTTCGCCATGGACAGCATTTTGCTTGCCATAGCCGATCCGGATCGGGTCGTCGGCGTCACAGTCTTTTCGGCTGACCCGTCTCAATCCGCCGTCGCTGACAAAGTGGCAGACCACATGGTGCGGATCGAGCATCTGAGTCCTGAGGTCGTCTTTGCGGCGCAGCCCGACCTCGTTTTGACCGCGTTTTACAGCAATCCGGATGCAGTCACGCAAATTCGAAACCTTGGGCTTCCGGTCTACACGTTCACGGGCTTCAATGGTCTCCTCGACGTGTTGGATAACGTCGAGAGAATGGGCGAGATCACGGGCTGTGAGGCCGCGGCGTCCGCCATCATCGAGCAAACGTACGCCAATTACGGCCGGCTTGCGGCAAAGATCGCGTCCTTGCCCCGGCCCACCGTCCTCTCTTGGAATACGTGGGGAAACACCACCGGCACTGAAACGACCGTCCACGACATCATTCAAATGGCGGGAGGCGAAAATCTCGCCGCTCGCCACGGGATCTCGGGTTGGAAGGAGATCGATGTCGAGGCGATCATCGCTATGGACCCGGAGGTCATCATCACGTCGGACGGGGACGCGTTCGTGCAAAAGCTGCTTAACGATCCTGTCCTCCAAAGTGTAACGGCGGTGCGGACCGGGCGCGTCTACAACCTCAACCACGCCATAGCTACCGATCACCACATTTTCCGCGCCGTGGAAGAGTTGGCGCAACACCTTCATCCTGAGGCGTTTCGATGATCCAGACGTCGCGAGGGGTCGGGCACAGTCTCGTCATCGTCATTCTCGTCGGACTCCTGGTGGCATCAATGGCGCTTGCGGTCGCCGTGGGGGTCGTGCGCATACCGTACCTGGACTCCTTGCGCGTGATTGTGGGCAAGTTGATTCCCGCAATAGGAAAAGGAGCGCAAGCCGGCCCCTTTGAGGCGATCATTTGGTCCATCCGCATGCCCCGTGTCCTCATCGCGGGGCTTGCGGGATTTGCGTTGGCCGTGAGTGGCGCCGCGATGCAAGGCCTTTTCAAAAACCCGCTCGCGTCGCCCGGGATCACCGGCGTCTCCTCGGGCGCCTCCCTTGGGGCCGCCATCGCCATTCTCCTTGGGACACAGGTGATCAATCCGTGGCTCGTCCCGGCGGGAGGTTTCATCGGCGCCCTCACAGCGGCAGTGATCGTGTACGCCCTGGCGACCCAAAGAGGCAAGACGGACGGTGCGACGTTGCTCCTTGCAGGCGTCGCGGTCAGCGCCTTCTCGAGCGCCGTCCTCTCCGGGCTTTATCAATTTACCGACGATGTCGTAATGCGGGAGATCATTTACTGGCTGATGGGCAATTTGACGGGCAAGCGCTGGGATCACGTGGCGACGGTCGGGCCGATCGTCTTAGTCGGAAGTGTGGCGCTCATGGCGTTTGCGGCAGAGCTCAACATGCTCGCGGCCGGTGAAGACGACGCCCGAGCGATGGGCGTCAACGTCGAACGCACCAAGCGGTGGACACTGGGACTCGTGGCGGTGGTTACGGGCGCCGCCATCTCGGTCGTCGGCTTGATCGGGTTTGTGGGCCTCATCGTGCCCCATACGATGAGAATGATCGTAGGCCCCGACCACAAGCGCCTTTTGCCGGCTTCCGGACTGCTTGGAGCGACCTTTCTCATCCTTTGCGACCTGCTCGCTCGGATCATCTTCGCGCCCGTAGAGCTTCAGACCGGCGTCGTGACGGCCTTTTTCGGCGTACCGTTCTTTTTGGCGCTGCTCGTTAGGCGGCGGGAGCTAGTCGGTTGGAGTTAGGGAAATGTTTAAGGAGGCTGCACAATGCTTCGCGCTGAGCAGCTCGAATGCACGCTTCGGGGGCGCCCGGCGCTCCGCGGCATCTCGGTCGAGATCGAAGCGGGAGATTTTGTCGGCGTCATCGGGCCGAACGGGGCCGGCAAATCGACGCTCCTTAGAGCCTTGGTCGGCATATTGCGCCCGTCGTCAGGGCGGGTGCTTCTAAACGACCGCGACATTCACGACATTCCAGAACGAGACCGGGCGCGCCAAATCGCTTTCTTGAGTCAAAATCCGCACATCGGCTTTGGTTTTCGCGTGATCGACGTGGTGGCAATGGGTCGCTACCCATATCGGCGCAGGCTGAGCCCGCTCACCGCCGAGGACCTGGACGTGATGCACGACGCCTTAGAGCAGACGGGCACCATCGATTTTAAGGACCGTCTGATCACCGAGCTCTCCGGCGGTGAGCGTCAACGGGTCTTTTTGGCGCGGGCGCTCGCACAAGAGCCGAAGCTCCTATTGCTCGACGAGCCCATCGCCAATCTCGACGTTCGGTACCAGTTGGACATCTTGGATTTGGTCAAGTCCTTGAACGAGGCGCGAGGGATGACGGTCGTCATGGCGATTCACGACCTCACCTGGGCTCTGCGCTACTGCCGATCGGTCTTGGCGGTCAAAGACGGGCGGCTCGCCGCTTACGGACCCGCCGCCGTCACCCTGACCCGCTCCCTTGTCGAAGAGGTATTCCACGTTCCCGCACGCGTGGTCGGCGTCGAAGGCGAGCCGGCGCGCATCGACATCGGGACGTAGCGGCTGCTTTCCCGAGCTTCCAAATCGCTTGGGATGAACGGACTCGACGTGCGCCTCTACGAGGCCTGAAAAACGACGCGTCCCGCGACCGCGGTCATCAAGACCTCGATCTCGCCGCCGGCTCGTCTCAAGACCGCCCAAGAGCCGCTCTCGTGATGAGGGATCGAGACGCCTCCGTACGTCCGCATGAAAAACGCGGGGTGAATTGAGGCCATCTCAATGGCTTGCGCGAAGTCGACGCCCGCGAACGCGACCGTGTTTGCGATCGCCTTTGGCATTTCCAGGGCGGCGCCCGCAAGGTACGGCGTGCCGGCGAGGCGGACGGCGCCGTCTTTTGTCACCTCTACATTTTTGGTCAACGTGGTGTACGTGCCCGGCCCCAAGCCGGCTACGGAGACGGCGTCGGTGACGAGGATGACTCGATCGAAAGTCTTCGCACGCACCATCGTCTTGACGACCGCGGGAGGCAGGTGGTGGCCGTCGACGATGAGTGAGGCCCAAAGTTCGTCGGCCGCGAGTTGGTCCCAGATGTAATTGGGGTGTCTTGGAATCATGGCGTGCGATCCGTTGCCAAGGTGCGTGGAGAGCCTGGCGCCTGCGTCGACCGCGGCTTTGATCTGCTCCGACGACGCATTGGTGTGCCCGATGGCGACGGCAATGCCCTCGCTTGTGGCCCGGCGGATAAACGCTTCAGCCTCCGGGTATTCGGGAGAGAGCGTCACGAGGCGGATGCGACCGCTCGCGGCTTCCTGAAACCTTTGAAACTCATCCCAGTCCGGGGGGCGCGCGTGTTCTACGGGGTGCGCGCCGCGGGGCCCGTCTTCGCGCGAGATGTACGGCCCCTCCATGTGAATCGCGGGCATCGACGGCCCGGTCTCGGGGTCCTCCATGGCCTGGGCGAGCTGGCGCATGCAACGGCTCATGTGTTCAAAGGAGTTTGTGGTCACCGTGGGGAGAAAGTGCGTGACGCCGAGCGCCCACTGGGCCTTTACGACGCGTTTGATGCCGTCTTGGTCGAGCGAGTCGGGCCCGTTGAAGTCGACGCCCAAAAATCCATTGAGCTGCAGGTCGACGAGGCCGGGGGCGAGAATTGGGAGGTCGTCCGCGTTCCGGACGCCGGTGATCGGCCGTACGGCGATGCTGCCGCTCTCTTCCGTTGCCTCGAGGGTTTCACCGGTGCGATAATGCCTACAAATCCATTTCACGTATAATACCTCCGTACGTCGCCGATGGGAGCCAGACTTCATCGTGGCATTTTTCAACGTTGTGCTGCCAATCTTACTTGTCGTTGGGACCGGCTACTTCCTGCAGCGTCGGCGCCCGGTTCCAAAGGAAGCGCTCTCGACGGCGCTTCTATATCTTTTTGGCCCGGCCCTTGTCTTCAGCGCGATCGTTCACAACCCGCTCACCTTGGCCGATTTCGGGGCGATGGGGGGATTTAGCGCACTCTTCATCGCGCTGGCCTGGCTCGTTGCTGCGGGGCTCGGCAAGTTGATGGGCTGGAATGGGCCGGTGGCGACGGCGGTCCTCTTGGGCGTTCTCCTTCCCAATACCGGCAATTTCGGCGCGTCCGCCGCGCTCTTTGCCTGGGGCGACGATGGGTTTCAAAAGGCCATCGTCTTTATGGCGATGCAGTTCGCGCCCGCGAGCCTCGTGGCGATTTACGCCTGCGCCCGAGGCAGCGCTGCGGGCGGTCTTAAGACGCTCCTTGCTCAGCCGATCCTCTATGCGGCGATCGGCGCCGGGCTCGTACGGGCGCTTGGCATCGGCGCCGATCAGATCCCCGGTGTCATCTTAAAGCCGATCGACCTTTTGGGCGAGGCGAACGTGCCGGTTGCGCTCGTGCTCCTCGGCATGAACTTGGCCGACATGAAGCTGGCGGCGGCCGACCGCTGGCCGATCGTGTGGGGGACCCTCCTCAAGCTCATCGTCGTCCCTGCGCTGCTGGCGCCTTTTCCAGCGCTCATGGGCGCCGACCCCGCCTTGGCAAAGATCCTCATCCTGCAAGCGGCGACGCCCACGGCCGTCAACGCCGTCGTGTACGCCTCCGAATTTAACGTCCGTCCCGATCTGGTCAGTCTGCTCGTCGTCGTAACCACGCTGGCAAGTGTGGTCACGATGACGGTGGTGCTGGGGCTGCTCGGGGTTTGACCGGGACGCATCGACCAAGCTCCAAGTCTCATTCTTAAAGGCGCAGCTCATCTGCTTACACCGCTCCTATCACCTTCCTTTCCAGCGCATCTACTATGTGAAAAAGTAGGCTGCGATTTGGAAGGTGATTGCGATGAACGGCCAAGACATCGATTGGATTCGGGCGCACGCAGCCAAGATGGACAGAAACCTGCGCGGCGCCGTCGTTGATTCACTGCGGCCGGCTTCAAATATTCCATGCTTTTTGTCTCGGCTCCTGGCGCCGCTACGGCGACGTCGCCGGGTCCCGGTGATCGTGCAATTCGAAAGTGGCGGATGCAATCGGGAGGAATATGAGACCTTCAACCGTCGCTTGGTGGAGCTGCGCTGCGGTCGCACACAAGATCTCCCTGTCGTGGGCGGGGTGGCCACACAGGTTCCCCTTGGGAGTTTGAAGGCGGTTCTCGAGGATAGCAGGGTACGGCGTGTCGTCCTTGACCGCGAGGTCAAGGCCTTCATGGACGTCGCTGCGCCGACCGTGAATGCCCCTGATGTTTGGGACGACGGGCTCTGTGGAGACGGTGTCGGGATCGCCGTGATCGATACAGGGATCCACCCGCACGAGGATTTTACGAAGCCGGTCAACCGCATCGTCGGCTTTCGAGACTTTGTGGGCGATCGGCCAAATCCTTACGATGACAACGGACACGGAACCCACGTCGCAGGGATTGCGGCGGGCAATGGCGCTCGTTCCGGCGGACGTTACCGGGGCATCGCCCCTGGGGCGCGGCTCATCGGGGTGAAGGCGCTGAACAGAGCCGGCAGCGGTTCGCTTTCCACCATTATTCGTGCCGTCCAATGGTGCATTGAACAAAAAGAAAAGCTGGGGATCAGGATCATCAATCTTTCGCTCGGAGCGCCGGCCGTCGAATCGTATGAGGACGATTTGCTAGCCCAGGCCGTGCAAACCGCGTGGGAAAACCGCATCGTCGTCTGCGCCGCCGCTGGAAACGAGGGGCCGGGTCCGCGCACCATAGCGACCCCGGGGATTCATCCCAAGGTGATCACGGTGGGGGCGTCCGACGACAATAGGACGGCCGCTCGAAATGACGATGTCGTGGCGCTCTTTTCAAGCAGGGGGCCTACGATTGACGACGTGGCCAAACCCGACGTCGTCGCCCCGGGGGTGGAGGTCACGGCGCCCAACGTGCCTAGGTCGCTTGCGGCGATCCAACAAAGGAGAAAGCGCGCCGACTACATCGCTCTATCCGGCACGTCGATGGCAACGCCCATCTGTAGCGGGATCGTCGCTCTGATGCTCGAAAAGGAGCGCGGACTCACCCCCGACGAGGTAAAACTTCGCCTGGTCCAATCGGCAGAGACGCTCGGGCTGGACATCAACACGCAAGGACACGGCCTGGTCGATGCCAGGAGGGCGGTTGACGGGGAAACGCTCGCGAAAGGGACTGCGCCAGATCCTGCGGACGGAGATTGACCGTCACTTTTCGGCGGCGGCCGGGACGGCCTCTGGGCTGGTGGAGGCGCGCCTTACCGAGCGCAGGTAAAGCGAGTATGCGACGTAGGCGGCGGCCGCCGACAAAAAGGGCAGCGTTCCCATGCGGTCGTACGCAAAGCCCGCCCAAAGGGGGCCGACGACGCGGCCGAGGGCGTCAAATGAAGATTGCAGCCCCATGGTGATGCCTTGTGGAAGCGTGGTCACCTGCGAGAGCAACGAGGTCGAGGACGGCCGTGTGAGCGACATCGAGACGGCGGTCAACGCGACGGAAGGGATGACGAGGCCAAACGTCGGCACCGTAATGAGCAGCAGAAAGCCGGAAATGCCGATCATGAGCCCGATGAAGATGGTCCTGTACTCGCCGAGCCGAGCGGTGATCGGCCCAATGGCGATGCCCTGAATGAGGGCGCCGCAGGCGCCGTTGAAGGCGAACACGACGCCGATCAGCGACGCATCCACGTGAAAGCGATCGGTTAAAAAGAGCGCGAGTGCGGTCATCAGCGAGCTTTGCGCCAGCATGATCACGAACGGGAGGATGTAAAAAGGGGCGGCCGGGCCGGACAGCGCCGTCGTCATGCCTCGAAAGACGGAAGTGCGAGCGCTGCTCGCCCGCGCTTTTCCAAGGACGTCGGGGTCCACTTCCCGCAACACCGCGTAGGCCAACAAGACGGTTGCAAGCCCCAGACCCGCTCCGGAGAAAAAGGGGACGGAGAAGCCGTACGGCGCCAGAATTCCCCCAAACAGCGGCCCGACGATGAATCCGGTGCCAAAGGCCGCGCCCATGAGCCCCATGGCGCTCGCGCGGCTCTTGGCGCCGCTGAGCTCGGCTGCCATCGCTTGCGCCGCGGGTAGGGTAGCCGAGCCCAAGAAACCTCCCAGCACGCGCCCGATAAAGAGCCCCCAGAAGCTGTTTGCAAATCCCATGAACAGAAAGGAGAGCGAAACGCCGGCGATGCCGATCATCAACACGGGTTTGCGCCCGTGTCGATCCGAGATCTTCCCCCACATCGGGGAGAAGATGAATTGGACGATCGAGTAACCCGCCGTCATCATTCCAATCATGAAGGCGGATGCGTTGTACTCGCGAGCGATCAGCGGGAGGAGGGGGATGACGAGACCAAATCCGACCGAGACGACGAAAAGCACGAGGAAGAGGGCGAGCAAAGGCGCATTCAGCTTGCGATTGCGGGTCACGAGTCGGATTCCTCCTTAGTCTTTGAACGAGGCAAGCGAGTGAGTCAACCTTTCGATCAGGCGGAGCGCCGTTTCCAGCTCCTCTTCGGTCGCATCGGCGGGCCAGGCGGACCTGAGCCACTCGACGCGTTTCTTGCGCAGGCTCATCACTTCGCGAGTGCCTTCCGCTGTTGGACGAACGCAAATCACGCGGCGGTCGTCCGGATCTATGTACCGTTCCACGAGCCCCCTGCTGTGCAACGTGTCGACCAGTCCGGTGATCGTGCTGCTTGCAAGACCGAGCTCTCGCTGGATCTCGCCCATCGTGGCCTTGCCCATCCGGTTCACCATAAACAGCACGAGCGATGCCGAGTATGAAAGCTTTCTGGAAGCGAGTTCCCTCATCAAATGGGAGCGGAGCGATTGGTACAAGATCCTGAGCTGCGAATCAAATCGATCGATCGCGGCGAGTTGTGGGGTCGACAAGACGGCTTCGTCTTGGGCGCTACGATGTGGGATGGCGGTGGCCTCCCTTCCAAACGACAGCCGATGAGGACAACTTCGGATGCCAAAATGTACGGCTTCCTAAATAATATCATAGAGGCATGCGCCGTGCCAGTCGCGCTTTAGGTGATCGATGATGTGTTTGAACGAGAGATAAGCGAAAAGATGGACAAAAAAAGAGCCGCGGCCGACCCGCATTTTTGCGGGTGGCCGTCGGCTCGTGCACTGTACTCAGTGGTTGGATTCGCGCCCTTGATCCTAGAAGTGATAGCCGAGTCCGACACGGGCCAAGTCGTTTGAGACTACGCCCATGATGGCAAGCGCATCGGACAGCTCGTACTCGTAGTCAACCGCGGCATCGGGCCAAACTCTGGAGAAACCGGCGAAAGCGAAAATTCCTAGGTTAACCCGGTACGAAAACTGGGCGCTGAGCGCTCCTTCGAAGTAACCGCCGATTCGCCAAGTGTCCACACCGCCGTCCCACACGGTAGCCGATGCATAAAAGCCTTTGTCCTGGCCAAAGCGGGCGCGAACTCCGTAAACAGCGTCGCTCGGCCAGTAAGCAGCAACGATGGTCACGTTGTCTCCTACAGGGTGATCGACCACGATCACGGTATCGAAATCAAAGTCGCTCGAGATGGTTTCGACACCGACAAAGATGTGGCCGCCGTCAGCAGATGCCACCGAGACCGCTGCCATCATCAGGCTCGCCACGATCAACAATCCGAACAAACTGCGCTTCACGATCAAAAAGCACCTCCCAATGATTTTCCAAACAAGGGTGTTCGATTCCAGCAGTTGGACCGAAGTCCTGCTTCGTTTTCGCCTTTCACATCAACGAACCGCGCTCGCCTGTGCGAGAATGTATAGATCTGCGGGGACGGCAGCGATTAGGGGGCTCGGCTCGCCGACGCAGTAGAGGATCAATCGGTGCAGGGCCCGGGTGCACGCCGTGTAGAGCAGCTTTCGCTCGCGCTCGTCCGCGTACCGCCGTTTGCTTACGTCGTGGATGACGACGGCGTCAAACTCGAGTCCTTTGGCGAGGTAGGACGGGATTACGACGACGCCTCGAGTAAAGCTATGGTCGTCTTTGGTCACGAGCGTCGCTTCGCAGTCGGCGCCGATCGTTTGATGTAGGCTAAACGCATCCTTTGCCGTCTTACAGATGATGGCGATCGAGCGGCGCCCCTCTTGCTTGAGCGCCGCCACCCAGCGGACGATGTCCGACGCAGCCGCACGATCGTCGGTCGTTTCGATGATCATCGGCTTCTCACCGCCGCGGTCGATGGGCTCGATCGGTTCGCCTTCTCCCAAAATTGCCTTGGTAAAAGCGACGATTTCCCGTGTCGATCGATAGCTCGTAGCCATCCGAAGCGTGGCGCTCGGCAGTCCGGCGAAAATGCGCTCCAAAGCGTCGAACTCCGGCATGTACAGGTATGGGTGGATGGCTTGGTTGAGGTCGCCGAGGATCGTAAAGGCCGCATTGGGAAATAGAGCCCGCATCGCCATGTAATGGACGGGCGAGTAGTCTTGGGACTCGTCGACCACGACGTGCCGAATGTTGGTCATCGCTTCGACGCCGCCAAGGGCCGCCTTGAGGTAAAGCGCAGCGGCGGCGTCTTCGTAGCCGATCCGGCCGCGGTCGATCGACTTGACCGTCATGCGGGCGATCTCCCGAATCTCCTTTGGAAGCGGCGTGTTGCCGGCAAGCGATTGCAAGAGGTTGAGGTCGGTGAAGAGGGCGCGGTAGATCCTGATCCAATTCACGCGGCCCCAGGACTCGATGCGATCTTTGATCGGCGTCGCTTCCTCGCGCAGCATGCGGTTGCTCAGGCGGCGGAGCTCCCGGGAGAGGGCGCCCTTGTTGTTGGGATTCCTCGTTTTCTTCAGTTCGGCGCGGATCTCTTGGAGGCGCGCTTCTTCGTGAGGCTCAAACAAGAAAAGTGCGCGGCGCGCGGCTTTGTCGAGCCTCTTTGCGTATGGCAAATAACTATATTGATCACGGAACAGCTCAAGGAGCGAGTCGCGGGTCACCACGACTTTGTCGTGAAAGACGATGTCGCGAAAGGGGGCGCCGGCGCCTGACTCGAGGCGCTTGACGTAATTTTGCAAGATGTCGTGGAACGCAAGTGAGCCCTTAAATGCAATGCCGGCCTTTCGAATTTCACGCGCGCCGCCTTCGCCGAGGAGAAATTCCATTTGGTCCGCCAAGGACTCGGCGCCGATGTCGAGCCAGGCGTCGACGAAGGACGAAAAGGTCTTTTGCAACACGTTCTCCTCGCCAAGCTCGGGTAGAACGTCGGAGATGTAGTCGCCAAAGATCTCGTTTGGCGATAGGACGAGCACTTGGTCGGCTTTGAGATCGCCCCGGTACCGGTAAAGGAAGTACGCAACCCTGTGAAGGGCGATCGATGTCTTGCCGCTCCCCGCAGGGCCTTGAACGATGAGCAGCCGATGATCCTCGTCGCGGATCACCTTGTTCTGCTCACGCTGGATACTTTGCACGATCACCTTCATCTTGTCGTCCGCGCTCTTGCTCAAGATCTCCTGGAGCAGGTCGTCGTCGATCTTGAGGTCGGTGTCGAACATGTAGCGGAGCGTTCCGCTTTCGATCTTGTACTGCCGTTTGAGGAGGATCTTCCCGTTGATTCGACCACCCTCGATTCCGTAGGACGCCGGGCCAGGTTCGTAGTCGTAAAACATGCTGGAAATCGGAGCGCGCCAATCGTAGACGAGGTGCTCGCCGGTCTCGTGGTGCGTGAGGCCGGCGACGCCGATATACACGTTGATCGGATGGGGATCGTCGCCGCTCTCCGGCTGAAAGTCGATTCGCCCGAAGTAGGGCGAGTCCATAAGGCGCCGGAGCCGTGGAAGCATTTTGGAATAGAACAGGTAGTTCCGCTCTTGCTGGTTGAGTAGTTCCTGGTTTTGCGTCAGCTCGACGATATCGTCCCACGAGCGAACCAACCTCGGCATGTTCTCCCACATGTCGGCCCGTGCCGAAATGACCTCCGAACGGTGTTGCCCAAGGGTCGCCTCGACCATCTCGGTCTGGTGGGCGACCTCCCGGAGCGTTCGCTCCAGTCGCTCCTGTTCGATTGTCCATTCCGCATCGCCGGGTCTCATGGCAATTTCCTCCCGCGCTCAACTTTTTCCGTGAGAAGTGGTACAATGTACACTAAAATTCCGCTTCTAGCATTCGGTCTTCCTAGGGCCGGTCTTCCTAGGGCCGTCTGGTCTTAATTGTTCCTCACTTCCAAGGCTTCCTTGTCATAATAGTCAATCCTAGGCGCACAACCGGGCCTGGGGCATCGCCGACGGAAAACGTACTTAAGTGTTCACGAGAGGTGTCGTGGATGGAGTTCGAAACTTCCTATATTACACTTTGGCATCTCACCATCGCCCTTGGGCTCGGCCTCATCATCGGGCTCGAGCGAGAGCGTGCCGGCAAGGAAGTAGGCCTGCGCACGTTCTCCTTTGTCGCGCTGCTCGGCTTTTTGACGTGGCATATGGGGCAGACGTACGCCATTGCTTCATTGGCCATGATTGGGGTCGTGGTGATCGTCATCAACGTCCGGTCGATCCTAAGCGATTCGGGCGTCGAAGCGACGACTTCGGTGGCGCTCTTTTTGATCAACGTCGTCGGAATGATGATGGCGCAAGGGGCGGTGGTTTTTGCCGTTTCCGTCGTCGTGCTCATGCTCGCACTCCTGAGCTATAAGGAGGAGATGGTCCTATTTACCAACCACCTCCAAAAGAGCGAGCTTCATGCGGCCATCACGCTCGGCATTTTGAGCTTTGTCATCTTGCCCGTGCTTCCCGTGGGCGCCCTCGACCCATGGGGGCTCTTCGACATACGCAAAATCTGGCTCATGGTCGTCTTGATCAGCGCCATCGGGTTTGGCAACTACATCCTGCTCAAACTGTACGGCTCAAAAGGGATCAACTACACCGGATTTCTCGGCGGGTTGGTCAACTCGACGGCCACGGTAGCGGAGCTTTCGCAAAAAGCGCGGGTCGAAGGGTTGGGGCTTGATAACTCGGTGTTTCGCGGCATCATGTGGGCAAAGACGGCGGCGTTCCTGCGAAACGGAGTGATTCTCGCGATCTTTGCTCCGACTGCGCTGCCCGCCGGGCTCGTGCCGGTGGGCCTCATGCTTGCCGTCACGCTCTACTTGGCTCTGCGCGGCAGCCGTTCGAGGAGCGAAGCCCCACCCGAGATCAACCTCGAATCGCCGTTCTCGCTGAAATCCGCGCTTACCTTTGGATGGCTGTTTGCACTCATCACGGTGTTTGGCAGCCTGGCGGGGCAGCTCCTCGGCAACCTCGGTTTTTACGTCGTCAGCTTCTTCGGAGGAATTGTTTCGAGTTCGTCGACCGCGGCTACGGCGGCCCACCTTGTGACGTCGGGCCACATCACGCCGCTCGTTGCCGGATCGGCCGTCATCATCAGCAGCATTGCGAGCGCGTTCGTCATCCTCCCCGTTGTCTGGAAGGGCTCGGGCAGACCTCTTCTCGTCCGCCGAGTCGCAACAGCGATCGGCTGGGTGATGCTGGCCGCTGCGATCGGGATAGCGGTCAATCCGTACTTTCTGGCGCAGTACAGGATCGTTGAGGCTTTGGTGATGAAGTAACGCGCGCTGG